>JBKHWW010000154.1:0-7211 GCA_046566345.1 Actinomycetes bacterium
CCTGCCAGCCGTCGGGGGATTGACGCAGCTCCGCGTCGCAGGCCAGCGCGGCCGCCGTCAGCAGCCGCTCCAGGGGCGGCGTCGGGGCCGTGGCGCCGGCGTCCGTGGAGAAGCGACCCTCAGGCTCGTAGCCGGAGCCGCCGACGTCCCAGACCTCGCCGGCCACCCAGACCCGGCGCACCGTCATCTCGTCCCGCGTCAGCGTGCCCGTTTTGTCGGAGCAGATCACGGACGTGCTGCCGAGGGTTTCGACCGCCGGCAGTCGGCGGATCAGCGCGTGGCGTCGCGCCATCTTCTGGATCCCGATCGCGAGCGAGATCGTCACCACGGCCGGGAGCGCCTCGGGAACGACGGCGACGGCGAGCGCGATCCCGAACAGAACCATCTCCATCAGCGGCTGTCCGCGCAGGAGCCCGAGCACGACGATCACGACGACCACGACCAGGGCGGCGCGCGCGAGCACCGACCCGACCCGGTCCAGGTTCTTCTGCAGCGGCGTCCGGCCGGCCTCCACGTCGGCCAAGAGCTGGGCGATCCGACCGAACTCAGTGCCCATCCCCGTGGCAACGACCACCGCGCGGCCGCGCCCGTAGGTCACCGCGGTGCCCGCGTGCACCATGTTGGTCCGGTCGCCGACAGCCAGGTCGGCGTCCGGCAGGGGGTCGACCTGCTTGTCCACGGGCACGGATTCGCCCGTCAGGGGGGCCTCGTCGGCCATCAAGTTGACCGACTCGACGACGCGGGCGTCCGCCGGCACGCGATCGCCGGGGCGAAGGAGCACCACGTCGCCGGGGACCATGTCGCGGGTGTCGATCTGCGTCTCGGCGCCGTCGCGCAGCACGGCAGCCGTGGGGGCGGCCATCTCGCGCAGCGCCTCGATGGCCCGCTCGGCGCGGTACTCCTGGACGAAGCCGAGGATGACCGCGAAGAGCACGATGACCGCGATCACGATCGACTCTACGCCGTGCCCCATCACGAACGAGAGCGCCGTCGCGGCGAGCAGGATCAGGATCAACACGTTCCGGAACTGGTCGACGAGGATGCGCCACGGCGGCACCCGCTTCGCCGCCGCGAGCTCGTTGCTACCGAACCGCTCCAACCGGGCGGACGCCTCGGGCGAGCTCAACCCGTCTGGGCCGGCCTCAAGGGCCGCGTAGGCCGCGTCGACCTCTCGGGTGTGCCAGGGTGGGCCGGCGCCGTCAGGGGCCGGGCCCGCACCTGCAGGTTCGTCCACCCCTCGACCGTAACCCACGGCGCGTCCTGCGTCTGTAGCTGCGGGGCGCCTACTGGGCGACCTGCAGCACCCCAGCGCCGCGGACGTCGCCGGCCGCCAAGTGGGCGAGTGCTGCCGGCGCGTCCTCGAAGGCCCACGACGTGGTTTCGGCGTGGACGCCCAAACGGGCGGCCAGCTCCAGGAACTCCTCCCCGTCGCGACGGGTGTTCGACTCCACCGAGGTCAGCGTCCTCTCGTGGAAGAGGTGGCGTTGGTAGCCGAGCGAGGGGATGTCGGAGAGGTGGATGCCGGCGACCGCGAGCGTGCCGCCCGGGGCGAGAGCGCCCAGAGCCACCGGCACGATGTCGCCGGCGGGGGCGAAGAGGATGGCCGAGTCCAGCGGCACCGGCGGCCGCTCGTGCGACTCGCCCACCGAGGCCGCGCCCAGCCGGCGCGCCAGCGCCCGCGCACCGCTCCCGCGCGTCAGCACGTGCACCTCGATGCCCTGGCGGAGGGCCAGCTGGGCGGTCAGGTGAGCCGAGCCCCCGAAGCCGTAGAGGCCCAGCCGCCCCCCGGGTGGCACGTTGGCGCGCCGCAGAGCGCGGTACCCGATGATGCCGGCGCACAGCAGCGGCGCCGCGGCGGTGTCGCCGAAGGCGTCCGGGATGCGGTAGGCGAACGACTCGGGCACGGTCGCGTACTCGGCGTAGCCGCCGTCGGCGTCCCACCCCGTGTAGCGCGAGGCGGGGCACAGGTTCTCCCGACCGGCACGGCACAGGCGGCACACCCCGCACGTGGTCCGCAGCCAGGGGATGCCAACCCGGTCGCCGACCGGGAACCGGTGGCCGGATCCGGAGTGCGTCGGCTCGCCGTGGCCGACAACCAGTCCGACGACCTCGTGGCCCGGCGTGACGTGCGGGCGGTGAACGGGCAGGTCGCCCTCGGCGACATGGAGGTCGGTCCGGCACACGCCACAGGTGAGCACGCGCACCAGCGCCTCGCCCGGCCCAGGCTCGGGGACGGTCGCCTCGACGAGCTCCAGGGGTTCAGTTACCAGCGACCCGGGCGTGCGTACGCGCCAGGCGCGCATCGTCGAACCGATCGCCGGCTCACCCGATTGCGTTGCCATCGCCTTCCCCCTCGCGGCGGACGCACGTCCGCTGCGCACACGTTCTCCGCTGGTGAAGCTTGCGTCAAGATCCACGGAGCCACGCCACCAGCGGCGTCAGGCGCCCGTCACTTCCCAGCGGCTGCCGAAGACGCGCCTGTTGCGTTCGCGGGCGCGCCGGGCCTCGGCCAGGTAACCGGGCCTCAGGCGTCCGGAGGTGGTTCGGTCGGGCTCCGGTGGAGGAGATCGTGCCAGCGCGCCAGGCGTCCCCCGCGACTGATGGCGCGCAGCCGGGCCTGAGTGGAAGCGATCGCGTCGTCTGGGGCGGCGACGACCAGACCGTCGCGGGTGCGTAACCGCGTGGTGCGGGTGGGCACGATGACCTGACCGTCGCGCAGCACCATCACCACGCTGACGGCCGAGGGCAACATCAGGTCCCCGACGTCGAGCCCGGCCAGCCGCGAGGACTCGCGGACCTCGAACTTGAGCAGCGAGACGCCGGCCTCCTCAAGCGGAGCCGACTCGACGTCCAGCTCGCGGTCGGCGTCCGGCACGATCATGCCTGTCCAGCGGGCAACCGCGGGCAGGAGCGGGCCTTGGACCAACGTCATCACGACCACGAGGAGGAACACCGTGTCGAAGATCAGCGGCGCCGACGGCAGCATCATCGTCAGGGGAATCGTGGCCAGCACGATGGGCACCGCGCCGCGCAGCCCGGCCCAGGCGACGAAGGCCTGCTCTCGCCAGGGCACCCGGAACGGGGTCAGGCACAGGGCCACCGCCAGCGGGCGGGCGACGAAGGTCAGGCCCACCCCGATCACCAGGGCGGTGGGGATGGCGGCGGGGAGTCGGGCCGGGCTGCTGAGCAGGCCGAGCATGACGAACAGGCCGATCTGGGCCAGCCACGACGCCGAGTCGGTGAAGCCCCTGCTGGTGCGCAGGTGCGGGATCGCGGCGTTGCCGAGCACTAGCCCGGCCGCGTAGCACGCCATCAGCCCGGACGCCCCGAGCAGGCCGCCGAGCGAGAACGACAGCATCGCCACCGACAGGATGCCCAGCGGGTACAGGCCGGACACGGGGAGGGCGCTGCGGCCCAGCAGCTTGGCGCCGACCCAGCCGAGCGCCAGGCCGACGGCGGCACCGACGAGCAACTGGTAGGAGCCGATCGCGGCCATGGCCAGGGGGGAGGGGGCCAGCCACGCGTCGGAGGTGACCACGGTGACGATGACGATGACCGGCGGGTCGTTGAACCCGGACTCGGCCTCGAGGGTCGCCCGCGTGGTCGGCTTGACGGGGAGCTTCCGGAGGACCGAGAACGTCGCCGCGGCGTCGGTCGAAGCGGCCACTGAGCCCAACAGCACCGCGGTGCGCAGATCCACGCCCAGCAGCGCGTAGGCGATCGCCGACGTGACGGCGACCGTGATCAGGACGCCGAGCGTGGCGAGCACCGCCGACCGGGACACGATGGGGCGGATCGTGTCCCACCGGGTGGTCAGCCCCCCGTCCACCAGGATGAGGGCGAGCAGGAGCGTGCCCACCGTGCGGGTCAGGTCGACGTCGTCGAACCGGATGCCGAGCCCGGCCTCGCCGATAGCCAGACCGATGAACAGGTACCACAGCAGGCTCGGAAGGCTGCTGTGGTAGGAGAGGCGGACGACGACGACACCGGCGATCAGGACGCCGGCGGCGACCAAGACGGCCAGGTTGATGAATTCGGCGCTCACGCCGGCGCCCCCGGCTAAGAAGCCGGGGAGGGCTCCACGGCGGCCGTCACGGTGACCGATTCGGCGGTGCCCCAGGTCAGAGGGGCGATGACCCGACCGACCGCCCGGAGGTCCGCCTCGACCGCGCGCAGGCGTTGGACGGCGTCCGGGGGGCCCGCTATGGACGCCGAGCTCAGCGCGGTCTTCATCGAGACCTTCGCATTCGATTTGGCGCCGCGGATGCCGATGAGCGCGGCCGAGATGTCGTCCAGCAGCGCCGCGTCACCGCCGGCGGGGAGCTCGTCGGCGACCGGCCACGTGGCCTGGTGCACCGACCCGGTCCGCCACCACGACCAGACCTCTTCGGTCACGAACGGCATGAACGGCGCGAACAGCCGCAGCAGGACATCGAGGGCGCCGGCCAGCGCCGCGCGGGCGGACGCCGCGGCGTCCGGCCCCTGGGCGCCGTAGGCGCGCTCCTTGACGAGCTCGAGGTAGTCGTCGCAGAACGTCCAGAAGAACTTCTCGGCGGCCTCGAGCGCGGTGCTGTAGTCGAACGCGTCGAACGCCTTGGTCGCGGCCTCGACCACCCGAGCCAGGGCGGCGAGCATCGCGCGGTCGGACGCCTCGGTGATGGCGGACGCCTCGGGCACCTGTCCGTCCGTGGCCGCGATGCCCAGCACGAACTTGCTGGCGTTGAGGATCTTCATCGCGAGACGACGCCCGACCTTCATCTGGGTCTCGTCGAAGGGGGAGTCCATGCCCGGCCGGGCCATCGCGGCCCGCCAGCGCACCGCGTCCGCCCCGAACCGGTCGAGGATCTCGGTCGGGACGACCACGTTGCCCTTGGACTTGCTCATCTTCTTGCGGTCGGGGTCCACCACGAACCCCGAGATGGTCGCGCGCTTCCACGGCAGCGAGTCGTGCTCGAGGTGGGCGCGGACGACGCGGCTGAACAGCCAGGTCCGGATGATGTCGTGGGCCTGAGGTGCCATGTCCATGGGGAAGGTCAGTTGCCACAGCTCGTCGTCGGACTCCCAGCCGCAGGCGAGCTGCGGGGTCAACGAGCTGGTCGCCCAGGTGTCCATGATGTCGGGGTCGCCGACGAAGCCGCCGGGCACCCCGCGCTGCTCCTCGGAGAATCCAGGGGCGGGCTGCGAGGCCGGGTCGACGGGAAGGGACGCCTCCTCGGCGAGGATCGGCCGGTCGTAGACCGGCTCGCCGTCGGCGTCCACCGGGTACCACACCGGGAACGCGACGCCGAAGAAGCGCTGACGGCTGATGAGCCAGTCGCCGTGCAGCCCGTTGACCCAGTTGGCGTACCGGTGACGCATGTGGTCCGGCGTCCAGGCGAGCTCGTCGCCCCGCTGGAGGAGGCGCTCGCGCAGGGCGGCGTCCCGGCCGCCGTTGCCGATGTACCACTGCCGGGTGGAGACGATCTCGAGCGGCTTGTCGCCTTTCTCATAGAAGTTCGCCATCCGCTGCGTGGGCTGGGGTTCGCCGTCCAGGTCGCCGGATGCGCGCAGCAGGCCCACCATCGCCTCGCGGGCACCGAAAGTGGTTTTTCCGGCGAGCTCGGCGTAGGGGGCCGGATTGGCCAGCCACGCGGGCGCCTCGGCCTGGAGGCGTCCATCGCGCTGCAGCACCACGCGCATCGGCAGGTCCAGTTCGCGCCACCACTGCACGTCGGTGAGGTCGCCGAAGGTGCAGCACATCGCGATGCCCGCGCCCTTGTCCTTCTCGGCGGCCACATGGGGGAGCACGGGGATCTCCACGCCGAACACCGGCGAGGTGACGGTGGTGCCGAACAGGGGGGCGTACCGCTCGTCGTCGGGATGAGCGATGAGCGCGCAGACGCTCGGGATGAGTTCGGGCCGGGTCGTCTCGATGTAGACCGGTCCCGGGGCGGAGGCGACCCCCGCCTGAGCCGCCTCAGGGATCGTGGGGTGGAAGGCCACCCGGTAGTAGTGGCCGGGGTATTCGCGGGCCTCCAGCTCAGCCTGGGCCACCGCGGTCTGGAAGGTCACGTCCCACATCGTCGGGGCCTCGGAGAGGTAGGCCTCCCCTCGTGCGTAGTTGCGCAGGAACGCGCGCTGGGCGGTGCGCTGCGCGTGCTCCGAGATCGTGGTGTAGAGCATGTCCCAATCGACCGACAGGCCGAGGTGGCGCCACAGGTCCTCGAACACCTGCTCGTCGACGGCGGTGAGCTCGTGGCACAGCTCGATAAAGTTGCGGCGGCTGATCCCCAGCTGCCGCTTGGGGTCGGGCTTGGCGGGCGGGGTGAAGTCGGGGTCGTAGGGCACCGCGGGGTCGCAGCGGACGCCGTAGTAGTTCTGCACCCGACGCTCGGTAGGCAGGCCGTTGTCGTCCCAGCCCATCGGGTAGAAGACGTGCTTGCCGCGCATCCGCTGGTACCGGGCGATCAGGTCGGTGTGGGTGTAGCTGAACACGTGACCGACGTGCAGGGACCCGGACACCGTCGGGGGCGGCGTGTCGATGCTGAACACCTGCTCGCGCGCCTCCGGCCGCACGAAGGTGTAGGTGCCGCGCTCCCGCCAGGCGACCGACCAACGATCCTCCAGGCCCTCGAGCACAGGCCGCTCCGGTACGGCCCACCCGGACGGCGTCGTCACGGGCGAGTGAGTCTGAGGCGTGGCAGTCATGCGCGCGATCTTACGGGGCGCCGACGACAGCGTCAGCCCGGTCCGGAGCGACCCCCCACGTGCCTCACGCGTTGGCGAGGATGAACTGCTTCACCCCGTCGGGGGTGAAGTCGGTGACCTGGTTGAGGTCGAGCTTCTTGCCGTTGACCGTCAGCGTCGGCGTGCCGGTGACCCCGTCGTTGTACGCGGACTCGTCGACGGCCTTGACGAAGTCGGCGGTGGCCTTGTCGTCGTAGCAGGCCTGGAACCCGGTCAGCGCCTCACCGGTGATGCCGACCGTCGCGGGGATGGTGTCGCGCAGCAGCTCGTCGGTGTAGCCGACCGCGCCGCGGACCTCGTTGGCGGGCTGGTTGCGGTAGACCTCGCGGTTGTAGGCGGAGTAGGTGTCCGCGGCGGACGCCGAGCACGCGGCGGCCAGGGCGGCGCGCGTGGACGCCGTGTTGACCAGGTTCTTGTCCATGAACGTCATCGTCTTGTACTGGAGGGTCCACTCGCCGGCGGCCGCCGTCTCCTCCAGCATCTGG
>JBKHWW010000155.1:0-5025 GCA_046566345.1 Actinomycetes bacterium
CTCCTGTCGTTATTGGTATGGGCAACACTTTAGGGCAGCAACGCGAGCCTGGACGAGACCCCCTGGACGCCGGACACCGCGCCGGCCCAGGCCAGGTTCGCCAGCGCCCAGGCAGCGTCCAGTTGCTCGCCGCGGTTGGACAGGTCCCCCTCCGCCACGGCCTCGGTTCCCTCGACCCGGATTCGTACGGCGCCGCAGGTCGCACCGGTGGCGTCCACGCTGGCGGTGCGTCGCGGCTCGAACAAGGACTCCACATTCCAGCCGATCGCGCTGGGCCTGCCGTGCGGGGGCGCGGCGCACAGATCCAGGACTCCGTGCGCACCGGTGAACACCATGAAGGAGTCGATGCCGATCGCGTGCGCACCCATGATGTCGGTGTCGATGCGGTCCCCCACGAAGACCGGACGCCGTGCCCCGGAGCGGCGCATGGCTTCGTCCATCAGCGGGCGATGCGGCTTGCCGATGACCTCGGGGTCGCGGTCCGTCGTAGCTCGGACGGCAGCGATCATCGCCCCCGCGCCCGGCACCAGTCCGAACTCCGCAGGACGCGTGGAGTCGGTGTTGGTGGCGAACCACCGAGCGCCCCGCTGGACGGCGATGGCGGCCTGGTCCAGGCGCGGCCATGTCATGGCGGGGTCGTACCCTTGGATGACGGCTGCCGGCTCTTCGGCGAAGGTGTGCACCGGGACCATCCCCGCCAGACGCACCTGTTCGACCAGGTTGTCGGTGCCGACCACCATCACCTTGGTTCCCGCCGGCAGCTCCCGCCGTAGCAGGCCGCTGGCCGCCTGGGCGCTGGACACCACGTCTTGGTCAGCCGCCTCGAAGCCCAGCTCGGCCAAGTGAGCGGCGACGACCTGGGTGCTGCGGGCGGCGTTGTTGGTGACGTAGACCGTCCGGACGCCGCGAGCGTGCAGTGCGCGGACGCCGTCAACCGCGCCCTCGACCGCGTGTGGCCCCAGGTATAGGACGCCGTCAAGGTCGAAGAACACGGTGTCGTAGGCGTCGATGAAAGCTGTCATGACTGGAACTCCTCGTGCTCGTCGTCCGTGTCGGGGTGTGGGGCCTCACCTTGCTCGGGCTCGTCGCCTACGAGCGCGTCCTCGTCGACTTCGAGCACCACCCCTTGCAGGGCCGCGACGCGGTCCGCGGCGTCCGTTTCGGAGTCGGTGTCCAGGGCTGCGGCGGCCGCGAACCATCGCTCTGCGCCCTCGGCGTCCCCGGTGCGCTCGAGGAGATCGGCGTAGCCGTAGCGCAGCCGCGCCCGCGAAGCTCGTGTGCCCTTCCCGCTCGAGGCCTCGATCTCGTGCTTGAGCAGCCTCAGCGCCTCGGGTGCCTGGCCGAGGTCGAGCCGGGACCCGGCCTCGACGAGGCGGAGCTCGACGCGCTCGTTGAAGTCGGGCTGTGCGTCCAGGCCCTCGCGGACAAGCTTGATCGCCTTGTCGGGGCGGCCCAGGGCACGCTCGCAGTCAGCCATCGCGGCCAGGAACGCAGTGCCCCCGTTCATGCGCCGCAGCGCCCGGAACTCGTGCAGAGCGACCTCGTACTCACCCGCGGCGTACGCCGCCTCACCTGTCGCCTCACGCGTGACCGCCAGCCGCGCGGCCCGGCGCCTCGCCGCCTCTGCGTGGGCGTAGGCCAACTGAGGGTCCGTGCCGATCAGCTCACCGGCCTTGAGGAGGTGCGCACCCACCACCTCCGCCATCTCGGCGCTGAGACTCCGCAGCTCGGCGCGCACGGCCCTGGGAAGATCACGCAGATCCATGCCGGTGGGCGTCTCGGGTTCGTTCTCCTTGCGCGCCAGGCCCGGCCGCGGCACGTACGGCTCGCGCTCCTCCCGCGGCACGAAGCCCCGCTCGTCGCGGTCACTCCCTCGGTAGGGACGCCCCGGGCCGCGCTCCTCGCGGCGCGGGGCGCGCTCGTCGCGGCGCGGGCCACGGTCGCCGGCGCGCGGGGCACGGTCATCACGACGCGGGCCACGGTCGCCGCGGTCGGACCACGCCGGACGCTCGCCCGGGCGGCGCGTCCCCCGCTCGTCCCCTCCGCGGGTCCGGTCGTCGCGTCGAGGCCCGGCCGCCTCGCGCGTGGGGCGATCCCCATCCCTTCGGGGGCGGTCGTCGTACCTGCGGGCGCGATCACCGGACGCCGGCCCCCGGGTGTCCTCACGCCACGGCCGCTCAACGTCGCGACGAGGGCGGTCACCCTCGCGGGGACGATCACTCGAACGGTGCGGACGATCCCGACCCCATCGGTCGCCGTCGCGTTGACCGCGGCTCTCGGCTCGGCCCGACCACGACGCCCGATCGTCGTCGCGGCGTGCTCTGACGTCGCCGTAGTTGGGCCGGTCATCCCTGCGTGGACGCGCGTCACCGCTGCGCGGACGCTCGTCGCGGCGCGGCCTGCCCTCGTCGCGCCAAGGTCGGTCACCCTCGCGAGGCGGCCGCCTATCAGTGGCGCGGGGACGCTCATCCCGGCGCGGACCGCGCTCCTCGCGCCAGGGCCGGTCACCCTCGCGAGCGTCGCGCCTGTCAGTGGCGCGCGGGCGCTCGTTGCGGCGGAATTCGCCGCTGCCGCGTGTCGGCCTGGAGGACCGCTCACCGTCCTGACGCGGCCGGTCGTCGCTACGCCACGGACGATCACCGTCGCGTCGCGGACGCCCAGCGCCGGACTGCTGCCCGCCACGACCCGCGCTCCAGGTCCCCCGCGGACGTCCCGCCTGACTGCCCGATCGCGAGTTTTCTCGACCAGTTCGTCCGCCGGACGCCCCACCACCACGTGGCGCGTCGAAGCGGTCACGGCCCTCACGGCCGCGCGAATTCTGGTCTCGGTTCTGCTCGGTCACCGGCCAAGTCTGCCGAACCGTCGACCCGATGGCAAAGGCGTGACAACTTCCGCTCCGGCTGCGCTCGGCGTCGGCGTCGGGCCTGAGTTTTGCACGCGATGAGCGCGGATTCGTGTTCTGGCTACGGGGTT
Source organism: Actinomycetes bacterium (assembly GCA_046566345.1). Classification (GTDB taxonomy): domain Bacteria; phylum Actinomycetota; class Actinomycetes; order Propionibacteriales; family Propionibacteriaceae; genus Propioniciclava. The sequence continues at coordinate 2,974 of JBKHWW010000155.1, forward strand.
CGGGCTGTTTTCAGGGGTTGGTGGGTGTAGTGAAGGTGGTGGTTTTGGCGGCGGTGGTGAGGGCACGCCGCCAGGTGCGGAGTTCGGGCAGGGTGGCCCAGGTTTGGTTGAGGCCGACGCCGACGGCGTGGTCGATGGTGTCCCAGGCCTTGGAGCGGATGATGCGGTGGACGCCGTCGCCGACGGGGATGGCGTCGTAGTGCCGGATGGCGTGGAGGAGTTGGGCGGCGGGCAGGCTGGTCCAGCGTTCCAGCAGCCGGGTGACCAGCAGTGCGAGGAAGCAGATCGCGAAGTGCGCCTCGATGTGGGCGGGGGTGCGGACGTAGACGGGGCGGGTCTGCAGGTCGGTCTTGCTGACGCGGAAGGTTTGCTCGATGCGCCACAGTTGGTGGTACCGGTGGAGGATCTCCGAGTCGGGCAACGTGGTTTCGGAGGTGCGGACCAGTTGGTAGCCGTCGAAGACGGCTTCGGCTTGGGCGCGGGCCCGGTCCACACTGAGGCTGGTTTCGCGGCCGGTGATGACCTCGCCGGTGGTGGGGTCGATGGTTTCGGTGGTGATGTACTTCTTGATGCCGCGTTTGCTGGAGGCCCGGTAGCGGGCTTCGTCGGCGGCGAGGGCCTCAGCCCGGGTGAGGATCTCGGCGCGGGTGTGGGCGTCGCGGGCGGCGGCGTCGGCTGACCAGCGCGCGACGATCTTCTCCTGGACGGCTTTGGGGACGTTGTCGACCCCGAACATGGTGACCGGAACTCCGCGGGTGAGGGTCATCGATTTGGTGCGGTGGTGGTCGTCGCCGTCCCAGCCGTGGGGGTCGAGGAGCCAGTCCCGCAGGGTCTTGTCGGCGCTGCGGGCGGAGGCGGACACGATCCACCCGTCCCCGTTCTGGGCGAGCGCCCCGAGGTTGGGTTTGGTGTTCATGGCCTTGTCGGCCACGACCACGATCCGTGGGCAGTCGAACGCCTGTTTGAACTCGGTCAGCACGGTGGGGAGGGTGGAGGTGTCGGGCACGTTCCCGTCGAACAACCGGTACGACACGGGGATGCCGTCAGCGTCCAGGAACAGGCCGAGTTGGATGATCGGGTCGGGCCGGTGCTCCTTGGAGAACCCGCGCTGCCGGGTCGCTGCACTTCGGGGGGCGGTCTTGCCCTGGGGGTCGGCATCGTCGGAGTCGATGTGGAAGAAGTAGTTGGTCACGTCGTAATCGACCGTGCCCAACGCGTTCTTGGTTCGCCCCAGTCGGGTTGAGGCGGTCTGCTGCAAGGTGACCGCCAGGGCGGCGATCCGGTCCAGCGCCCGATACACCTTGGTCAGGTCCACATCCTGCGGCCCGCCCAACAGCATGCTGGCGCGTTCGGCGGCGGCCTTCTTCGAGCACGGCCACACCACCCGCGAGCACACCAACAACGACAGGATCCGGGCCACGCCGGCATCAGCACCGGCCCTGGCGGCGCGTTCGACCCCGAGCCGGTCGAGGACGGCTTCGGCGAGCCACCAGCCGGCGTTCAACGCCGTCGCACCGTCGCAGGGCAGTCCGGTGTCGAAGCTGATGGTGCCCCGCTTGGCTTGCCGCTCGGCCGTCAGTTGCTTGGCCCGCTGCTTCAGTTTGCCCAACGCGTCGGGGTCGGCGGCCAACAGCACGTCGAGGCGGCCGTGGCGTTCGATGACCCGTTGTCGGCTGCGGCCCTGGTCGTCGCGGTAGGCCTCCACGATGTAGGCGTACTGGATGCCGTCCCGGGTCTTCGATACGCGCACCAACATGGTCCTAAGCTACTCACCTACAGCACCCTTCACGACGCGACACGCCGCCCTTAGGGCATGCAAGATCCCAAGTCACATCACGAATCGAAGTTCAGCTCATGCAAAACTCAGGCGATGGGGTTCATGAGCAGTTGGAACGCGTCATGAGAAGAGTAGCGAAGTAGCGGGAACAACCCTTCGCTAAGGACACGGGGCCACGCCAGAGGCGTCAACTGAGCATTGACTCGTATGTTCGTTCGATCAGTTGCACCGAGTCCTTTACGGAATGGCGAGAGCGTGCGAGGGAGTCAGCCGCT
>JBKHWW010000156.1:0-8202 GCA_046566345.1 Actinomycetes bacterium
CGCGAGCTGTTCGAGCACGAGACCCTCGACAAGGAGCACGTGGCCCGCGTCTTCGCGCCGCTGCGCAAGCGCCCGAGGCGTCCGGCCTGGACCGGCTCGCCCGACCGGCGGCCCAGCGACGTCCCTCCGATCGACCCACCCGAGCGCAAGGTGCCCGAGCCGGCCCTCGTGCCCGGGCCGCAGGGACCCGGCCCCCACGGCCCCTGGAGTGGCCAGCCTCAGCCGGGCCCGTGGCGTCCCGGCCCCCCGGTCGGCCCCTGGGGCGGCCAGCCTCCCCTCGACCCGCCGTCGGGACCCTACGGCCAGCCCCAGCCGCACCCCGGCCCCTGGCAGCAGCCCGGCCCGTACCCGCAGCCCCCGCCCGCCGATGGCGGCTTCGGGCGCCCGGGCGGCCCTCCCGGCTACGGCCCGCAGCCCCAGCCGCCGATCGGGCCTGGCGACGGCCCTTACCCGGGCCCGGTGGGTCAACCCGGCCCCAACAACCACCCGGCGTCGGGTCAGGACCGCTGAGGTGGCTGTCGACCACGACCGGCTGGTCGCGGCCGTCCGCGAGATCCTGTTCGCGGTCGGCGAGGACCCCGACCGCGACGGGCTGCGCGAGACGCCGGCCCGAGTCGCTCGGGCGTACGCCGAGATGTTCGCTGGGCTGTCGCAGGACCCCGCCGACCACCTGGCCGTGACGTTCGACCTCGACCACGACGAGCTCGTCCTAGTCAAGGACATCGAGATCTGGTCCACCTGCGAGCACCACCTGCTGCCATTCCACGGGGTGGCGCACGTGGCGTACATCCCGAGCGAGCAAGGCAAGATCACCGGGCTGAGCAAGCTCGCCCGCCTCGTCGACGTGTTCGCCCGGCGCCCTCAGGTGCAGGAACGACTGACCAGCCAGATCGCGGACGCCCTGGTGGAACACCTCGACCCCCAGGGCGTGATGGTGGTCATCGAGGCCGAGCACCAGTGCATGACGATGCGCGGCGTCCGCAAGCCGGGCAGCAAGACCGTCACCTCGACCGTCCGCGGCGTGCTCCGGAACGCGGCGACGCGGGCCGAGGCGATGAGCCTCATCATCGGCTGACTAGCCATGGCCCCGACCCTGGTGATGGGGATCCTCAACGTAACCCCCGACTCGTTCTCTGACGGCGGCCGCTGGGCGGCCACCGACGCCGCGATCGCGCGCGGGCTCGAGCTGATCGAGGAGGGGGCTGCCATCGTCGACGTCGGCGGGGAGTCCACCAGACCCGACTCCGACCGGGTCGAGGAAGGGGTCGAACTGGCGCGCGTCCTGCCCGTGGTGTCCGCCCTGGCGGATGCCGGCGCCACCGTGTCGGTCGACACCACCCGCGCCGCGGTTGCCGCGGCCACCCTGGACGCCGGCGCCACCTGGATCAACGACGTGTCCGGCGGCCTCGCCGACGACGCCATGCTGCGCACCGTCGCCGACCGGGGCGCCTCCTACATCACCATGCACTGGCGCGGGCACTCGCGCGAGATGGCCGCCCAAGCGGTCTACCGCAACGTGGTCGCCGACGTTGTCGACGAGCTCGGCCGCTGCCGGGACGCCGCCCTCGCGGCCGGCATCGCCCCCGACCAGTTGGTCCTCGATCCCGGGATCGGGTTCGCCAAGACCGGCGAGCACAACTGGGCGCTCCTACAGAACTGGGACGCCCTCGATGCGCTCGGTTGCCGCCTGCTGCTGGCGGTCAGTCGCAAGCGGTTCCTGGGCAGCCTCCTCGGCACCGAGGACTCCCCGCGCCCGCCGCAGGGCAGGGACGCTGCCACCGCGGCTCTGAGCGCCTTGTTCGCCGCCCGTGGCGTGTGGGGTGTCCGCGTCCACGACGTCCGCTCCAGCGTGGACGCGGTCGCCGCGGCCGAGCGGTTGAGGAGGCGCTGATGCAGGAACTCGTCACCATCACCCTGGTGGGGGTGCGCGCGCGCGGCTACCACGGGGTGTTCCCCTCGGAGCGGCGCGACGGCCAGGAGTTCGTGGTGGACGCCGTGCTCCAGGTCCGGCGTCCGGACACCGCCGACGAGCTCTCCACGACCGTCGACTACGGTGGGCTCGCGGAGGCGCTGGTCGCCGACGTGGAGCGGGACCCGGTCGACCTGATCGAAACGCTCGCCGGACGCCTCGCCGACACCTGCCTGGCCCACCCGCTCGTCGACGAGGCCACCATCACCGTCCACAAGCCGTCGGCACCCATCACCGTCCCGTTCACGGACGTCATCGTGACCTGCACGAGGAGGAAGTCGTGAGTTACCCCGTCATCGACCTTGACCTAGACACCCTCAGCGGCATGAAGCCGCTCCGCCAGGCGGTCTTCTCGCTCGGCGCCAACCTTGGTGACACCATCGAGACCCTGCAACGCGCCGTCAACCTCATCGCCATCACCCCCGACGTGCTCGTCACCGACGTGTCAGCGGTCTACCGGACGGCGCCGGTCGGCAAGGAGGACCAGCCCGAATTCCACAACATCGTTCTCCTCGCTGAGACGATGCTGTCCTCGGACGTGCTGCTGGACCGCATCCACGCCATCGAAGAAGCGTTGGGGCGCGTGCGCGAGGAGCGCTGGGGGCCGCGCACGATCGACATCGACCTGGTCGCGCTCGGAGAGCGCGTCCGCACCGACGAGCGGCTGACCCTGCCCCACCCCCGCGCCCACGAGCGCGCCTTCGTCCTCGTGCCGTGGCTCGAGACTGACCCCGTCGCGACGCTGGTCGGCCACGGGCCAGTCGCCGATCTCGTTGCCGGGCTCGACGTGGCCGGGGTGGACAGGGTCGAGGGCGCAGCGGTTCTGCTGCCGTGACGCCGCGCCCCACCATCCAGGCGACACGCCCGACACACGTGCTCGCCGCCGGAGTCCTCGGCTTCGCCGCCGCGGGCTTGGCACTTCGCTGGTGGCAGGGGACCGGCGGCTCGCTCCCGGTCCCGGGGCCGGTTTCGTGGGCGTCCGTGGTGCTGATCGCACTCGGGCTGGGCTGGCTGGCGCTCAGCACGCGCCGCGTGGTCCGCGACGACCGGGCCAGCCTGGACGCCGAGCAGGCGGTAACGCGGGTCTTGCTGGGCAAGGCGGCGCTTCTGGTCGGCGCGCTCCTGGCGGGGGCGTACGCCGCGCTGGTGCTCGTCGCCGTGCCCTCGCTCCCGGCGCCGTTGGCCGTCGACCGGCTCGTGCACGGGTCGGCGGCCGCCCTGGCCTCCGGCGCCGTGGCGGTGGCGGGTGGCCTCCTCGAGGCGTCGTGCAGGATCCCGCCGTCGGACGAGGACGACGACACGCCCGGTGGTCCGGGCGAGGGTGACGAGGACTTCACGGAGCGACGGCTACCCTGAGCGGGTGATCACCGCCCAGCCGACCTCCGCGTCCACGTCGCGCCCCGCCGTTTTGGTGGCGCTCGGCGCCGGCACCGTCCTCTCGCTGGCCCTGGTCGTGGCCGGCCAGTCCGTTCCCATCCTGGTCTGGGTGGCTGTCCTCGTCGCCCTCGCCGCCGGCTACGTCGCAGTGGCGGCGGCCCGCCGCGAGTTCGCGGCGTGGCGGGAACGCGTTCAGGCCGAGGCAACGGCCGAGCGCGCCGAGCAGCGCGAGCGCACCCGCCAACTCCACGCCCGGCAACGCGAGGTGCTGGCCGTGGTGGACGCGCGGATGCAGTCCCTGCACTCTTCGCTCGGCAAGACGCGTGCCTCGCTCGGTGAAGCCACGTCCTCGCTCACCACGACCCGCGCTGCGCTCGGGCAGGCCACGGCGCAGGTGGCGCGGCTCGAGGGCGACAACGAGGCACTGCGCAGCGTGAACAGGGCGCTGCGCGTCGAGAACGCCGACCTGCGCTCGCAGCTGGTCGCGCGCGTCGAGGCGTCCGGCGAGGCCGACGTTGTCGAGCTGCCCCGCCGGCGCGGCACGGGGGAGGGCGTCGAGTGGGGCGAGACCGAGGGAGATGCGAAGACCGTGGTCGAGCTCGACCTGCAGCGGCTGGCCTCCCCGTTCGTGGCCGAGCTTCGCCGCCGTCACGCCAACTGAGCTACTTGTCGAGGTCTCCTGCGACCCACGGCAACGAGGCCATGGCGAGTTCGAGGTCGTCGGCCCCGGTGCCGGGGAGCACCGCCGGCCAAGCCGACACGTGAGCGAAGGACGCCGTGCGCAGCCGCAGCCGCCACGGGGTTTTCTCGCCCCGGGAGGTCACCACCACACCCGCGCGCCCCAGGGGTGCCTCGACGGACGCCGTCCAGTCGCCCTCGGGCAGCTTCACGACCTTGGGGAGGTGGGCCACAAGCGGCCCCCCGGGGAGGCCGTCGAGCACCCGGCCGACGATCGCTGCCGAGGCGACCACCTCGGCCGCCAGGTGACGGAAGCGGGCGTGGGCGTCCCCGGTGGTGGGGGCGTCGACGCAGAGCAGGTCCGCGCAGGTGGTATAGGCGGCGTCCGGCCGAGAGAGGCGCAGGTCGGTCGAGACGCCGGACGCCCGCGCCACCGGCCCCGCCAGTCCGTAGGCGTCCACGTTTGCGCGCGAGACGAGGGCGACACCCACCCCCCACCCCTCGATCGCCTCGGCGATCCGTTCGGCAAGCCTGGACGCCTCCTCGAGCGTGTCGCGCTCGGCCGCAACCCAGGCCTGAGTGGGTTCGCACGCGATCCCGCCGAGGCGCACCGCCATCGGGTGCAGCCTGTTGCCGGTGAGCTCCGCGGTCCGCTCGCGCAGCAGTTCGCGGACGCCGTGGGTCGCCAGCCTCGCGTCCCCCTGGTGGTGGCCGACGAAGCTGAGGTAGGCCAGGTGCGAGGCGACCCGTGTGTGCTCGGCCAGCGCCACCCGGATCCACCGGGCCCGTTCGGGCACATCGACACCCAAGGCGTCCTCGACGAGCCGTGCCAGGGCCCACTCACCGAAGAACGGTGCCTGCCAGTCGTGGCGGTTCGCCAGCCCGAGTGCCTGCCTGTAGTTTCGGGCGGCCATGATCACCTCGGCCCCCCGATGCAGCGCGCCGGGCTGAGCATCGATCGAGTCGACCGTATCTCCGTCCCAGACGATCGTCCCCCATAGCAGCCCCGCCGTTGACGGATGCGTAGGGCCCAGGTCGATTTCGAGCCCGTCGAAGCCCGGATCGGGTAATCCGGAGACGCGAAACGCTGCTTTGGTGACGGGCACGAAGAAGACTCTATTTGTCGTATTGCCCTCGCGCCACAGTGGGTATACATTTGCCGACGTTGATTGGGGGGCGGCGCTCGAACCCGGGCCCGTGATAATCAGCATCGGAAGGATATTCATCATGGCAACCCGTACTCGTATTGAAACCACCGACGATCTTCTCAACGACGGAACTCCGGCGAACGAGACGCTCACCTTCGCCCTCGAGGGCGTCACCTACGAAGTCGATCTTACGACCGACAATGCGAACAAGCTGCGCGAAGACTTGGCACCGTGGGTGGCAGTCAGCCGGCCCGTCGCGGGCCGAAAGCCCGCCAGCCGCCGCGGCAAGGCGACCCGCTCGGCGGCGGCCGCCTCAGCCAACGAGGTGCGGGCGTGGGCGCGCTCTCAGGGCATGGAGGTCTCCGAGCGGGGCCGGGTCCGTGACGAGGTCAGGGCCGCGTACGAGGCCGCGCACAACTGAGCGTCTGGCGCCGCGCGCGATTGCGCCGCAGGCGAACACGGAACATCGGGCTCCTCCAGCGCGTTGACTAGACTGAGTAAAGAGGCCCGCGACCGTTGCGGGCGGTCCGGCCACTCGGCTGGAGCGAAGGAGAGCTCATGTTCGATCGGTTCACCGACCGCGCGCGGCGCGTGATCGTCCTGGCACAGGACGAGGCGCGCATGCTCAACCACAACTACATCGGCACGGAGCACCTGCTCCTCGGGCTGATCCACGAGGGCGAGGGGGTGGCCGCCAAGGCCTTGGAGTCCCTCGGCATCTCGCTGGAGGCGGTGCGCGATCAGGTGCAGGAAATCATCGGGCAGGGGCAGCAGGCGCCGACCGGCCACATCCCGTTCACCCCGCGCGCCAAGAAGGTGCTCGAGCTGTCCATGCGCGAGGCGCTCCAGCTCAACCACCCTTACATCGGCACCGAGCACATCCTGCTCGGCCTGATTCGCGAGGGCGAGGGGGTCGCCGCGCAGGTCCTCATCAAGCTGGGCGCCGACCTCAACCGCGTCCGCAACCAGGTCCTGCAATTGCTCTCGGGGTTTCAGGGCAACGAGAAGCCGTCGACGGCGGGGGCGCCCGAGGCTCCCCAGCAGCAGGGAAACCAGACGATCCTCGACCAGTTCGGCCGCAACCTCACGCAGGCCGCCCGCGAGAACAAGCTCGACCCGGTCATCGGGCGCGAGAAGGAGATCGAGCGGGTGATGACGGTGCTCAGCCGCCGCACCAAGAACAACCCGGTGTTGATCGGCGAGCCCGGCGTCGGCAAGTCGGCCTGTGTCGAGGGCCTGGCGCAGCAGATCGTCCGGGGCGACGTCCCCGAGACGCTGCGCGACAAGCAGATCTACACTCTCGACCTCGGCGCGCTGGTGGCGGGATCCCGCTACCGGGGTGACTTCGAGGAGCGCCTGAAGAAGGTCCTCAAAGAGATCAAGACCCGCGGCGACATCGTGCTGTTCATCGACGAGATCCACACCCTGGTGGGTGCGGGTGCCGCCGAGGGAGCGATCGACGCGGCGTCCATCCTCAAGCCGATGCTCGCCCGCGGCGAGCTGCAGACCATCGGCGCGACCACGCTCGACGAGTACCGCAAGCACATCGAGAAGGACGCCGCTCTCGAGCGGCGGTTCCAGCCGATCCAGGTCGCCGAGCCCTCGATCGCACTCACCATCGAGATTCTCAAGGGCTTGCGCGACCGGTATGAGGCGCACCACCGGATCACCATCACCGATGGCGCGCTGACGGCCGCCGCCACGATGGCCGACCGGTACATCCAGGACCGATTCCTTCCCGACAAGGCGATCGACCTGATCGACGAGGCGGGTGCGCGCCTGCGCATCCGCCGCATGACCGCACCGCCCGACCTCCGCGAGATCGACGAGCGCATCGCCGTCGTGCGGGGCGAGAAGGAGGCCGCGATCGACGGTCAGGACTTCGAGCGCGCCGCGCGCCTGCGCGACGACGAGAAGAAGTTGATCGCCGAGCGCAACCTCAAGGAGGAGCGCTGGCGTAAGGGCGACCAGGGCGCGCCATCGGAAGTGGGTGAAGAGGAGATCGCCGAGGTGCTCTCCGGAGCCACCGGCATCCCGGTCTTCAAGCTCACCGAAGAAGAGAGCGCCCGCCTGCTCCACATGGAGGCCGAGATCGGCAAGCGCTACATCGGGCAGACGGACGCCGTGAAGGCGCTGGCCCGCTCGATCCGGCGCACCCGCGCTGGCCTGAAGGATCCCAAGCGCCCCTCCGGGTCGTTCATCTTCGCCGGTCCCTCGGGCGTAGGAAAGACCGAGCTCACCAAGGCCCTGACCGAATTCCTGTTCGGTGACGAGGACGCCCTCATCGTGCTCGACATGAGCGAGTACTCCGAAAAGCACACTGCCTCACGCATGTTCGGCTCGCCACCCGGCTACGTCGGGTACGAAGAGGGCGGGCAGCTCACCGAGAAGGTGCGCCGCAAGCCGTTCTCGGTGGTCCTGTTCGACGAGATCGAGAAGGCACACCCCGACATCTTCAATTCGCTGCTGCAGATCCTCGACGAGGGGCGTCTCACCGACGCGCAGGGCAGGGTGGTCGATTTCAAGAACACCGTGATCGTCATGACCACGAACCTGGGCACGCGGGACATTTCCAAGTCCGTCAACCTTGGGTTCAGCCGCAGCGACGACCCGGTCGGTGGCTACGAGTCGATGAAGGCGAAGGTGACCGACGAGCTCAAGCAGCACTTCCGTCCCGAGTTCCTCAACCGCGTCGACGAGATCATCGTCTTCCACCAGCTGACCCAGACCGACATCGAGCGGATCGTCGACCTGATGGTGGCCCAGGTGGAGGACCGCCTCAAGGACCGCGACATGGGCATCGTCCTGACGGACGCCGCCAAGACCGCGGTCGCGAAGCGCGGCTTCGATCCAGTGCTGGGTGCGCGGCCGCTGCGCCGCGCGATCCAGCGCGACATCGAGGACGTGCTCGCCGAGAAGATGCTGTACGGCGAGGTCGGCCCCGGCCAGATCGTGCTGGTCGACGTCGACACCACGGAGAGCGAGAACCACTTCACGTTCACCGGAACGCCGAAGACCGAGTTCCCGGAC
>JBKHWW010000157.1:0-15794 GCA_046566345.1 Actinomycetes bacterium
AGTAATGATCATCGTTCGACTTGCATGTGTTAAGCACGCCGCCAGCGTTCGTCCTGAGCCAGGATCAAACTCTCCATCGAAAAACCAAAAGAGCCAACCCCAACCAAAAAAGTTGGAACCACAAAAAACACTCAAAGAAACCACCAACCCCCAAAAAAAAGGAGGTCAGCGACAAGAACACACAAACCAAAAGGCAAGTGCATCAAAAAAACTGGCATTGACCTAAGCACGCTGTTGAGTTCTCAAACTTCCGACACACACCATCAGGCTCGATCTCTCGGGCCGTCCGGGGCAACCTCACGAACCTTACGCGCTCCTCGGGAGCCCGTCAAATCGACGGAGCGACCCGGATCACTCGACAGCAGAGCGAGCCCTTGCGGGCTGATCGCTGTTGGATTGGTCCACCTCGCCGGGCTGCCGATCCGGCGGGGCCGGGTCGTTCGCTCGTTCGAAGGCTTGGACTACGTTACACCTCTGCGGCTCCACGCACAAATCACGCGGCGGGCCGGCGTCCGCAGCGGCTCGAGAGCACGCACGAGGGCCCCCACCGGTCGGCGGGGCCCTCGTGTGACCGGACGGCGGAATCAGCCGGCGGCCTCGGCCGCGGACGGCTTGGTGCGCGTGGGGTCCACGGCGACGCCGGGGCCCATCGTGGACGCGATGGTGACCTTCTTCAGGTAGCGCCCCTTGGCCGCGGACGGCTTGAGGCGCTGAACCTCGTCCATGGCAGCGAAGAAGTTCTGGGCCAGCTTGTCCTCGGAGAACGAGGCCTTGCCCACGATGAAGTGCAGGTTCGCGTGCCGGTCGACACGGAACTCGATCTTGCCGCCCTTGATGTCGGTGACCGCCTTGGCCACGTCCATCGTGACCGTGCCGGTCTTGGGGTTGGGCATCAGGCCCCGAGGGCCGAGCACGCGCCCGAGGCGTCCGACCTTGCCCATCATGTCGGGGGTGGCGACGACGGCATCGAAGTCGAGGTAGCCGCCGGCGACCTTCTCGATGAGCTCGTCAGCGCCGATCTCGTCGGCGCCGGCCTCCTCGGCGGCCGCAGCCTTCTCACCGGTGGCGAAGACGAGGACCCGTGCCGTCTTGCCCGTGCCGTTGGGAAGGTTCACCGTGCCGCGGACCATCTGGTCGGCCTTGCGGGGATCGACGCCGAGGCGCAGAGCGACCTCGATCGTCTCGTCGAACTTGGCGCTCGCGCCCTTCTTTGCCAGGGCGAGAGCCTCCTCAGGGGTGTACAGCTGCGCCGCGTCGATCGCCTCGGCGGCCGCGCGGTAGGACTTGCTGCGCTTCATGTCTGGTTCCTTTCCTCAGCCCGGGGGCTGTACCAGGTGTGGTGCGGGCCGCGCCGGCCCTTCCACGTGGGTGGTGAGGGTTATCAGCCCTCGACGGTCACGCCCATCGAGCGTGCGGTGCCCTCGACGATCTTCATAGCGGCGTCGATGTCGTTGGCGTTCAGGTCGGGCAACTTGGTGGTAGCGATCTCGCGGACCTGGTCGCGGCTGATCTTGCCCACCTTGTCGGTGTGCGGCTTGGCCGACCCCGACTTCAGCCCGGCCGCCTTCTTGATGAGTTCCGCTGCCGGCGGGGTCTTGGTGACGAAGGTGAACGTGCGGTCCTCGTAGATCGTGATCTCGACGGGGATGACGTTGCCGCGCATGGATTCGGTCTGGGCGTTGTACGCCTTGCAGAACTCCATGATGTTGACGCCGTGCGGGCCGAGTGCGGTACCGACCGGCGGTGCAGGAGTGGCCGCGCCCGCGTTCAAGGCAACCTTGACGAGCGCCGCCACCTTCTTCTTGGGAGGCATGTTCGGGTCCTAGCTTGTTTCATGGCGCGGCCGGGATGCCGCACCGGGTGGTGTGGTGCCCCGGGACGCCCCGGAGCGTGCGAACGACCGCACTCAGTCCTTCTGGACCTGAGCGAAGGTGAGGTCCACGGGAGTCTCCCGCCCGAGGATCTCGACCAGTGCCTTGAGGCGCTGGTTGTTCGCATTGATCTCGGTGATGGTCGCGTGCACGCCCGAGAAGGGGCCTTGCACGACCATGACGGAGTCGCCGACCTTGAAGTCGGCGACCTCGACCTTCTTCTTCTTCGGCGCGACGGGTCCGGCTGCGGCGGCAGCCTTCGCCAGGGCCGCCGGGGCGAGCATCTTGACGACCTCGTCCTGGGAGAGCGGGACGGGGTGGCTGGCATGGGCCACGAACCCGGTCACCGACGGCGTCTGGCGGACCGCCGACCAGGAGGCGTCCGTCAGATCCATCCGGACCAGCACGTAGCCCGGCAGAACCGTGCGGGTGACGACCTTGCGCGCGCCGTTGCGGATCTCGACGACCTCTTCGGTGGGCACGACCGACTCGAAGATGTAGTCCTCCATGCCGAGCGTCTGGATGCGCGCATCCAGGTTCTGCTTGACCCTGTTCTCCATGCCGGAGTAGGTGTGGATGACGTACCAGTCACCCAGCTGCCCCGCGATCCTGTCGCGCAGCTCGGCCAGCACTGCCTCCTCGTCGGCGCCGTTCGCAGGCTCCGGCTCGGCCGGCTGCTCTTCCTCGACCTCGTCGAGGTTGAGCACGATGTCGTCGACGGCGTCCGGCTCGTCACCACCGAAGTCGAGGTTGAGCTCGAGGTCGTCTGGGGGCGTCTCCTCGATCGGGCCGAGGTCGATCTCGATCTCGTCGGGGACGTCGTTTTCTTGCAGGTCAGCCATGTGCCTCAATCACCTTCTGTCTACGGTCAGCCGAACAGCCTCAGCAGCACCCAGCCGAAACCGAGATCGAGCAGCCCGACGTAGGCGATCACCACCAGCACGAACACGAGCACGGCCGCGAAGAGCTGCTGAACGGTGGGCCAGGTGGGCCACACGACCTTCTTGAGCTCCTCCACCGACTCGCGCGCGAACGTGATCGGCCCGGTCGGGCGGTCAGCCAGGGTGCGGGCGCCGTGGGCGCGCGGGGTGGCGGCGCCCTTCTTCGGGACTTCGACGGCCGCCGAGCGGCGGACCGGGCGCGAGTTGCGCGCCTTCTGCGCCAGCGTCTCGGCTTCGGCGAGTTGGGCGGGGTCGTCCACCTCTACGTCGTCGGCAACGGTGGGGCTGGGCCCGGCGGGGGCGGACGCCGCGAGCTCCTCGGCCTCGGCCTCGTCGGGGGCGACCTGGTATGCCTGGGGTTCGGTCAGGTCTTCGCCCAGCAACTCGCCGGGCAAGTTCTCACGATCGGCGGAGTTGTCTGGGGACGCCAAGGACTCGTCAATCGAGTCGTTCCTGGGTGCCACCGCACATCCTCACATCTGCCGATCGTTCGCTTTCCGAGTCCGATGGTGGACTCAGCAGGGCAAGAGGGACTTGAACCCCCAACCTGCGGTTTTGGAGACCGCTGCTCTGCCAATTGAGCTATTGCCCTCTGGAGGCTCCACCCTACCCGACCCGCCCGCGGGGGCGCGGGCCGGCGCTGGTCAGATCCACCAAGACAGTGAGTGTATTGGGTTTCGGTCCGTGCGTCGAACCAGGCCGGTCAGTCCAGGGACACCCCCACGAGGACCGGCTCGGGCACGAGCGTCACCCCGAAGCGGCTGCGGACGCCTTCGCGCACCTCGCGGGCCAGCGCCACGATGTCGGACGCCCTCGCCCCGCCACGGTTCGTCAGGGCGAGGGTGTGTTTGGTGGACAGGGTGGCGGGCGGCCGCCCATACCCCTTGCTGAACCCGGCGTGCTCGATGAGCCACGCCGCGCTCGACTTGACCCGGCCATCGGGGCTCGGGAAGCGCGGGGCGTCGTGGGGCAGCCGGGCCGCGACCTCGGCGTCCAGCACCGGATTGGTGAAGAAGGACCCGGCACTCCAGGTGTCGTGATCGGCGGGGTCCAGCACCATGCCCTTGCCTCGTCGCAGTTGTAACACCGTCTCGCGGACGGCTGTCAGCGGTGCCCGCCGACCCACGTCGACGCCGAGCCGGCGCGCGAGTTCGGCGTAGCGGACCGGTGCGCTCATGTCGCCCTGGGTGAACTGGAAGGTGACCGAGACCACCACGTAGCGACCGGGGTCGGCCTTGAACCGGGAGTACCGGTAGGCGAACGCGCAGTCGACGTTGGCGAAGGTCTTGAACGCCCTCGTCGTGCGGTCCCAGGTGCGCACGCTCCAGACGGTCTGGCTCACTTCTTGGCCGTAGGCACCCACGTTCTGGATGGGCGTCGACCCGACGGCGCCCGGGATCCCGGACAGCGCCTCGATGCCGACCAGCTCGTTGGCGACCGCGTAGGCGACGAAATCGTCCCAGGGCTCGCCGGCGGCCACCTCGACGAGGACGCCCCCGCACGCCGCCGGGTCGTCCCCTTGGCCGTCGGAGTCGATGTCGAACTCGCAGTAGGACCCCCCGTCGGAGTAGATCCCCCGGGTCGCCACGTGAACCACGACGCCGTCGAAGCCGGCGTCGGCCACCAGCAGGTTGGACCCACCCGAGAGCAGGAGGACGGGCTCACCTGCGGCGTCGGCGTCCGCGACGGCGCCGACGAGTTCGTCGGTGGGGGTCGCCTCCACCCACCGCGCCGCGGGGCCTCCGAGGCGCAGCGTGGTGTGGTCGGCGAGCAACTCAGTCAACGCGCACCTCGACGATCGCCGACGAGAGAACCGCGGTCTCGCCCAAGGTCGCGGCGAGCGCGACTGTGGCGGTGCCACCCGACACCGCCGTGACGGTGCCGCGCACCAGCACCTCGGCGCCGGCGTCGTCGTCGGGGACAGGGACCGGCTTGGCAAAGCGAACGCGGTAGGTCAGGACCCGGTCGGGATCCCCGACCCAGTCAGTGACCACGCGCAGAGCGCGGCCCATGGTGAGCATGCCGTGCGCGATCACGCTGGGCAGCCCGAGGGCCGCTGCGGCGCGATCGGACCAGTGGATCGGGTTGAAGTCGCCGGACGCTCCGGCGTAGCGGACCAGGTCGGCCCGCGTGAACCTCAGGCTCAGCGGCGGCAGCTCGGTGCCGACCGCGACTCCCTCAGGGGCGCTCATGCGACGTCCTCCTTCGTGGGCCAGGTGTGCAGCAGAGTGGAGGTGGCGGTGCAGACGCTGTCTCCCGCGGTGGTGGCCAGGGCCACCGTGACGGTGACGAAAGCGGTGGTGCCGCGCGATCGCACCTTGTCGACGGTGAGGGTGGCCGTCACCTCGTCGCCGGCGCGGAGTTGCCGGGTCCACTCGAACCGCTGGTCGGCGTGGATCGTGCGGGACAACTCCATGTCGAGTTCCGGATCCTCGAAGAGGTTCCCCCAGGCGGCGGCCGCGAGGACGGCCGCGAACGTGGGAGGCGCGGTGGGCTCGGGACCGGCGTAGGCCGGGTTCGCGTCGCCCAGGGCCGTGGCGAACTCGGCGATCTTCTCGCGGCTTACCAGGTAGGGCTCTGAGGCCGGGTATGTCCGGCCCACGTGCGCGTCGGTGATCGGCATGGAACGAAGGCTACCGGGTGCCCTAGGGTCACGAGCGTGACCCTGCGCCTCCTCTTCGTGTCGATGCACACGTCGCCCGCGTCCTCCCCCGGCGCCGGCGATGCGGGCGGGATGAACGTCGTCGAACTGCACCAGGCCCACGCGCTCGCCGCCCTGGGCCACCAGGTCGACCTCGTCACGCGCCGGGCAGACCCGGACGCCGCCGATGTGACCGTGCTGGGCGACGGCGTCCGGTTGCTGCATCTCGACGCCGGCCCCCGCGCCGACCTGGCCAAGAGCCTGATCGACGAGCACGTCGCGGAGTTCTCCGCGGGGTTGGCCCGGCTCGAACCGTACGACTTGGTCCAGTCTCACCATTGGATGAGCGGAGTCGCGGCGCTGCCTGTCGCGGCGCGCTGGGGCGTGGCACACGTTCAGAGCTTCCATTCGGTCGCGGCCCACCCGGGATCGCCGCTCTCGCACGGCGAGCCGCCCGAGTCGGACGCCCGGGTCGCGGGCGAGGCGCTGATCGCCCAGGAGTCCGACGCCATCATCGCGGTGAGCACCGCGGAGGCGCGCACGGTCATCGAGCGCTGCGGCGCCGACCCCGACCGGGTGCAGGTGATCCCCCCCGGAGTCGACCTGGACACGTTCCGACCGGCCGCGGCTGACGAGCGGCGCCCGGCGTGCCCCTGGTGCGGCTCGGAGGCCGGCTACGTGCTCATGGCTGCGCGGCTCCAGCCGCTCAAGGGCGCTGACCTGGCGATCCGGGCCCTGGCCCAGGTGCCTGCCCGCCTCCGTCCCGACCTGATGATCGCCGGTGACGTGTCCGCCGATTTCGCCGACTACCGCGCCGAGGTCGAGCGGCTCATCGACGACCTCGGGATGCGCGACCACGTGCACTTCGTCGGCGCGCAGACGCGCCCCGACCTGGCCGCGCTGATGCGCCACAGCCTGGCACTGGCCGTCCCCTCGCACTCGGAGACGTTCGGCCTGGTGGCCCTCGAGGGCGCTGCCAGCGGGGTTCCCGTGCTGGCGTCGTCGACCGGCGGGCTGCGCGAAGTGGTCGTCCACGAAGAGACGGGCTATCTCATGCACGACCGTGACCCGGACGCCTGGGGGAGGGCGCTGGCCGGCCTGCTGAGCGACGAGCCGCTGCGGGCTCGCATGGGTGTGGTCGCGCGCGTCCACGCTCGGCGCTTCGCCTGGGCCGACATCGGCGTCCGGCTCGGTGCCACCTACGAGCACATCGTCGCGGCCCACCGCCACTGAGCGAGTGCTAGGTCGCCGCAGGACAACGGGCCGCCCCCCGATGAGGGGGCGGCCCGTCTGCGGCTCAGGTCAGCGCGTCTCGCGGTGCGCGGTGTGCTTGCTGCACTTGGGGCAGAACTTCTTCAGCTCCAGGCGGTCGGGGTCGTTGCGCTTGTTCTTCTTGGTGATGTAGTTGCGCTCCTTGCACTCGGTGCAGGCGAGCGTGATCTTCGGGCGGATGTCGCCAGACTTCTTGGCCATCTCAACCACTTCCTCTTCGTTCGACGTGTGACCGGCTTGGTAGCGGGAACGGGACTTGAACCCGTGACACAGCGATTATGAGCCGCTTGCTCTACCGTCTGAGCTATCCCGCCGCGGTACCGGCCGGACCGGTGCCCCGAGCCCCCATGCGGAATCGAACCGCAGACCTTCTCCTTACCATGGAGACGCTCTGCCTACTGAGCTATAGGGGCCAGACAGCGGAAAAACATACCGCACCCGGGCGGACAGACCCAAATCGTGCGCAGTGGCGCCTAGCGTGGGGTGATGACCGACATTAGCCGCTCCCCTCACGCAGCCCACCTCCTGCGCGCCGTCGACCTCGCCCGGCACGGGCTGCACGCCGACGACGGGGGGCCGTTCGGGGCCGTGGTCGTGCGCGACGGGCAGGTCGTCGCCGAGGGCTGGAACCGCGTGGTGAGCACCCTGGATCCGACCGCTCACGCCGAGGTCGTGGCCATCCGGGCCGCCTGCGCCGCACTGGGCACCTTCCAACTCGCCGGCACCGTGGTGTACTGCTCGTGCGAGCCGTGCCCGATGTGCCTGGGCGCCCTCTACTGGGCGCGGCCGGACGCCGTGTGGTTCGCCGCGAGCCGGCACGACGCCGAGCGGGTCGGCTTCAGCGACGCCGCCATCTACGACGAGATCGCCCTGGCTCCCCAGGCGCGCTCGCTGCCCTTCCACCAACTGGACGTGCCGGGGGCCAGGGAGGTCTTCGATCTGTGGAACGCTGATCCGGACCGGGTGGCGTACTGATGTCGGAGCCCGCGCCGCGACCGGGGAAACCAAGAGACCCGGCCGGGGCCGGGTCGTGGTGGCAGGTGTAGGGTTCGAACCTACGTAGGCGATGCCGACGGTTTTACAGACCGCTCCCTTTGGCCACTCGGGCAACCTGCCGTGCTGACTGCTCAGCGGGAAAGTACTCTAGCAAGTCCCCCGCCCGTCCCACCAATCCGAGAGGAACCCGATGGCATCCGACAGCTCGTTCGACGTCGTGAGCAAGTACGACAACCAAGAGGTGGAGAATGCGGTGAACATGGCCGCCAAGGAGGTCGGCCAGCGGTTCGACTTCAAGGGCACCGACGCGTCTGTCCGCCGCTCGGGCGAGGCCATCGAACTGGAGGCGTCCGGCGAGGAGCGCGTCAAGGCGGTCCTGGACGTGCTGCAGAGCAAGCTGATCAAGCGAGGAATCTCGCTGAAGGCGCTGGACGCCGGCGAGCCGCGGCTGTCCGGCAAGGTCTGGAAGACCACGGCCACGATGAAGCAGGGCATCACGCAGGACAACGCGAAGAAGATCGCGAAGATGGTGCGCGACGAGGGCCCCAAGGGCGTGAAGACGCAGATTCAGGGGGACGAGCTGCGCGTCAGTTCGAAGAGCCGCGACGACCTACAGACCGTGCAGAAGATGATTCGCGAGGCCGACCTCGACTTCGCCGTCCAGTTCACCAACTACCGCTGAGGTGCTGCGCATCGCGTCCTACAACGTCAACGGCATCCGAGCCGCCCAGCGTCGCGGGTTCGGCTCGTGGCTGGAGCGTCGGCGTCCGGACGTGATCGGCATCCAGGAGATGCGCTGCGCAGCGGGGCTCGTGCCTGAGGACGTGTTCCCCGGCTACCACGTGGCCTATCACCCGGGAAACCGAGCTGGGCGCAACGGCGTCGCGGTGTTGACCCCGGTGGCGCCGTCCGCGGTCCGGCAGGGTTTCGGGAGCAGGACCTTCGACCCGGAGGGCCGCTACATCGAGGTGGACCTCGACCTCCCCGGCCGTCCGCCCCTGACGGTGGGGTCGGTGTACCTCACCAAGGGCGCCCCCTCGGTGGGGCCGGCAGCGGACCCTGCGAAGCACGCGCGCAAGATGCGGTTCATGTCTGCGTTCCGCAGCTACCTCGTGCAGGCCCGCCGGGCCGCGCGGCGGGGTGGGCGCGAGTTCGTCGTGGTGGGCGACTTCAACGTCGCGCACCAGCGTCAAGACTTGAAGCGGTGGCGCGGAGCGGGCCAGAAGGAGGGTTTCCTCCCCGAGGAGCGCGCCTGGTTCGGGTCACTGCTGAGCGATCGCACCCTCGTCGACGTGGTGCGCGCCGTGCACCCCGAGGTCGACGGCCCCTATTCGTGGTGGAGCTGGATGCCGGGCGCCTTCGACCGTGACGCCGGCTGGCGGATCGACTACCAGCTCGCCTCCCCCGGCCTGGCCGGCGCCGCGTACGCCGCCGGAACCGACCGGGAGGCGTCCGCGGACGCCCGCGTCAGCGACCATGCGCCCGTGGTCGTCGACTACGACATCTGAACTCACTCACCCCTCGAAGCAGGCGAGCACCTCGGCGCGGGTGACGTCTTCGAGGCGCGCGGGCTGCCAGCGCGGGCTGCGGTCCTTGTCGACGAGCTGCGCTCGGACACCCTCGGCGAAGTCCGCCCTGGCAATCAGGTGGCGCGCCAGCACCATGTCCTGGGCGAGTACCTCCTCCACCCCCGCCATGGAGCGCGCGCGGCGAATCGCCTCAAGGGCGGCAGCCACACTGAACGGGCATCGCTGTCGGATCTCCGACGCCGCGGCGCGCGCCTGCTGATCGGGGTGCGACTCGAGGGCCCGGACGATCTCGACCGGGTCGTCTCCGGCGTAGCAGGCGTCGATCCACGACCGCTGGGCCTCCAGGTCGCCGGGGGCTCCGCCCGCGCCGGCGATCTCGTCGGCCAGGCCGACGACGAGCGCGTCCGACGGGCCGATGCTGGCACCGGTCAGGGCGAGGTGCGTGCCCAGCTCGCCGGGGGCGTGCGCCAGGTACCACAGGACCCCGACATCGGGGGTGAACCCGATGATCGTCTCGGGCATCGCGAACACCGAGTCGGGGTAGGCGATGCGCCGCGAGCCGTGCGCGGAGACGCCCAGGCCGCCGCCCATCACGATGCCACGCTGATGAGCGACGAAGGGTTTTGGGTAGCTGGCGATGGCCGCGTCCGTCCCGTACTCGAGCTCGAAGAACGGCATGTGGTCGCCGCCGTCGAGCACGTGCTGGCGCAGGGCTCGGACGTCCGCCCCGGAGCACAGGCCACGATCCCCCGCGCCGGACAGCTCGACGCTCTCGACCCGGGGGTCGTCCCGCCAGGCGTCCAGTGCCTCGTGGATGCCGGACAGCATCGCCGGCGTGAGCGCGTTGATCGTGCGCGGACGGTTGAGGACGAGGTAGCCCACGCCGTCGCGGACCTTGACGATGAGTTCGTCGGTGTGCGTCATGGTTGCTCCTTGGTAGGGGACGCGGCGTCGGCCAGCGTCGGGACGGCCGGGCGCGACCGCCGCAAGACCAGCCAGACCGAGGCGGCCGCCATGGCGGCGAGCGCCAGTGCCACGGCGTTGTTGCGCCAGGCCAGGTTGGCCGCCCCGTAGACCAACAGCACGGACGTGACGGCGGCGGCCGCCCTGAGCATGCGTTCACCGGGCCGGGCCAGCGGTAGGAACAGGGCTCCCCACAGGAAGTACCAGGTGTGCAGGGCGGGTCCGAAGAAGGCGAAGGCGAGGTAGGCCCACGCCAGGAACGCCAGAGGGCGCGGCGGCAGGTGCCTCACCGCCAGCGAGGTGACCAGCACCACGATCACGGCATAGCTGAGCCCTTGGGCCACCGGCATCGCCATCGCCGCGGCGGACTCCATGCCGAGTGCCAGCAGCGCCTGCTGGGCGACCCAGCCGAGGATGCTGAACGGGGCCATCGTCACGATCATCCCGGGAACCCCGACCGCGTTCATCCAGCCGAAGCCCAGGCCGGTGGCCACCGAGACGGCGGCGAAGACGGCGAGGACACCGCCCAGCACGACCAACGCCCTGGGCAGGAAGCGCGCCAGCTCGCGCGGGCGCCAGGACGCCCAGTCACTGCCGATGACCGCGATCGGGACGGCCGCGAGCAGCGCCGGCTGCTTGACCGCCATGGCGACGCCGACGCTGACCACGGCCGCCCAGGTCCACCCGCGGTAGGCGAGGTAGACGCCCAGGACGACCAAGCCCAGCATCAGCGCGTCGTTGTGGGCGCCGCCCACCAGGTCGATGACCAGCAGCGGGTTGATCGTGGAGAACCACGCGACCTCCTGCGGGTCGACGCCGGTCTGCATGGCGATCCGCGGCAGGTAGTGCACGATCAAGGCCACCCCCAGCAGCGCCGGGATGCGCTGGGCGACTGCGGAGTAGTACGGGTTCAGGCCCGCCAGGTCCACCAGCCAGTGCGAGATGGTGAGTCCGAGCGGGCCGTAAGGGGCCTCGGTGTAGCGCCACAGCCACGCGGCCTGATCGGCGAACGTGCCGGGGAGCACGGACGGGGAAGTTTCGTACGGGTTGAAGCCGTTGTGAATGAGCCAACCCTGAGCCGCGTAGCTGTAGGCGTCGTGACTGAAGATCGGCGGGGCGAGCAGCAGCGGCAAGGACCACCAGCCCAGAACCGCCCAGTGTTTGACGTCGTGGTAGACCGACGGCCGCAGGTGGAACCAGGAGACGATGAGCAGCGCGACGGCGCCGATCACCAGGATGGTGGCGAACGCCATCGCCCACCAGCTGTCCAGGCCGAGGGCCCGCATGGTGGGCCAGAACGGGCTCGCCTGGGGCAGGTAGGCCGGCGACAGGGAGCCCAGCGCCAAGAGCGTCGTGCCGATCAGCCCCACCCACACGGGCCGCAGCCGGATCGCGGCGAGGAAGTCGGCCCAGCGCAGCGACAGGCGATCCACGAAGCCGCGCACCACGGCCCTCCTCACCTCGGCGCCTGCCGAACGACGCCCAGCCTAGCGACGCCGTTCCCTGTGGCAGGCTGGGGCCCGTGCGGTACTACGACTGGTTCGGTGACGGATCGCTCGTCGTCGGGTCGCTCGGCCTGGCCTGCTGCGTGGTCGAGGTGGAGGCCGCCGTCCACGCGCGCCCCGGGCTGGACGCCGTCCCGCCTGGAGCGCCGGTGGTGCTGGCGGTCGCCGGCACCGTGACCGACGCCGTGGCGGACCTGGTCCGGGCCGCTGTCGCGGCGCACCCGGGGGCGCGGGTGGTGTCCTTCGGCGCCTGTGCGAACGCGGGCGGGCCGTACTGGGACTCCCCGGTGGTGACCAAGGGCGTCGACCAGCTCGTCCGCGTCCACCACTACCTTCCGGGGTGCCCACCGTCGCCGCACGCGCTCGCTGCGCTGCTCGAACAGGAGTACGGCCGTGGCTGACGCCATCCTCGGCGTCGACGCCAGCGTGTGGCACGACGCGGTCGCCCGCGCGCTGGCCCAGGGGCACACCTGGTTCGACTGGCTCGGCGCCGTCGACGAGATCGGCCGTGCCGACGCCTTCCGGGTCATCGTGCGGCTGGCGCCGGCACCGGACGCCGACGGCGTCCGCATCGAGGTGCTGACGCCCGGACGCGCCGACCCGGCGCTGGACAGCGTCGCCGATCTCGTGCCGGGGGCTGCCTGGCACGAGCGCGAGGTTCACGACTTCTTCGGGATCACCTTCACCGGCGGTGATCACCGCCCCCTGCTGCTACGCCCCGGCGCCGTCAGCCACCCGCTGCGCCGAGACAGCGTGCTGGCCGCCCGCGCCGTCCGTCCGTGGCCGGGCGCCAAGGAGCCCGGCGACGCCGGCGCTGCAGGACGCCGGCGCATGGAGCCCCCGGGGGTCCCCGACCCCGCCGTGTGGGGGCACCGCACCGGCGAGCCAGCCTCAGCCGAGGAGGTGGCCGCGTCCCTGCAGGGCGGCCGGGCACGGAGGCGGCCATGAGGCACCGTTCGATCAGGCTTGTTCAGGACAACTGCACCTCGTGCATGATCTGCGCGCGCGAGTGCCCGACGTGGTGCATCGCGTTGTCCAGCCACACCGAGCCGTTGCCGGATTCGCCTCCCGGTCCGCGCCAGCGCACCCGTCAGGTGCTCGAGGCGTTCTCCATCGACTGGGCGCTGTGCATGTACTGCGGCATCTGCATCGAAGAGTGTCCTTTCGACGCGCTCGTCTGGGACGAGTCGCTGCCTTCGCCCGCGGTCCAGGCGTCCGGCCTGGTGGAGCAGATGGCCCTGCCCCCGGACGCCACATGATGGGACGCCGGTTTCCGATTGTTGAAGCGATCGGTTATTGTTCAATCCATGACGAATCGGGCAGGGCAGGATCTGGTGGGCCGCGCCCACGTCGATTACCTGCGCGTCCGTTCCTCGCTGTGTTGTCGCGTCTGTTTGTGACGCGCCCCGTAACCTGCACCTGATCGCTGGGCCGCGTCGCCCAGGCGCCCTCTGGGCCCAGGTCAGTTCCTGGGTTCGTGCCCGGTCGACGAGGCCCCCCACCACGAGGAACAGCCCATGAGCACCGACACACCAGCCGGCGCACGAGTCCGACCGCCCCGCGAGGGCCGCAGCAACGGCCAGTGGCTCGTCGACGGACGTGACCCGCTCAACCACAACGAGGAGTTCAAGGCCGCCGACAACGGCCTCAACGTCCGCCAGCGCATCGAGCAGATCTACTCGCGCGACGGGTTCGCCTCGATCCCCGCCGATGACCTGCACGGGCGGATGCGCTGGTGGGGCCTCTACACCCAGCGCAAGCAGGGCATCGACGGTGGGCGGACGGGCACGATGAGCGCCGACGAACTCTCCGACGAGTTCTTCATGATGCGCGTCCGCCTCGACGGGGGCGCTCTGTCGCTGGAGCAGCTGCGCACGGTGGCGCGCATCTCGACCGAGTTCGCGCGCGACACCGCGGACATCTCCGACCGGCAGAACATCCAGTTGCACTGGATCCGTGTCGAAGACGTCCCGGAGATCTGGCGTCGCCTGGAGGCGGTAGGGCTACAGACCACCGAGGCGTGCGGTGACACCCCCCGGGTGATCCTCGGCTCGCCTGTCGCCGGAATCGCCGCCGACGAGGTGATCGACCCGACCCCCGCGATCCGGCAGATCGTCGACACCTACATCGGCGACCCCGAGCTGGCCAACCTCCCACGCAAGTTCAAGTCGGCCATCACCGGCCACCCCAGCCTCGACGTGGTGCACGAGATCAACGACGTGTCGTTGGTCGGCGTCCGTCACCCCGAGCTCGGGGCCGGCTACGACCTGTGGGTCGGCGGCGGCCTGTCCACTGCCCCCCGCCTCGCCGAGCGCCTGGGGGTGTTCGTCGCACCCGAGCGCGCCGCGGAGGTCTGGTACGGCGTGGTGCGGATCTTCCGCGACTACGGCTACCGCCGGCTGCGGAACAAGGCGCGCCTGAAGTTCCTCCTGGCCGAGTGGGGGCCGGAGAAGTTCCGCCATGTGCTGCAGGACGAGTACTTGGGCTACGCGCTCCCCGACGGGCCTGCCGCCGTCGCCCTGGGCGGCAACGCGGACCACGTGGGCGTCCACCGGCAGAAAGACGGACGCCTCTACGTGGGCCTCGCCCCGCGCGTGGGCCGTTCCTCGGGAACCCGCCTGATGGCCCTGGCCGAGGCCGTCGAGGCGGCCGGGTCCGACCGCGTCCGGCTCACGCCGCACCAGAAGCTGCTGGTCCTCGACGTGGACCCCGACCGCGTCGACGCCCTGCTCGAGGCCGCCGAGGCCCTCGACCTGACCGCGGCGCCGGGGCCGTTCCGCCGGCACACGATGGCCTGCACCGGCATCGAGTACTGCAAGCTGGCCTTCGTCGACACCAAGGACACCGCCATCGCCGCCGTCCGGACGCTCGACAGCCGGCTGGCCGACCTCGGACTCGATGTGCCGATCACCCTCAACGTGAACGGCTGCCCCAACTCCTGCGCGCGGATCCAGACCGCGGACATCGGCCTGAAGGGCCAGATCGCGAAGTCGCCCGACGGCGCGGACGAGTTTGCGTTCCAGGTGCACCTGGGCGGCGGGCTGGCCTCCGCCGACCGCGAGGAGGCTGGCCTTGGCCGCACCGTCCGAGGCCTCAAGATCACCGCCGACCAGATGCCCGCCTACGTGGAGCGGGTCACCCGTCGCTTCGCCGCCGAGCGGACGTCCGGCGAGTCGTTCTCGACGTGGGTCCGACGCAGCGACGAGGAGGCACTCCGATGACCCTGATAGCAGCCGCCGAGCTCGGCAGGATCCCGGCACCCCACGGCCCCGGACGCCGCCGCTCGGCGTCGGAGCTGGAGGCTCTGGCGCGCGAGGCATCCGCACGGTTCGGCGCGCCGGGCTCCGGGGCCGAGGCGAGCGCTGACGAGGTCCTGGCGTGGGCAGCCGAAACCTTCGGGCCCGCGTTGGTGGTGGCCTGCTCGATGGCCGGGGACACGGTGGTGCCCCACCTCGCCGCGCAGCACTCCCCCGGCGTCGACGTGCTGTTCCTCCAGACCGGGTACCACTTCCCGGAGACGATCGGCACGCGCGACGCACTCGAAGTCACCACCAACGTGACGATCATCGACGTGATGCCGGTGCAGACGGTCGCCGAGCAGGACGCCAGCTTCGGCGCGAAGCTGCACGACCGCAACCCCTCGCAGTGCTGCGCCCTGCGCAAGGTGGAGCCGATCAACCGGGAGCTGGCCAGCTACGAGGCCTGGGTCACCGGCCTGCGCCGGGAGGACTCCCCGCTGCGCGCCGGCACGCCCTTGGTCGAGTGGGACTCGGCCCACCAGATGGTGAAGATCAACCCGATCGCCGCCTGGACGTTCGACGAGTTGTTGGCCTACGCGGAAGCGCACCAAGTGCCGGTCAACATGCTGCTCACCGACGGCTACCCCTCGATCGGGTGCGCGCCGTGCACCCGCCGTGTGGCCCCCGGTGAGGATCCCCGGGCAGGACGCTGGGCGGGCCTGGCCAAGTCGGAGTGCGGCCTTCACGTCACCGACACCCACCCCGAGGAGGAGCCCGTGGCCCTCGACGAGCCCGCTGCGCCGACCGGGGATCCTGCTCCGGAGCCGCGCACCCTCA
>JBKHWW010000158.1:0-23759 GCA_046566345.1 Actinomycetes bacterium
GCCCCCGCCCGCGTCCGGTCGAGAGTGCCCACCCAGTCCGACGCCACTAGTCTTCGAACATGACCCAGCCCGGCAAACTCGCCATCGTCGTCAATCCCTCCAAGTTCGACGACCTCGAGGCAGTCAAGACGGCCGTGGCGGCGACCTGCGCTGAGGAGGGCTGGCCCGAGCCGCTCTGGTACGAGACCACGGTGGAGGACCCGGGGCTGGGCCAGGCCAAGGAGGCCGTCCGCGACGGCGCCACGGTGGTCTGCTCCCTCGGCGGCGACGGCACCGTGCGCTCGGTGGTGCAGGGCCTCCTGGAGGAACGCCCGCCGGACGACCTGGCGGAGGTGCCGCTGGGGCTGCTGCCCGGCGGCACCGGAAACCTGCTGGCCCGCAACCTGGCCCTGCCCATCGACGACCTGGACGCCGCCCTGCGGATCGTGCTGACCGGGCAGACGAAGCGGATCGACGTCGGCCGCGTCACCTTCGACGACGGCGACACCGAGGTGTTCCTCGTGGCCGCCGGCGTCGGCCTGGACGCAGAGACGATGGCGGCGGTCGACGAGGGCCTGAAGAAGCGGATCGGCTGGGTCGCCTACGTCTTCTCAGCCGGGAAGTCGCTGGTCAGCAACGGGTTCCGCGTCCGCGCGAGCGCCGACGGCCACGCCGCCCGCAGCCAGCACGCCCGCTCGGTGATGGTCGGCAACTGCGGCGAGCTGACCGCCGGCGCCCAGCTGATGCCGGACGCCCTGGTCGACGACGGGCAACTCGACGTCCTGATCGTCTCCCCCAAGGGCCTGTTCGGGTGGGTGGCCGTTCTGGCCGACCTCGTCAGCCGCCACCGCGTCGGGCACAGTGCAGTCAAGCGGATCCAGGCGAAGCGGGCAGAGGTGCTCCTCGGCGAGCCCGTCGAGGGTGAGCTCGACGGCGACGCGATCGGCAAGGTGCGCGCGATGCTCTGCGAGGTGCAGGAGTCGGCGCTGCCGGTCCGGGTGCCCGCCCGCCCGGAGGGCTGGCAGTAACGGCGCGCTGCGATGTCGCATTCCTGCTAGACCTCGGTCGCCACGGCGGCGACCATGGACACGTGATGCCCGACCGTGAGACCTGCCTGGCCGCCGTCGCCGGCCGCGACCCGCGGTTCGACGGCACCTTCTTCACCGGCGTGACGAGCACCGGCATCTACTGCCGGCCCTCGTGCCCGGCCCGGACGCCACGGCCGGCCAACATCGTCTTCCACCCGAGCGCCGCCG
Source organism: Actinomycetes bacterium (assembly GCA_046566345.1). Lineage (GTDB taxonomy): Bacteria > Actinomycetota > Actinomycetes > Propionibacteriales > Propionibacteriaceae > Propioniciclava. The sequence continues at coordinate 1,236 of JBKHWW010000158.1, forward strand.
CCGCGCACGCCGCCGGGCTGCGGGCGTGCAAGCGGTGCCGCCCGGACGCCGTCCCCGGCTCGCCGGAGTGGGACGTCCGCGCCGACGCCACCGCCCGGGCCGTCCACATGATCGGCGACGGCGTCGTCGACCGGGAGGGGGTCGACGGGCTGGCGGCCCGGCTGGGGTACTCGGTCCGGCAGGTGCAGCGGCTCACCCTCGCCGAGCTGGGTGCCTCCCCGGTCGACCTGGCCCGCGCGCAGCGGGCGCACACCGCCCGGATCCTGCTCACCACCACGGACCTCCCCCTCGCCGACGTCGCGTTCGCGGCCGGCTTCGGCTCGATCAGGTCCTTCAACGACACCGTCGCCGCCACTTACGCGATGACCCCGACCGCCGTGCGCGGACGCCGCGTCCGCGGGTCGGCGTCCGGGGCAGCGGGGGCGTCCGAAGCGGCAGGTGCCGTCGAGGCCGCGGTGTGGCACCAGGTCCGCGTCAGGCTGGCCTTCCGGGCGCCGTTGAACCCCTCGAACCTGTTCGGCCACCTCGCTGCGACGGCCGTCCCAGGGGTCGAGGAGTGGCGGTCAGGCGCGTACCGGCGCACGTTGCGCCTCCCGTGCGGGCCGGGGGTGGTCGGCCTGCGTCCGAGGGCGGACCACGTCGAGGCCGTCCTGCACTTGGCGGACCTGCGCGATCTCACCCCGGCGATCGGCCGCTGCCGGCGCCTCCTCGATTTGGACGCCGACCCGATCGCCGTGGACGCCGCCCTCGCAGCGGACCCGCTGCTGGCGCCAGCGGTGGCCGCCGGTCCCGGACGCCGCGTGCCCCGCACCGTCGATCCCGATGAGTTCGCCGTGCGGGCCGTACTCGGGCAGCAGGTGTCCACCGCGGCGGCCCGGACCCTGACGGGCCGCCTCGTCGCGCGGTTCGGAGCGCCCCTGGTTGATCCCGCGGGCGGCCTTACCCACCTGTTCCCCGAGCCGGCCACGCTGGAGGAGGCGCTGGCGGCGTCGCCCCGCGAGCTCGCGGGGCCCGCGTCCCGCGCGGCCACGGTGGCGCGTCTGTGCGGCGCGCTGGCGTCCGGTGCGGTCGAGCTGTCACCGGGCGCCGACCGGGACGCCGCCCGCGCGGCCCTGGCCGGGGTGGCGGGCATCGGCCCCTGGACCGTCGAGATGATCGCGATGCGTGCTCTCGGCGACCCGGACGCCTTCCCGGCCTCGGACCTCGGCGTTCGTCGCGCTGCTGCGTCGCTGGGGCTGGCGGACGCCGCCGCTGCGTCACGGCGCTGGCGTCCGTGGCGTGCCTACGCGACCCAATACCTGTGGGCGGTCCTGCCCCACTCGATCAACCACGTTCCTACGGAGGACGCATGAGGCACCGCATCATCGACTCGCCCGTGGGGCCGCTCACGCTCGTCGTCGGCGACGACCGCGTGCTGTGCGCGCTCTACACCGACGGCCAGAAGCACCTCCCGGACGCCGCCACGCTCGGCCCGTCCGACGACGACATCGCCACGGACGCCGTCGCTCAACTCGCCGAGTACTTCATGGGATCCCGCGACGCGTTCGACCTGCGGCTGGCACCGCGCGGGACGCCGTTCCAGCGCAGGGTGTGGGCGGCGCTGTCGACGATTCCGCTGGGACAGACGCGCAGCTACGGCGAGCTCGCCGCCTCCCTGGGCGTGCCCGGCGCGTCCCGGGCCGTGGGCGCAGCCACCGGACGAAACCCGATCAGCATCATCGTGCCGTGCCACCGGCTCGTCGGGGCGTCGGGCGCCCTGACCGGCTATGCCGGCGGAGTCGACCGCAAGCGGTGGCTGCTAGCTCACGAGCGCGGCTGGTCGGGCTTGGAGTTCCAGGCGAGCGGCCCGTAAGAGCCGGCGGTGTACTCGTCAAGCGGGACCGACCCGTCGGCCCACGACTCGAACACCGGTGTCAGGATGCGCCAGCACTCCTCGGCGACGTCACCGCGCACGCTCAGGAGCGGATCACCGGCGAGGATCCCATCGAGGATCTCCCCGTAGGGGCGGACCGGGGACTCCGACAGCATCGCCGAGAGGGTGGTCTGCTCCAGGTCCCACCGGTCGCCCTCGCCGTTGGTGGTAATGCTCAGGCCGATGGTCTCGGGGGTGAGCCCGATCACCATCAAGTTGGGGGCGGCCGGGTTGCGGAACCCGTCGGGCTGGTAGGCCACGGGCTTGAACTTGACCACGATGCCGCGGAACCCGTCGCCGAGGGCCTTGCCGCTGCGCAAGCGGAACGGCACGCCCGACCAGCGCGCGTTCCGGATGCCCACGGTGATCTCGGCCAGCGTTTCGGTCTGGCGCGCCGGGTCCACACCCGGCTCGTCGACGTAGCTGGGCACGGCGCGCTCCTCGATGGTGCCGGCGGTGTACCGCGCCCGCCGGGACGCGACCTCACCCTCGCCGGTCCACACGTGGGTGGCGCGCAGCGTGTGCACCATCAGGTCCCGCAACTCCAGCGCGTCGATGCGCGCAGGCTGTTCGGTGGCGAAGATCGCCATCACCAGCAGCAGGTGGCTCTGGATCATGTCCTTCAGGGCGCCCGCGTGGTCGTAGTAGCCGGCGCGGCCCTCCAGGGCGAGGCTCTCGTCGGTGATGATCTCGACCCGCTCGATGTTGGCCGCGTTCCACACCGGCTCGAAGATGCGGTTGCCGAACCGCAGCCCCAGCAGGTTGAGCACGGTCGCCTTGCCGAGGTAGTGGTCGACCCTGAAGATCTGGTCTTCGGGGACGATCCGCGTCAGCAGCCGGTTGAACGTCCGGGCCGACTCCAGACGGGAGCCGAACGGCTTCTCGATCGCCAGGCGCAGCCGGTCGGGCACCCCGATGCTCGCCAGTACCTCGCACGCTCGCTGGCTGATCGCCGGAGGCAGGGCGAAGTAGAGCACGATCGGGTGGCCGCCGTCGGTCAGTTCACCGAGGAAGGCCGCCATCGCGCCTGCGTCGGTGACGTCAAGGTGCTCGAAGCGCGTGCTGGCGGCCATCCGCTCGGCGTGCTCGTCCTTGCAGCCGCCCTCGCTCAGCGCCTCCCGGACCCGCTGGCGCCACGCCGCGTCGTCGAGGTCGTCGAACGCCGCCCCCACCAGGTCGATGTGGAGGTCAGGCCTGGCCCGGAGCAGGGTGCCCAGGCCGGGCAGCAGCAGCCGGTGGGTGAGGTCGCCCGAGGCGCCGAGGATGACGAGTGTGACCGGTTCGTTGGACATGTGCGCTCCCGCGTGTCGGACGCCCCACCTGCGCTTGGCGGTGGTGGACTCTCTCACCCTAGTGACCGAGTCCGCGCTGCGGGAGCCCCCGCCGATCTCGGTAGGCTGTCGGGGTGAGCAAGACGACCCAAGAGCCCGCCGCGTCCCTCGAGGGCCTGCCGTCCGTGTCCGAGCAGGTCCAGGTCCGCCTGGCCAAGCGGGCGCGGATCCTGGCTGAGGGCGGGCAGGCCTACCCCGTGCACGTGCCGCGCACGCACGCGCTCGCGGAGGTGCGCGCCGAATGGGGTCACCTGGAGGCCGGGGAGGAGACCGGCGACGTCGTGAGCGTGGCGGGCCGGATCATGTTTCAGCGCAACACCGGCAAGCTGTGCTTCGCCACGCTGTCCGACCAGTTCGGGCAGGACGCCGACGGCGGGCGCCTGCAGGTGATGTTGAGCCTGGCCGAGGTGGGCCAGGAGTCGCTGGACGCCTGGAAGGCCGACACCGACCTGGGCGACTTCGTGTCGGTCACCGGCCGCGTGATCAGCTCACGACGCGGCGAGCTGTCGGTGCTGGCCACCGACTGGGCGCTGGCGTCCAAGGCCGTCCGGCCGCTGCCGACGCTGCACAAGGATCTGTCCGAGGAGTCGCGCGTCCGCCAACGGTACGCGGACCTGGTGGTGCGCGACGAAGCGCGCGCGATGGTGCGTACGCGGGCCGCGATCACGCGGTCGATCCGGGAGACCCTGCACGGGCTGGGCTACCTCGAGGTAGAGACCCCGACCCTCCAACTGGTGCACGGCGGTGCGGCGGCACGCCCCTTCCGGACTCACCTGAACGCCTTCGGCATCGACATGACGCTGCGGATCGCCCTCGAGCTGCACCTCAAGCGCGCGGTGGTCGGCGGCACCGACCGGGTCTACGAGATGGGCCGGATCTTCCGCAACGAGGGCATCGACTCCACCCACAGCGCCGAGTTCACGATGCTGGAGGCTTACCAGTCCTGGGCCGACCAGAGGGGCATCGCCGCGGTGATCCAGCAGGTGATCGTGGACGCGGCGGACGCGCTCGGTTCGCGCCAGATCGACACCCCCGACGGGGACATCGACCTCGACGGCCCCTGGCGGTGGCTCCCGCTGTACGAGGGCCTCTCGGAGGCGCTGGGGGAGGAGATCTCTCTGGACACCCCGTCGGAGCGGCTGCGCGCGATCGCCGACGCCACCGGGGTCGAGTATCACCCCTACTGGGGCGGCGACAAGCTGGCAACGGAGCTGTTCGGCGAGCTCGTCGAGCCCACGCTGCTCCAGCCGACGTTCGTGTGCGACTACCCGGCCATCGCCCAGCCGCTGGCGCGTCCGCACCGCAGCAAGCCCGGCCTGATCGAAGCCTGGGACCTCATCATCGGCGGCATGGAGCGGGGAACCGGCTTCAGCGAGCTGATCGACCCGGTCGTTCAGCGCGAGCGGTTCACCGGGCAGTCGCTGCTCGCGGCCAAGGGCGACCCCGAGGCCATGCAGCTCGACGAGGACTTCCTCAACGCGCTCGAGTTCGGGGCGCCTCCGATGGGCGGCCTCGGCATGGGCGTGGACCGACTCGTGATGTTGTTCACCAACCGCGGCATCCGCGAGACGATCCTGTTCCCGCTGCTGAAGCCGACGAACTGACGCGGGGTCGGCCGGCCGTGGCGGTGCGCTACTTCCAGAGGGTGGCCACGCCGAACGAGGCTCCCATGAGGCCCATGCCCACGAGAAGGTTCCAGTTGGCCAGGTCGGACATCACAGGCACCACGATCCCCGTGGACGCCGTGAGGTACCACACCACCAGCCAGACGACGCCGAGCAGCATCAAGGTGACGAAGGTCGGCACCACCCATCCGCGCCGGTCGGTCAGCCCCGGCGAGAGGCGCTTCTTCTCGGCGCGCTCCTGCGCGACGGACGCCTTGCGCGCGGACTTCTTCTTCGCCTCGGCCGACTGGCGGCCCTTGGACTCCGGCACCGTGGTCACTCCTGTGGATCGTTGGTCCCGGCCAGCCTACCAACGCGGCACGGGGGCTAGGACTCGACCGCCATGAGGGGCGCGAGCCCCTCGGCCCGTCGCGGCGCGTCGGCGTCGCCGCACGCGGCCAACCAGTTGGCCAGCATCTGGTAGCCGCCCCGGTCAGCACGGACTCGGGGTGGAACTGGACACACTCGACGGGCAGGTTCCGGTGCCGGACGGCCATGATCACGCCCGAGTCGGTGCGCGCGGTCACCTCGAGCTCGTCGGGCACGGTCGCGGGATCGATCGCCAACGAGTGGTAGCGGGTGGCGGTCAGCGGTGACGGCAGCCCGGCGAACACGCCCTTGCCATCGTGGTGCACACGGGAGGTCTTGCCGTGCAGGAGCTCGGGGGCCCGGCCGACGACGCCGCCGAAGGCGACCCCGATCGACTGCAGGCCCAGGCAGACGCCGAAGATCGGGACCTGACCGGCCTTGCCACGGACCAGATCGACGCACACGCCGGCCTCCTCGGGGGTCCCCGGCCCGGGGGAGAGCAGGATGCCGTCGTAGCCCTCCGCCCACGCCTCCTCCTCGAAGCGAGCGTCGTCGTTGCGCCACACGTCCACCTCGGCGCCGATCTGGGCCAGGTAGGACACGATGTTCCAGACGAACGAGTCGTAGTTGTCGACGACGAGGATGCGGGCCATGTCCTCCATTGTGCCTACCCCGAGCGCTCGGGTCGCGCTCGGGTCGCGCCCAGCCTCTGACTACGGCGTCCGGCGTTCACCGGATCGCCTGGGCGTACCGGAACTCGGCGGGGCCGGTGTAGGCAGGCATCTCGACGCGCGCGTCGCGGGACACCTCGTAGCCGAGGCGATAGGCCTCGACGTAGTCGCGGTAGAGATCGAGGTAGGAGCTGGCGGCCAGCGCGCGCTCCAGGGACGCCTGGTCGCCGATCGCCGTGATCACGTAGGGGGGCGAGTAGGGGACGCCGTGCAGGACGACCGTGTTGCCGACGCACTTGATGCCGGTCCGCGAACTGACTCGTTGGCCCTGGATCGTCATGGCCTCGGCCCCGCCCGCCCAGAGGGCGTTGACGACGGCTTGGATGTCCTGCTGGTGCACCACGAGCAGGTCCTCGTCCACGCCCGCGGGTTGCACCGAGGCCGGCGCGTCGGTCAGCCGCACGGTGACCGCGGGCCCGGTCACGGCCGCCGAATCGGCCCGTTCGGCGGCGGTGGCGAGCTCGGCCGCGGCAGGGCCGGACGCCGCGTCCGCGCGCTGGCGGGTGAGGGCGTCCACCTCACCGCGCAGCGACGCCGCCCGGTCGGCCAGCTGATCGACCCGGTCGGCCTCGGCCTGCACCAGGCCGGCGAGCTCGGTGGTCCGTTGGGGGCGAAGGTCGTTGCCGCGTGAGGCCAGCGCGCTGGTCGCGATCATGAAGCCGGCGACCAGGAAGACCGCGACGGTGAGGATGCGCAGGGGTGACCTGGTCGCCCGCGCGCGTTCCTCGGCCTGCCGCAGGGTCTCCCGTGCGCCCATGGCCGCGGCGTCCTCAGCCCTCGCCCGCGGCGGGGGCGGACGCCGTGGGAGCGTCCGTGGCCGGCGCGGCGCTGGTGGCGGGTGGGGCCTGGGTCGTCTCCTGCGACTGCACCGGGCTCGGCGTGGGCGTGGGGCGTGGCTTGGCGAGCACAACGACGATCGGCTCGTCTTTGTCGACCAACGTCCCTTGCTGCGGGCGGGTTCCGATCACCTGCCCGGCGGGGGCGTCGTTCTCCTGCTCCTCGAAGGTGAGCGTGACCCCGTACCGCCTCGCCTCGGCCTCGGCCTGCTCGCGGGTGAGGCCGGTCAGGAAGGGCACCCGGGCGCGTCCGGTCGCGACGGCGAGGGTGATGGTGGTGGACGCCGTGGCCTGTGTCCCCGAATCGGGGGTGACGTCGACGACGGTGTTCCGGGCGGCGTCGGCCGGCTCGTCGGTCGCATCGACCTGCCGCACGTCGGTGAACCCCGCCTCGGTGAGCAGCCTCCTGGCCTCGTCGGCGGCGAGGCCTACCAAGCCGTTCGGGATGGTCAGCTGCCGGGGTCCGACGTTGACGCGCAAGGTGACGTTGGACCCCTCCGGGACGACCACGCCGCCGATCGGGTCGGTCTCGACCACCATGCCGATCGTGGTGCGGTCGGCCAGCTCGACCGGCTCGACGACGGGGTTGAGCTTCACCTCGCGCAACATGTTCTCGGCGACCGCGCGGTCGCGGTTGATGAGGCCCGTCGGTACCGCCACCTCGCGCACCTGGGGCTCCTGGAGCCGCTCGAAGAGGAAGAATCCGGCCACCACGCCCACCAGCAGCAGGCTGACCACCGCGGCCGTCCAGCCCATCCTGCCGCGGTTGCGGCGCTCCGGCTCGACGGGGGAGAGAGCGCCGGTTCCGGTTTCGCCGGACAGGGTGGAGCCGGTCTGCGGCGAGCTGGGCCCGGCCGCCATCACCGCGGTGGGGGCGGCCATCGCGGCGGCTGTGGAGGCGGCGACCAGCGGCGGGACGGGCGGGGGTAGCGTCGCACTGACCCGATGGCCACCGAGGATCCGGTTCACGTCGTCGCGCATCTGGCCCGCCGTGGCGTACCGGTCGTCGGGGTCCTTGGCGAGCGCCTTGAGCACGACGGCGTCCATTGGTGCAGTGACCTCGGCGTCGAGCTGCGACGGGGGGACCGGTTGCTCGCGGACGTGCTGGTAGGCCACCGACACGGGGGAGTCGCCCTGGAACGGGGGGCGACCCACGAGCAACTCGTACATCAGGCAACCGGCGGAGTAGATGTCGGAGCGCGCGTCCACTGTCTCGCCGCGGGCCTGCTCGGGGGAGAGGTACTGGGCAGTGCCGATGACGGCGGCCGTTTGAGTCATGGTGGAGGAGGTGTCCGACACCGCCCGGGCGATGCCGAAGTCCATCACCTTGACGATGCCGGTCGAGGTCAGCATCACGTTGGCCGGCTTGATGTCGCGGTGGATGATGCCGGCCTTGTGGCTGTAGTCGAGGGCCTCCAGGACGCCGACCGTGAACTCCAAGGCACGCTGCGGCAGGATCGGGCGCCCCTCGCGCAGGATGTCGCGCAGGGTCCGCCCCTGGACGAGCTCCATGACGATGTAGGGGACCGGTACGTGCGTGCGCGGGTCGGTCTCCTCGCCGGTGTCGTAGACGGAGACGATGTTGGGGTGGTTGAGGCCGGCGGCGGCCTGCGCCTCGCGCCGGAAGCGGGCTTGGAACGTCGAGTCGCCGGCCAGGTCGATCCGCAACTCCTTGACGGCGACCTCGCGGCCCAGCCGGAGGTCGCGCGCCTGGCTCACAATGGCCATCCCGCCTCGACCGATGACGCGGGCCAGCTGGTAGCGGCCGCCCAGCACCCTCGGCGCGTCGCTCATGGTGTCCTCCCTGGTGCCTCCGGGGCCGGGCCTGGCCGGGTGGGATGTGTGCTCGTCGGTCATCTCATTGCCTCGATCACTGATTGGGCGACCGGCGCCGCGTAGCGGCCCCCGGACACCTCCGATCCGTCCACGCCGGCGTCCTGGACGAAGACCGCCACCGCGACGGTGGGGTCGTCGGCGAACGCAACGAACCAGGCGTAGGGGGCGCGGTCGGTGCCGGTGACCGCGGTGCCCGTCTTACCGCCGACTTCGACGCCGGGGATCTGGGCGCGGCGGCCGGTGCCGTTTTCGACGACGTTGACCATCATGTCTGCCAGCGAGCGGGCGTTCGCCGTCGACATCGCGGTCGAGAGCTGGCGTGGGGAACGGCTGCTGATCACGTTGAGGTCGGCGCCGCGGACGCGGGTGACCAGGTAGGGCTCCATCACCACGCCGCCGTTCGCGATCCCGGCGGTGACCATCGCCATCTGCAGTGGGCTGGCCGCAACCTCAAAGCCGCCGATCGAGCTCAACATGGTCTGCGCGGCGTCCGGGTTGTCTGGGAAGCGGCTCGCGACGCCGCCGAGTTCGGGCAGTTGAGAGGAGCCGAACCCGAACCTGCGCGCCTGGGTGCGCAGCGCGTCGTCCCCCAGCTGCGCCCCCAGGTTGGCGAAAGCCGTGTTGCACGACACCTGGAGCGCCTGCCGCAGCGACACCTGCGCGCCGCCGCAGCTGCCTGCGTTGCCCATCTCGAACGTCGACCCGGGCAGGCGCAGGCTGTCGGGGGCCTCGACCAGCGTGTCTTCGGTCATGCCCGACTCGAGGGCCGCGGCGGCCACGACGATCTTGAACGTGGAGCCGGGGGGATAGATCTCCTTGGCGGCCCGGTTGGCCAGCGGCCGGTCGTCGTCCTCGTTCAGCTCCTTCCACGCGGCCTGGGTGGAGGCCAGATCGTGGGAGGCGAGGCGGTTGGGGTCGTAGGTGGGGCTGGTCACCAGCGCCTTGATCTGGCCGGTGGTGTAGTCGATGGCAACCACCGCGCCGGGGCGGTCGCCCAGGCCGCGCGCGGCGGCTTGCTGCGCGCGGGCGTCCAGGGTGGTCTCGAGGCTTGCTCCCTGGGGCCTGGAGCCGGTGGCGGTGTTGACGAGGTTCTGGAGGAACTGAGAGTCGGCGGTCCCCGAGAGCTGCGGGGAGTAGTACTGCTCCAGCCCGCTGCCGCCGTACAGGAAGGAGTAGTGGCCGGTGACCGCGGCGTAGCGCGGGCCCGGCTCGTACGTGCGCTGGAAGCCGAACCGGTCGTCGACGGGGGTGGAGGTCACGATCGGCGTGTTGCCGACGAGGATGTCCCCGCGGTCGGTGCCGAACTCGGCGTCGCGGACGCGGCGGTTGTTGGGATCCCGCTGCAGCGACTCGGTGCGGAAGACGTAGCTGTAGGAGGCGTTGAGCATCAGCGCGAGGAACATCACCATCACCACGACCGACACGCGCCTGATCGGGCCGTTCACTGTCTCGGCCCTCTGGGCGCGCATCGACGGCATCGGCAGGTGCCTGAGCGGGGGCCTCTGCCGGCGGCTCGGCCCGGCCTGCGGGCGGCGCCGTCACGGACGCCGGGGCCGCTGCCCCGAAGTCGGCCGGGTCGGGGCGCGGCTCGGCAGCGGGCGTGGACGCCGCGCGTCCGGCCACGACCGGCAGTGACTGGGTGGCCTCGGCGGACAGGACCGCGTAGTCCTCGGCGCCAGCGAGGGAGACGTGCGGGCGGCGGACCTGGTGCGTGATCGTCAGCATCACCGCCAGCAGCAGGTAGTTCGAGACCAGCGAACTGCCCCCCTGGGACACGAACGGCGTGGTCAGGCCCGTCAGGGGGAGCAGGCGGGTCACGCCGCCGAGGATCACGAACACCTGCAGCGCGAACACGAAGGCCAGGCCCGTGGCGAGCAGCTTGCCGAACGGCTCACTCGAGCCGAGGGCGGCGCGCAGCACCCGCGCCACGATGACGCCGAACAGCATGATGATGGCGCACAAGCCGAACAGGCCGAGTTCTTCGCCGAGTGCCGCGCCGATGAAGTCGTTCTTCGAGAGCGGTGTCAGGTAGGGACTCCCGTTGCCCCAGCCGGTGCCGAACAGGCCGCCCCAGGCGAACCCGAACTGGGCGCTGATCACCTGCAGGTTGCGGTCGTAGTCCGAGAACGGGTCGAGCCAGGAAGAGAACCGGGTCTGCACGTGGGAGAAGAAGTTGTAGCCGACCACACCCAGGGCGATCACCATCAGCACGCCGAGGATCGCCCAGCTGGGCCGCTCGGTGGCGACATACAGCATCATCACGAACAGGCCGAAGAAGAGCAGCGTGGTGCCGAGGTCTTTCTGGAACACGAGGACGATGAGGCTGAGCCCCCAGGCGATCAGGATCGGGCCCAGGTCACGGGCCCGGGGGAGCACGATGCCGAGAACGCGGCGTCCGCCCTGGGCCAGCACGTCCTTTTTCTCGACCAGATACGCCGCGAACGCCACCGACAGCACGATCTTGGCGATCTCGGCGGGTTGGAAGCTGAACGGGCCCACCTCGATCCAGATGCGCGCGCCGTGGTTCTCCTTGCCAAGCAGGGGCAACAGGGGCGCGAGCAGCAACGCGAAGCCAGCCACAAACCACAAGTAGGTGTAGCGCTGCAGCCGGCGGTGGTCCCGGAGCAAGACGACCGCAGCGCAGAAGAGGGCGACGGACGCCGCCAGCCACACCATTTGGAGCCGGGCGCTCTGCAGGCCGTCGGCCTGGTCGAGGCGGTAGATCATCGACAGGCCCAGCCCGTTGAGCAGGAAGACCACGGGCAGGATCAGGGGGTCGGCGTACGGCAGCCGCCAGCGTGTCACCGCCCAGGCCACGGCGCCGAGGGCGAACCAGACCGCGAGGGCGGTGGGCCACTCGGGGGGGAGGACGCCGTTCTGGTTGAGCCCGACCAGCAGGTAGCCACCGGAGCCGAGCGCCAGAGCGAACAGCATCATCATCGCCGAGACGACGGTGCGCTTGCGGTACACGACCACCTCGGACATCAGCAGTCCTCGGGCGCGGTGACGGGGGTGGACGAGGGCGTCGGGGACATGTCCGCCGGCACGATGCTGGGATTGGCGCTGAGGACCGGGCTCGCCGTGGGGTCGAGCGCGACGGGCGACGAGGGGACTGGCTCAGCCACGGGCGACTCGGCGGAAGCGGGCGTCTCGGTGGGAGCCGGGGGCATAGGGGGCTCGGTCGCGCGGGCACGAGCCTCTCGCTGGGCGATGCATTGGGCCGCCTTCTCGCGCAACTCCGCCAGCGTCGACCGGGCCGCGGTCAGGTCGTCGACCGGGATGGTCGCGTGCACCTTCTCGGCGTAATAGGGCGGGAGATCGGCGATGCGGGTGGCGTCGGTCTCGACCAGCGTCGACAGCGACACGCCCAGGACCCGTTCGGGAATGCCACGGTAGAGCGCGACTTGCGCGTCGGCCGGGCCGATGAAGTACCGCGTCTGCGTGTACTGGTACCACAGCGCGCCGCCGCCCGCGAGGGTGAGCAGCGGCAACACGAACGCCAAGGTCACCCTGACCCAGGCGGACGCCTTGCGACGTCCGGTCAGGGAGTAGCGCTCCTCCTCGGTGATCGCCCGTTCCTTCGCCTCCTCGGGATGCAGTTCGTCCTGGGTAGGGATGGCGAGCGTGTGCTCCACCGCGCCTGGAGCGGCGATCGTGGCCGCCGAGCCGATCGTGGCCACAGCGCCCGGAGGCCCGTCCGCCTCGACGTCGGCGAGGATGATGGTGATGTTGTCGTGCCCGCCCGCCTCGTGCGCCAAGGCGACCAAGTCGTCGATGGTCTCCTGGCGCGGCCTTCCTGCGGTGAGGACGGGCGCGAGGACGGCGTCGGTCACCAGACCGCACAGACCGTCGGAGCAGACCATCACGCGGTCCCCGGCGACGATGTCGAGCCAGCCGAGGTCGGGCTCGTGTTGGCTGGACCCGTTCAGCACCCGCAAGACCAGCGAGCGGTGAGGGTGCTCGAGCGCTTCCTCCTCGGTGATCCGGCCGTCGTCCACGAGCGTCTGCACCCAGCTGTGGTCGCGCGTGACCCGGTGCAGTTGACCGTCGCGGATCAGGTAGGCACGGGAGTCGCCGATGTTGACGACCGCGAGCCGGTCGTCGGCGAGCACGAACCCGCACACCGTGGTGCCCATGCCGGCCAGCGATGGATCGTCCTCCACCAACTCCACCAGCCGCGCGTTCGCCCGCACGAGCGTGCCGGCCAGCACGGTGAGGACGTCCACCAGGTCGCCGGGATCCTCCTCGCCCTCCGCGAGCGGGTGGCCACCGGACGCCTCCCGCTCTGCGCGCGCGGCCGCGACGCGGGCGTCCAAGTCTTCGTCGGTCCGGCGAAGCTCCCAGACTGCCACCGCCGAAGCGAGGTCGCCGGCAGCGGCGCCGCCCATGCCGTCGGCGACCATGAGCATGCGCGGGGAGGTGTACGCCGAATCCTGGTTGTTGCTGCGAACCAGCCCGATCTCGGTGTGCGAGTCGTAGCCGAGTGAGAGGGCCATCGGGTCAGCCCTCCACGACGAGCAGCGTCCGCCCGATCCGAAGGGTGTCCGAAGTGGTGAAGGCCGTGGCGCCGCTGAGCCGCTCGTTGTTGAGGTAGGTGCCATTGGTGGAGCCGAGGTCTTCGACCAGGTAGCCGCCGTTGGTGCGGAAGATGCGTGCGTGGCGGGTCGAGACGTAGTCGTCGTCAAGGATCAGCTGGCAGTCGGTGCTGCGCCCGATCTTCAGTTGATCCCCCAGGGCCATGGTGAGCCCCGCTTGTTTGCCCTTGGTGATCCGCAAGGTGCTCGGCGCCGGACGGTGCCCTCGGCGCGATAGCCACGAAGGGCGTCCGGATGCCGGCGCCGCGGGAGCTGCCTGGGCGCTGGCGCTGGACGCGCCGCTCGCTATCGCAGCTGATCCGGCGCTGGACGCAGGCTCGGCGTCGGTGGCTGAGGCGGTTGCCGGGACGCGGCGCCCGAACAGGTCGGAGCGGATCACGGCTCCCGTGAACAGGATGAAGACCCACAACAGGGCGAGGAAGGCGAACTTGAGGGCCAGGACGAGCAGCTCAGACATCGGCCACCGGCGTCCTGACCAGCATGCGCGTGTTGCCGATTTCGACACGCGACCCGTCACGCAGGGTGGCGGTCTGGACGCGGCGGCCATCCACGACGATGCCGTTGGTCGAGCCCATGTCCTCGATGGTGATCTGGGGAGCGTCAGCGCTGCCGCGGACGCTCACCCGCGCGTGCAGGCGCGAGATGCCGGGGTCGTTGATCCGCACGTCGGCGTCGGTACCGCGGCCCAGGGTGAATCCGGGCGGGGTGAGCGGGTGCCGGATGCCGTTGACCTCGAGCACCAGCGTCGCCCGACGGATGGCTGTGTGCGTGGCCGGTGTCGCGGCCGCGGCGATGGCCTGGCTCGACACGGTGAATCGACCCACGGGAAGCTCCGGCTCCAGCACGTAGGTGACCGTGATGGGACCGCTGAACACGTAGCCGGCGTTCGCGGCGTACTCCCGCAGTTGGGGGACGATGTCCTCGTTGAGGGTGCGACTGTAGGGCACGAGGCGGTCGTAGTCGTGGTTCGACAGGCCCACGGTGAAATCGTTGGGCACCAGCCTGCGGTCCCGCGACAGGAGCCGCGCCTCCGCGTCCAGCTCCTTCTGTAGCCGGGCGGTGATCTCGACGGGTTGGACGTCGCCCTTGAAGGCTCGCGCGAATGCGCCGTTGACCACACCCTCGAGCTTGCGCTCCAGGTTGTCGAAGACACCCACGTGAACCCCCTTCCCTTCTGGCTCGTCGCCCATCTTGAGGCTTGTGCAGGCTACTTCGGACCGGTGCAAGCCTATCGCCACCGCGTCGGGACAGCGGTGAGACTCCACCAGGGGGATGCATCCCCTCCCCGATCACGGTCGGCCCGAGAGTAGCCGCGGCCCCCTGCCGCGGGGCGCCCTTGAGTCTAGTTGACCACAATTGCCACGGAATGGGCCTGTAGGTTGACGTTTCCTCCTCCCATGGTTACCCCGCCGAACCAGGCAACTAGCTCTCCGGTTGCCTGAATCGACGCCTCCTGATGGGGCGCCGCGAGGACTCGGAGTGGACCGTGCGTGAGCGAGAACCACCCCTCACCGTGCTCGGCACGCACGGCGTGCGCGGCGTTCTCGGCTCGTTCGGCGTGCATCGCCCGCTCGGCGTTCTCGGCTCTTTCGGCGTGCATCGCCCGCTCGGCGTCGTCCGTCAGGTAGTGGCGCCGGAGCCGGATCAGCGTGCGGTGCCAGGCCAGCATGTCGGCGTGCCCCGGCTGTGCGAGCTCGCTCCAGTCGAGCGTGGACGCTTCGAACGTGGCCTTGTCCTGGGGGTCGGGGATCGAGACGCCCGGGCCGTAGATGGCGTCCCACCCGTGCTGTGCGAACTCCAGCAGTCGCCCTTGGCTGACCGCCGCCCCTAGTTCGGACTCGTGGTCGGTGAAGAACTGGAACGGGCGCCGCGTCCCCCATTCCTGCCCCTGGAACAGCATGGGCGTGAACGGAGACAGCAGCAGCAGCGCAGCGCCGCCCGCCACCGTGCCCGGGTGAAGCCGCTCATCGGGGCGGTCGCCGAGGCCGCGGTTGCCGACCTGGTCGTGGTTCTGCGTGAACGAGACGAAGCGGCGCCGGTCGACATGGTCGGGCACTGGAGCCCCCCAGGACTCGGAGCGGAACGTCGAGTAGCCGCCGTCATGGACGAACACCCGCTCAAACGCGTGCGCGAGGACCTCGGGCGAACCGAAGTCGACGTAGTAGCCGAACGTCTCCCCGGTCAGCCAACTGTGCAAGGCGTGGTGGACATCGTCGGCCCACTGACCGTCCATCCCCCTCCCGCCCTGGTCGGTCGGGGTGATCATCGAGACCTGGTTCAGGTCGGACTCCGCGATCAACGTCGCAGGCCGCCCCGTCTCGCGCTCGAGGCTGGCGACGGCGTCCGACAGCTCGGCCAGGATGTGTCGGGGCGAGTCGTCGACCAGCGCGTGGACGGCGTCCAGCCGCAGAGCGTCGACGTGGAAGTCGCGCAGCCATCGGACGGCGTTGTCGACGATGAAGGCGCGGACGCCTTCGCAATGTTCATCGTCGAGATTGATCGCTGCGCCCCAGGGCGTGTGGTGCTTCTCGGTGAAGTACGGCCCGAACGCGGGCGCGTAGTTGCCGGCGGGACCGAAGTGGTTGTAGACGACGTCGAGGCACACCGCCAGACCGCGCGCGTGGGCGGCGTCCACGAATCGCTGGAGGGCCTCGGGGCCGCCGTAGGCCTCGTGCACGGCGTAGAGCGAGACGCCGTCGTAGCCCCAGCCACGCTCCCCCGGGAACGGCACGACGGGCATGAGCTCGACGCCGCCGACGCCCAGTTCAACCAGGTGGTCAAGGCGCTTGATGGCCGAGTCGAGGGTGCCGTTGTCGGTGAACGTGCCGATGTGGACCTCATAGAGCACCTCGCCGAGAACGTCCCTACCCGCCCAACCCTGGTCGGTCCAGGAGAAGACCGCGGGGTCGAACGTGCGGCTGGGCCCGTGGACACCGAAGGGCTGACGCGCGCTGCGGGGGTCCGGGCGAGGCTCGCCACCGTCCACGCTCAGCAGGTAGTCGGTGTCCGGGGGCAGGTCGATCGCCCAGTTGCCGGCTTCTCGGCGGTGCAGCGGACGCCTCTCCGCGGGGTCGCTCGCCGTGAGGACGGCGTCCACGGACGTCGCGTTCGGCGCCCAGACACTGAGGTGGACGGGGTCAGCCACGCTGGTCTCCTTCTTCGGTGCGGCCGGGGGTCGGGCCGTGGCCCCCGGCGTCCGGCTTGTCGAAGAAGCGCTTGGTGAGCCAGCCGAGCAGCCCGGTCACCTCGGTCTCGGACTCGGACCCGGCCTGCGCCGGCCGTTCCGGCTCGCCTGTGCGCGGGGTGGCCCGGAAAAGCGGCTTCTCGGCGTGCGTGGCGCCCGCCAGGTCGTCTGCCTGCGACCGCGCGGTGGACGCCTCGGGCCCGGCGACCTTCTCCAGCACCGCGCACGGAAACGCGGAAAGCAGGTCGGTGACGAGCACGTTTCCGCCGGCGAACTCGCGACTGGTCAGCACGTCGCGCCACGTGCCCTCGGGCAGGACCACCGAGTGCTCGGTGAAGCCGAGCTGACTTTCGAGCGCACGGTGAAGTCGGCTCGCCACCGTCACCACCTGCGGATCGGCACCACGCGCGAAGGGCACTGCGTGGCCGGTGCTGCTGGGCAGCGGGCGATAGGCGGCGGCAGGGCCGACGAACGCCTCCGGACGCCGGCGCCGCAGCCGCAGGATCTCTCGCGTGACGTGCAGCTTCTCCTCAGCCAGAGTCAGGGGAGCCCGGCGGTCTAGATAAGAGGCCATCTCGATCAGCTTCGGGAAGTCGGCCGGGCCACGGTTGTCGGGGTCGACCAAGTAGTTCTGGATGGTCTCGCAGCCTTGGTAGTTGTCGGCCACGCCGAGGCAGGTCAGCTGAATGGCCTTGCGGGACAGAATCGACACCCGAACCGTTGCCTTGGTGAACGCGTACCAGTCGGCGAACGCACCCATCACGCCCTCGTCGGCGTAGAGGGCGCGAATCCGCTCCAGCATGGACGCCTCGCCGTCGGAATCCGGGCTGGTCCACGACGTCCAAAGCTTCTGCTCGCGCGCCGCCTTGACCATGTACTGCTCGAGGCGTGCGCGCTCGATGGGCCCGCGCTCGGTCCACGTGCCGGCCAGGATCTGCCACATCAGATTCTCGGTGTGCCCCTCGATGCCGTCGGCGTAGGGATGCAGTTTCGTCAGCAGGGCCCGCCACTCCGGCGCGTACTGCGCGATCACGCCGATGCGCGAACGGACATCCTCGGACCGTTTGGTGTCGTGGGTGGTTCCGCACGTCATGGTGACGGGCCAAGACTTGGCCATCGCCGAACACCAGCGGTGAAACTCGTCGGGGTTGAATCCCCAGGTGTCGGGGGACCCGCCGACCTCGTTGAGCGCGATCAGCTGGGTCCATCGGTAGTAGGCGGTGTCCTCCACGCCCTTGGCCGTGACGGCCCCGCAAACCTGTTGAAAGCGGACGACCAGCTCGTCTCGCTGCTTGCGCTGGGAGCGCCCCTCCGAGCCCACCTCGCGGCCCAACACGAGGTCGACCACCACGTTCATGGTGTCGTGAAGCTCGTCGTCGAGACGCTGACGCGCCTTCTCGGCGGCGTGATTGATCAGCTCGATCGCTTGCGGGGACGCCGGCTCTCCAGGCACCACGTACGCCCGGTACCGGTCGAAGGCAATGACCAGCTCGGTGATGCAGGCGCGGATCCACCCCAGCGTGTGGTCGCGCAAGACGATGTCGTCGCGGCAGATTTCGTGCGCCAGCGTCGCGATGCGATGCACCTCGGCAACCAGGCTAGTGGTAGTGATCTCACGCTTGGCCTTGTCGATCACGTCCGACAGGGTGCCTGGGATGTCGCCGGCGATCATGTGCGCGACGCTGCCCAGGTCGCCGTAGCCGTTGGCGTCGCACTGCATCGCCCCGAGCCTCCAGCTCGTGTCGTATCCGGTCGTACCCGCCACCGGCCAGTCGTCAGGCATGGACTCGTCGCCTTCGAGGATCTTTTCGGCGGCGATCCAGGCGCCGCCGGTGGCCTTGGAGAGACGACGCATGTATCCCCGGGGGTCGGCCAAGCCGTCGGGATGGTCAATGCGGAAGGCGTCGATGTGCCCGGCGTGGAACAGGTCGAGCAGAAGTGCGTGGGTGGCATCGAAGACGGCGTCGTCCTCGACGCGAAGGGCGACGAGGGTGTCGACATCGAAGAAGCGCCGGAAGTTCAGTTCCTCGGCGGCGACCTTCCAGTAGGCCAGCCGGTAGTACTGCTCCTTGACGCAGAGGTGCATCGGCAGGCTCTCGGTGCCGGCGCGAACGGGGAAGACGTGATCGAAGTAGACCAGCACCGGCTGCTCGCCCTCGTCCTCGTGCCCGGGAATGATGCGCCGCTCAAGGGTGATCCCGCCGTCCGCCAGCACCGTGCCGATGCGGGCACCGAGCACCGGCATCAGGATGCCCTCGCCGGTGCCGCCCGTGCTGGCACT
The DNA here is from genome assembly GCA_046566345.1 of Actinomycetes bacterium. GTDB lineage: Bacteria > Actinomycetota > Actinomycetes > Propionibacteriales > Propionibacteriaceae > Propioniciclava. The sequence goes on from JBKHWW010000158.1 coordinate 19,915, forward strand.
GCCGGTGCCAGTACCGGCGGAGGCGGCGGAGCTGGTGCCGTCTTCGGTGTTCCTGGTTCCGTCGAACCAAGCGGCATAAGGGGAGAGCGGGCCATCCTTGAGCACCGACCAGAGGGCTCTGTTGTGGTAGATCGGCGTGGGCACGCCCATATGGTTCGGCACCACGTCGACGACTATGCCCATGCTGCGGCGGTGGGCTGCGGTGGCGAGCCGCTCGAAGCCCTCCCTCCCGCCCATGGCGTCGGAGATGCGCGTGTGGTCAACCACGTCGTAGCCGTGCGTACTGCCTGGAGCCGCCTGAAGGATGGGGCTCAGGTAGAGGTCGGTGACGCCCAGGTCCTCCAGGTAGTCGAGCTGAGCCGCTGCCTGATCGAAGCTCAGGTCTGGACCGAGCTGGAGTCGGTAAGTGGACACCGGCGTACGGCGACCGGACGACGGCAGGTGGGGGCGGGGGGACGCCACAGTCACGGCGGCTGTCTGGGTCACGGTTTCCTCACAGACTCGGGTGCGTTGGCTAGCCCAATCTAGCCGTTGGGGTGCTGGGGCGTCCTTCACGATTGACGGCAACGGCTGCGGGGGCCTTGACGCGCTACTCCCGGGGCGTGGCGTGCCGTTCGTGCCGACGAGGTATCCGGTCGCGGCAGAGCCTTCGCGGTGGCAGGAACTCGGGTCTGCCGTCAGCCGCGAGTCGACACTCCCAGCGGTCGGGTGGAGGGCCGCTCCAGAAGCGAGGGGGCTCGACGATTCCGTGGTGGTGAGGGCAGAGCAGAACCAGATTCGAGAGGGCTGTGGCGCCGCCCGCCCACCAAGGGATCAGATGATGCGCCTCGCACGCGGCGTCGGCTGCGTCGCAACTCGGGAAAACACACCCTCCGTCGCGCGCCGAGAGAGCTCGGCGCAGCGGCGGAGTAACAAGGCGTTCTGTCGCTCCCAGATCGAGCACTTCGGACTGCGTGCCCAGCACCACAGGGGTGATCTCTGCGTCGCAGCACAGGCGCCTCAGGTCGCCGGCCGCGATGGAGGCACCCGTGTCCAGCAAGCCAGCCTGCTCCGCCCGACGACGCAGCGACTCCTCAGTCATGGTGACCACCACGCGTGGTCGGTCGCCCGCCAATCGCGGCCCCCCGCGGCGCTGACTGTGGGCCGCGACGAGGGCAAGCAAGGCGTCCGCCCGGCGTTGCTCCGGTGAGCGGGATTCGCCGAGCAGATCGGAAGGGCTCTCGGAACCGTCGGATGACCGTCGGTCGGACGCCATGTAGGCGTCCACGAGCTTGACTAATGGCGCTGCGTCGACTTCAGCGAGACTGCCCTTGATCTGAACCGAGCCCCGACCGTCTGCGATGAACCACAGGGCTCGGTTCCGCCGAGCTGCACGCGTGCGCGCCTCGAGCCGAGACTGCTCGTCGTCGCTGGCGTCGTGGTCGGGTGCGACCGCCTCGAGCACGGAGCGGGTTTGGAGGGCGAGTCGCTTGGCGTGCGTATGGGAGGCCTGCTCAAGCAGGAGTAGCTCAGCACGGTCGAATTGCTCTGGCGCCATGGTGGCAGGTAGCTCCCCGAGCACATCATTAATGGCACGCGACTGCTGCAAGGTGACCTCACCCGCGAGCAAGGCATCCCGCGTCCGCTCGCGGGCGAGAGCATCCCGTCCAGAGAAGACCAGGGCTGCCGCTTCCCTACTGGACCTCTGCCCCGACGAGGCCAAATACGAGGTCATGGGTGTGCCCTTGGCCACCATCGACGCCTTGGACCGATCCGCTTCGGCGATCAGAACCGCACGCAAGGCGTCCGCACGCCGCGCGACCCGGTCGGCCGAATCGACCAGCGCCAGCCTCTCGACTGCCGGCAGTGCCGCTCGGGATGTGTGATCGACCGACGCGAGCAGTGCCTCGACTTGTGCGAGGGCCGAGGAGGTAGCGAGCGAGCCTGGGGTGGGCATGAGATGAATCTACCACAGAAACGAACGTGTGTTCTAATGAGTGAATCACAAATTGGTCACGCTCTTGAGAGTCACCGAAGTGGTGCCGCTTGGTGTCCGTCCGGCGGCCGTCAGCCGAAGCTTGGGTTGACCCAGGCGATGGTCCTCCTTGGCGACCGGGGGCTTCGATCAGGACGCGGACCGCATGGATGGTGCGCTTGACATTCATGAGGCATTCACGTCTGGTTCACGCGCCGGCACGATGTCCACAGCGTTGTCCACGATTGTGGATTTCTCTCGCTGCGTTATCCCTTGTCGGACGTGACCAAGGTGAGCGGAGCTCAAAGTTCGGGTGTCCGGATGGTGAACTTCGTGACCCACAGTTGGCCGAGGTCGTCGACTCCGCACGTGGGGCGGCCAACCGAATAGGAGGTGGCTGCACGCTCGTGCTAAGGTACACGGGCTGTCCTCGACAGGGGGCAATGCGCGAGTGGCGGAATGGCAGACGCGCACGGTTCAGGTCCGTGTGTCCGTAAGGACGTGGAGGTTCAACTCCTCTCTCGCGCACAACGATGTATGGTCCCCTGACTACATCAAATCCCCTCTGACAAGGACTTCGGTCCTTCTCAGTTGTGGACTCTCATGGACACGGATGGCCTTCAGAGGCCTCCCATTCCCCACGTATTCCCCACGGTTCCCCACGTATTCCCCACGACATCCGGGGCGTGGGGAACATCGTCGGCTTCGCCCGCTGTCCACCCAAGCGTCCTCGTGCCCGTTACGAAGCGTGACGGGAGGGGCGCATCATGGGTAGACCACGGGCCAAGGGCAAGCGCGGCTTCGGTGAGGTCGGCCAGCTGCCGAGTGGGCGGTACCGGGCGCGCTACACCGGCCCCGACGGCAGCCGGCACAGTGCTCCGATCACCTTCGTCGCCCGGATCGACGCCGAGGGGTGGCTGGTCGACCAGGAACGGATGATCAGTCGCGGCGAGTGGGAGCCGCCGGCCCGTCAGGTCCGGGAGGTTCAGGAGGCGCCCCTGCTGCTGGGTGATTACGCCGCTACCGTGGTGGTCCGCCGCCGGATTCGACCCGGCACGGCGGCGCTGTACGCGAAGCTGCTCCGGTTGACGATCCTTCCGGCGTTCGCCACGCGGCCTCTGGGCGAGATCACCGCCGCGGAGATCTCCACCTGGTATGCCGGGATGCGGTCGACGCCCACCCAGCAGGCCAACGCCTACGGGCTGCTCAAATCGATCTTCAAAGAGGCCGTCGAGGAGCGGCTCGTGGAGGTCAGCCCGTGCCGGGTGAAGGCGGGCACCCAGAAGGAGCGGGCGCGGGAGATCGACGTGCTCACCGTCGACCAGCTCAACCGCTACCTGGCTGCCGTGCCCGAGGCGCGTCGGGTACCGCTGTTGCTGGCCGGTTGGTGCGGGTTGCGTTCCGGCGAGGTGCGGGGGCTCCGCGTTCGTGACCTAGATCTGGACATCGGTGTGGTACATGTCCGTCAGGCCGTCGTGCGACTCAAGGGGCAGCTCCTGATCGGCCCACCCAAGACGGACGCCGGGGTCAGGTCGGTGTCCATCCCTCCCCACCTTCTTCCGGCGTTGCGGGAGTGGGCGGCGCGCCAGCCGGTGCGTGATCGGGAGGCGTTGCTGTTCCCGGCCAGGGATGGACACTCGCCGCTCAACGACAGCGTTCTGCGGGTTGCCCACGACAAGGGCAAGGCGGCCATCAACATGCCTTGCTTAACGGTTCACGGGCTGCGTCATACGAGTGCGACGCTGGCCGCGCATTTGGGAGCCACCCTCGCCGAACTCCAGGCGAGGATCGGACACAGTACGCCGAACATGGCCATGCGCTATCAGCACGTCGCCGCCGAGCGCGACGAGCAACTGGCCGCTCGCATGTCAGCATTTGCCACTGGAGCACC
>JBKHWW010000159.1:0-33861 GCA_046566345.1 Actinomycetes bacterium
CCTTCGGTAGCGTGAGCCGCGCGTACGTCCGTTGGCTCGTGGTCCTCGATCTCGTCGTCGGACTGGGTGCCTTCGCCCTGGCCCAATTCATCGATTTGATCCTGCTATCCGGGAATCGTGTGCCGGAGCCGGTCGCGCTCGTGGCGGCGGTGTCCTGGCCGGTACTGATCGGGGTGTGCGGTGGCTATCGACGCCGACGGATCGGCGTGGGAACGCGCGAACTGAGGGCGGTCCTCCGGGCTGGCCCCGTGTTGCTGGTGCTCGGCGCCTATCCCGCGGCGGTCCTCGGCAGGGTGACGCTGCTCACCGTGACGGCGACCATCGTCCCCTTGTGCGTGCTCGCGTCGCTGGCCGTGCGCTTCCTGGCGCGTCGCCGACTGCACCGACTGCAGGCCCAGGGAATCGGCCTGCGACGCACCCTCGCCGTGGGCCCCATCGAGGCCGTGTCCACACTCCAGGCCGCGCTCGTCCGTGAGCCGCACTGTGGCATGGAGGTCGTGGCCGCCTGCATCCCGGGCGAGCAGGACGCCGACACCTTGGCCGTGCCGGTGATCGGGGACCTGCAGTCGGTTCGCGCCGCCGTGCTCCAGGGGGGCTTCGAGGCCGTGGCGGTCACGGGCGGCCAGTGCCTCAACGAGGACTATCTTCGGCGACTCACGTGGTCGTTGGAGAACACCGACGTCGAGCTGTTGGTCGCTCCCGGGCTCGCCGAGATCGTGCGCCCCCGGCTGGACATCCGGCCGCTGGTGGGCATGCCGTTGCTTCACGTGCAACAACCTCAGTTCTCAGGGTGGCGCTACGCGGTGAAGCGGACCCTCGACGTCGTGCTCACGTCCGTCGGCCTTCTCGCGCTCAGCCCCCTGCTCATCGGCGTGGCGCTCGCCATCAAGCTGCAGGACGGCGGGCCAGTCCTGTTCCGCCAGACGCGAATTGGCCGCGGCGACAGGCCGTTCCAGATGCTCAAGTTCCGGTCCATGTGCATCGACGCCGAGGCCAAGCAGGCCGCGCTGATGGCGCTGAACGAGGGTCACGGTGGCCTCTTCAAGCTGCGTGACGACCCACGGGTCACCCCGCTGGGCCACTTCATCCGCAACTGGTCGATCGACGAGCTCCCGCAGCTTTTCAACGTGCTGGGCGGGTCGATGTCCTTGGTCGGGCCGCGCCCCCACCTCGCCCACGAGTTGGCGCTCATGCCGGCGGACGCCTCACGCCGCGCCCTAGTCACCCCGGGCCTCACCGGGCTCTGGCAGATCAGCGGCCGCTCGGACCTGCCCGGGAGCGAAGGCGTCCGGCTCGACCTGCGCTACGTGGAGAACTGGTCGATCACCCTCGACCTGATGATCATCTGGAAGACGTTCCGGGCGGTCCTTACCAAGTCCGGGGCCCGCTGAGCAGGGTCGACCGGGGAACGAGGCGCGCGGGCCGAGAAGCCGCCCCCTAGACGCTGATCTCGCTGCGGGCTTCCCAGTAGTCGGCCGGCGAGACGGGGTGGTTCCGCCCGGTCGCGGGCACGGGGACCGCCGGGGCCCCCTCCGCTCCCTCGCTGGTTGAAACCCCCTGGCGCTTGTGCGCGGTCGCCACCATCAACTTGATGCGGTTGAGCTGATTGGTCTCTGAAGCGCCGGGATCGTAGTCCACCGAGACGATGTTGGCCTCCGGGTAGCGGCGTCTGAGCTCGGCGAACATGCCCTTGCCGACAACGTGGTTCGGCAGGCACGCGAACGGCTGTGCGCAGATGATGTTCGGGGCGCCGAGCTCGATGAGCTCGACCATCTCGGCGGTAAGCAGCCAGCCCTCGCCGGCGGTCGTCCCGAGAGAGATGATCCCATCCGCCTTCGCGGCGAGGTCCCTCATTCGCGGCGGGACGTCGAACTTGCCGGTCGCAGCCAAGAGCTTGGCCACCGGACGCTGGTACTGCTCCACCAGCCACAGCACGAAATTCTTCACCGGCAGCGACGCGGCGCCGATACCCAACGTCTCGAACTGGTGGCGCGCCGAATACAGGCCCATCAAGAAGAACTGCAGGATCCCCGGCAGCACCGCTTCGCAGCCCTCCTTCTCGACGACGTCGACCGCGTGGTTGTTGGCGTCGGGGTGGTACTTGACCAGGATCTCGCCGACGATGCCGACCCGCGGCCTCCGCAGGGTGTCCCGCAACGCGAGGGCGTCGAAGTCCGCGACGATCCGTCGGATCAGGCCCAGGTAGCCCACGGGTCCGCCCAGGGTCGCGCTGTACCCGCCGCCGCGCAGGAACTCCTGGCACACGGCGTCCCAGGTGGCGTAGAGCGCATGGGCCGAGCCCGGGACCGCTTCGTAGGGCCGGACGCGCAGCGTCACGGTCTGCAGCAGGTCGCCGAGGACGACGGCTTGGATGGCGGGGTGCAGCATGGCCGGGGTGAGCTTGAAGCCCGGGTTGTCCTCGAACCCCTGAGCGCTGAGAGCCAGCACCGGGACCTGGGGGTACCCGGCGTCCGCGAGGGCCTTTCGGAGCAGCCCGACGTAGTTGGTGGCCCGACACATCCCGCCAGTCTGGGTGATCGCGACCGAGACCCGGTCGGGGTCAGCCTCGCCGGTGGCGATCTTGTTCACCAGCTGGCCGACGACCATCAGGGCCGGGAAACACGCGTCGTTGTTCACGTAGCGCAGGCCGACCTCGACGTCGGCGTCCGTCGCCTTCTCGAGCAGCTCGATGTTGAGGCCCAGGCGCCGCAGCACCGGCATGAGCAGCCGGAAGTGCAGGGGAGCCATCTGGGGTGCGTAGACCGTGTGGGTGGACCTGGTCTCGGAGTCGAAGACGCGGCGTCCGGACGACTGCCCGCCAGCCCCCACCACGGCGGAGCCGCGGCGCTCGGCCGCGGCCGCCCGGAGGGACCGGAGCCGGATCGTCGCCGCTCCCAGGTTCGAGACCTCGTCGATCTTGAGCATGGTGTACACGTCGCCGGCACCCTCGAGGATTTCGGCCACCTGATCCGTCGTGACGGCGTCCACGCCGCACCCGAACGAGTTGAGCTGGACCAGGTGCAGATCGGACGCCTTCGCCACCGCGGCCGCCGACTCGTAAAGCCGCGTGTGGTAGGCCCACTGGTCGCGCACGCGCAGCGGGCGGACGAGCTCGGGCGCGGCCGGGTCGATGACAGAGTCCTCGGTGAGGACGCCCATGCCCAGCCCGGTGATGAGGGTGGGCAGTCCGTGATGGACCTCGGGGTCGACGTGGTAGGGACGCCCCGCCAGCACGATCCCCTTGAGACCGCGCTCGCGCAAGTACGCCAGCGCCCGCGCGCCCTCGGCCCGGACGTCGGCCTTGAACGCGGCGTCCTCGGCGTAGCCCGCCTCGACGGCGGCGGCTGCCTCCTGGGGGGTGACGCCCCAGTCGGCGAACACCTCCACCAGCCGGCTGGCCAGCTTCACCGGGTCGTCGAGGTTGAGCATCGGAGCGAGGTAGCGGACGCCGGGGTCCCGCAGCCGCTCCAGGTTGCGCTGCAGCACCTGGGGATAAAACGCCACGACGGGGCAGTTGTAGTGGTTGTCCGCGCCGCCGATTTCCTTGGCCTCGTACGGGACGCAGGGGTAGAAGATCGTGCTGATCCCGCGGTCGAGCAGGCTCTCCACGTGCCCGTGGGCGAGCTTGGCGGGGTAGCACGTGTTTTCGCTCGGGATCGACTCCATGCCCGCCTCGAACACGTCGTGGCTGGAGCGTCCGGAGATCGTCACCCGGAACCCCAGCACGGTCAGGATGGTGAACCACAAGGGGAAGTTCTCGTACATGTTGAGCACGCGCGGGATCCCGATGTCGCCGCGGGGGGCCTTGTCGGCGGTGAGGCGCCGGTAGCCGAACAGCCGCTTGTACTTGTAGTCGAACAAGTTGGGGATGGGTGACTTCGGCGGCACCTTCTCCAGGCTCGAGCCGCGCTCGCATCGGTTGCCCGACACGTGGCGGCTGCCGTCGCCGAACGTCGAGATCGTCAGCTGGCAGTGGTTCTGGCACAGGCGGCACGTGTCCATCGCGGTAGCGACGCTGAAGGCATCCAGTTCGTCGGGGCCCAGCACCTGCGACCGCTCGCCCGCCTGCCACGAGCGCTGCGCGGTGAGGGCGGCGCCGTACGCGCCCATCAGTCCGGCGATGTCGGGTCGGATCACGTCTGCACCCGTCTGCAGCTCGAACGCGCGCAGCACCGCGTCGTTGAGGAAAGTGCCGCCCTGGACGACCACCTTGTCGCCGAGCTGGCCCGCGTCCTTGAGCTTGATCACCTTGTACAGCGCATTGCGGACAACCGAGTACGACAGCCCGGCCGCGATGTCGGCCAGGTCTGCGCCCTCCCGTTGGGCTTGCTTGACCGACGAGTTCATGAACACGGTGCAGCGGGTGCCGAGGTCGACCGGCGCCGCGGACGCCTGGGCCTGCAGCGCGAACTGCCTCACGTCGGTGCCCAGGGACGCCGCGAAGGTCTGCAGGAACGACCCGCAGCCCGAGGAGCAGGCCTCGTTGACGGCGATCGAGTCGACGGCGGCGTTGCGGATGCGCAGATACTTCATGTCCTGTCCGCCGATGTCGATCACGGAGGTGACCCCGGGAGCGATCCTCTCGGCGGCCCGGTAGTGGGCCATCGTCTCGACCTCGCCGTCGTCGATCCGCAGCGCGGCCCGGACCAGCCCCTCGCCGTAGCCGGTGACGCACGAACGCGCCAGATGCGCCGACGCCGGCATCCGGCCGTACACCTCCTTCAGGATGCCGATCGCCTTGGCGACCGGGTCGTTGCTGCCCTGGTAGTGCGAGTAGAGCAGCCGGCCCTCGGCGTCCAGGACGACGGCCTTCACGGTCGTCGAGCCGGCGTCGATGCCCAGGAACAGGCCTCCCGCTGCGTCCTCGAGCCGGCCCTGGGCGACGGTGTGCCGGGCGTGCCTCGCGGTGAACGCGGCGCGTTCGGCGTCGTCGGCGAACAGCGGGCGCATCCTTGCGCTGCCCAGTCTGATGAGGGTGCGGCCGCCGAGGCGTCCGGCCAGCTCGGCGGGCAGGCTCGGTCGGGCGGCCCTGGTGCCGCCCTGGGTGCCGGACTTGCCGGCCAGCAGTGCTGCCCCGAGCGCGACGTAGAGGTGGGCGTCCGCCGGGGTGCTGTAGCCGGTGACCTGGTCCCCAAGGGCCCGTTCGTACGCCGCGCGCAGCTGGGGCAGAAAGTGGAGGGGGCCGCCCAGCATCGCGACGCGGCCGCGGATCGGGTGTCCGCAGGCCAGACCGGCGATGGTCTGGGTGGCCACGGCCTGGAAGACGGACGCCGCCAAGTCGGTGTGCGCGGCGCCCTGGTTGAGCAGCGGCTGCAGGTCGGACTTGGCGAACACTCCGCAGCGGGAGGCGATGGGGTACAGGTGTCGGTGGCGGGCGGCGAGGGCGTCCAGACCGGCGGCGTCCGTGTGGAGGAGCGTGGCCATCTGGTCGATGAACGCGCCGGTGCCGCCCGCGCAGGTGCCGTTCATGCGCTGCTCGACGACCGGGTGCAGGTAGGTGATCTTGGCGTCCTCGCCGCCGAGTTCGATGACCACGTCGGCTTCCGGTAGGAATCGCTCGACGGCCGCGGTGCTGGCGATCACCTCCTGGACAAAGGAGACCCCGAGCAGGTCGGCGACGGACAACCCGGCAGACCCGGTCACGGCGCAGTGGAACGCGCGGCCGGGGAAGCGCTCGGCAACCTCGGTCAGCAGGACGCGAAGCGCGCCGCGGGCGTCCGCGTTATGGCGGCGATAGCTGCTGTGGAGGACCGTGTCGCCTTCGAGGACGACGGCCTTGACGGTCGTCGAACCGATGTCGAGACCCAGCGCAGTCGGTGTGCTCACAAGCCCTCCGGGGACAGAACGATCATTCCGTCGCCATGCTATCGGGGCCAGAACGATCGTTCTGGGTAATCGCCGAGCCGCGGGCGAGGGCAGGGGAGCCGGCTGGACTGTGCCGCGGCGATACTCTGGCAGCTGTGGACACGACACCTCGCCAGGCCGCTGCTGCCCGCGAGGCGATCCTGGAGGCTGCCACCGAGCTGGTCCGGGTGCAGGGCGTCACCGGCATGTCGATCTCGGACTTGGTGGCGCGGTCCGGCACGTCGGCGGGGGCGATCTACCATCACTTCGGCAGCAAGCAGGGCGTCGTCCTCGAGGTCGCCCGGACTGCCATCGCGCGCCCCCTCGAACTGGTGTTGGGCACGCCGAGCGAGGCGGGGTTCTCGCCGGCACAGCTGATCCGGGCCGCGCTCGCGCAGGTCGTCAAGAACGAGAAGACCTCGGAGGTGCTGCTCCAGATCTGGGCGGGCGCGTACGCAGACCCCGAGCTGGCCGGCCTGCTCAAGTCGCAGGGCGTCGGCATCAGGGCGATGCTCCTTGCTCTGGCCCGGACGTGGTGCGAAGCCAACGCGCCCACCGTCGACCCCGAGGGGCTCACCGAGGTGATGATCGGCCTCGTGATGGGGTACGCCGTTCAGCGCAGCCTGCTCCCCGAGTCACTCCTGGATGCCTACCCCACGACGGCACAGCACCTGCTCGCGCTCTTGGAGACGGAACTACCCTAAGACCGTCCCTGGTCGGAGCGCCGATGACGGCGCCGCCGCAGCACCAGGAGGACCACGGCCACCCCGGCGACCATGCCGGCGAAGCTAGCCAGGGCCGGGGTGATCCGGGCGTCGCGCGCCTCGTCTGGCGCCCGGGGGGTATCCGCGGGCGCCCCCGGCAGCAGCACCTCGCCGCGGACGCCGTCGACGGTGATCTGGTCGCCCGTCCGGATCCGGTGGGTCGCGTTCCCGGTGCCGAGCACCGCCGGGATGCCGTACTCGCGCGCGACGATCGAGCCGTGGCTCAGGACGCCGCCGATGTCGGTGACGACCCCGCCGGCTAGAGCGAACAGGGGGGTGTAGGCCGGGGTCGTGATCGAGGCGACGAGGACCTCGCCGGGTTGGAAGTCGCCGAAGCTGTGCGGGTCGACCAGGACGCGGGCCGGCGCGGTGATCCGGCCGCCCGACCCCGTCGTGCCTTTCAACACGGGGCCCTGCTGCCCCGCCATCGCCGGCATCATCGATTCCAGCGACTTCATCAGGCTGCTCTCGGGCAGGTACTGGGGCGGCGTCGCCAGCGCCTGGCCGCGCCACACCTTCTTGCGCTCTGCGATCTCATCGCGCAGCCCTGCGCCGCCGGGGGCAGAGGTCGCTGGTGGAGTTGGTGCCGAGCTCGAGTCCGCTGTCGCGGCGAGGGAGGTAGCCTCCGGAAGCCTGAGCCAGAAGACGTCATCAGCGTCGGAGAGGACGTCGGTGTCGACCAAGCGGCGCCCGAGCTCACGGAGCATCCTGCGCATCGTCGGCCAGGCGAGGCCCATCGCCGCCAGCGCGTCCTCGCGGATCGGACCCCACATCTGGGCCGACCCCAGCCGCTTCTCGGCGACCGCCCGGCGGGCCGGGTCGAGGCGTCCGAGGAGCTCGCGGGTGATCGCCTCGCGCCGGGTGGTCAGGCGGGACTGGCGCTCGAACGGGTCGGAGACCCGCCCACGCAGCGCATGCCGGAGGGCTTGGAGGACGGGAGCCGGATCGTCCGCGGGGACCGGGTTGGCGATGTCGAGGTTGTAGGTCATGTGCCCGAACTCGGACAGGTGCGCTTCCAGCCGCTCCCGCCACTGTCCCCAGCGAGCGGCGTGCACGCCCGGGGGCGCCTGGCCGCCGAGCGGGTCGACCTCATGTGAGGTCAGCGCTTCGGTGAGGGCGGCGTCCTGCAGGCACCAGGCGGCAAGGGAGGCAAGCGACTTCTCGGCTGCGATCGGCGCGGAGTCGAACCCGAGCAGGTAGTCAGAGGCCGCGGGTCCCCCCTTCCGGGCGAGCAGGCGGTCGTGAAGGCCGGTCCAGGTCAGCTCCGCCATGGAGGCGACCGGGATGATCGTCTGCACCGTCGTGTAGTAGAGACAGCCGGCGTCCAATAGGTCCTGGGTGGCACGCAGGAGGTCGGCGGCCGGCATGGTGCGCGCGTCGCGGGACGACCAGGCCGCGACAGAGTCCCGGTAGCGGGGGAGCTCGCGCTCACGCCATCGGTCCAGTACGTACCCCTTAGTGAGGATCAGGCGCAGCGCGCCGCGGGTGAACGACATCATCGATCCCATGGCGGCCCAGCTGTAGTCGTAGAAGGCGTAACCGTTGATGGTGGGGAAGTCGACGTCGAGCCGGCTGATCGTCGGGGCGAGTTCGCGCATCAGGTTCAGCAGACCCGTGGGGACGGCGATGCGGACCATGTCGGCGAACAGCGGTGTAAGCGGCTCCGGCATCTGTTCGACGATGCTGGCCCGGAAGTAGAGGCTGTGGGGTCGGGGCACCGGCCACGCGGTGGGCACGTCGCCAGGCGGGTCGGGCAACGCAGTGATCGGGCGCGCCTGGACCAGCTGGAATCCGCCTCCGGCCAGGACCCACTCGATGTCCTGCGGTGCGCCGAAGTGCTCTGCTACGCGGCGTCCGAGGGCGGCCAACTCGCGGGCTTGGTCGTCAGTGAGAGTCCGCCGTCGGCGCTGGTCGGCCGGGGTTTCGGCCTGTGCGGTCCCGGATGCGGTCATGACCGTCATGACGGACTTGGCCGCGATCCTGGACTCGACGGAGTCGCCCCGCACCACGTACTCGTCGGTCTCCACCGCCCCGCCCACGACGGCCTCGCCCAATCCCCAGGCGGCGGTGATCACGATGTCGTCGCGGCGCCCGGTGCTGGGGTCGGCGGTGAACAGGACACCGGCGACCTCAGCGGGCACGAGCCGCTGTACCACGACGGCCATGCTCAATCCCTGAACCGCCCCCAGTTGGGCGCGGTAGGCGACGGCTCTTTCGGTCCACAGGGAGGCCCAGCAGCGGATGACCGCTGCACGGACGGCGTCAGCTCCGATGACGTTGAGGAACGTCTCCTGTTGCCCGGCGAAGCTGGCTCCCGGGAGATCTTCGGCGGTGGCCGACGACCTCACCGCCACGGGCCCCCCCAGAAAGGCGTAGGCGGCGTCGAGAGCGCCCGCGAGGTCGGAGGGGAGCGCGGCCTGGTCGAATAAGGCCCTGATCGCGGTGCTGTCCGCCGACTGAGCCAGCTCGGTGACCCGAGAGCCGAGGTCGTTGTCGGTCACGAATCTGTCGTAGGCGGCCGTGGTCACAACGAACCCGTCCGGCACCGGGAAACCGGCGCGGACCAGCTCGCCCAGGTTGGCCCCCTTCCCCCCGGCGCCCTCGATGCCGCCGGCGTCGGAGAGGGGACGTGTGTACGGCCGAAGGTCCGCGGGCATGGTCCGAGCCTACGCCTGCCGAGCGCCCGCTCCGAGGTCCCCTCGTGAGAGGGCGGCGAGTCAAACTCGGCGCTCGACGTGCGGGCGGTTTCCGTCACCCCTCGTCACAGGCTTTCACCGTCTCCGCCTCGACCATCGAGCGCCGAGTTTCACTCACGGCGCGCTGCTCCCGGGTCCGCACCTGACAGGCGCTGCCGAATGTATGGGCGTGAAATCCTCCCTCCTGGATCTGTTCGAGCGCGAGACGGTCGTCATCGCGCAGCGATTCCCCACCCTGCGCAACCAACTGGGTCGCGCATTCGAACGCGGCGAGGCAGCCCGCGTGCTACCCGGCGTCTTCGCCTTGGCCGAGATGGCCGGCCGACTCGACGTTCGGGCGCTCGCGGTCTGCAGACGATTCCCCGGTGCGGTGCTGCTCGCGGAGACCGCCGCGGTGCTCACCTACGCCCCGACGCGCGACCATCCCCGCCTGGTGCACGTTGCGCAGAAGAGCGTCCGACAGCAGGGCTTCGTGTTGGAGCGACGCGAGATCCCGGAGCCCTTCGTCGGCACCGCAGCGGGCCTCCGCTTCACCTTGCCAGCGTGGACCGCTCTCGATCTCGCCCTCACCCACGGCTCCGGCGCGATCGACGAGGCGTTGCGCGAGGGCGTGAAGCTCGACGACCTCGAGATGGCTCTCACACACCACTCGCCAAGGCGGGGCACGGCCCGACTACGAGGGTGGCTCGTCGAGGCGAGCGAACGGCCCTGGTCGCCTGCCGAGCGGCAAGGCCACCAAGCGTTGCGAGACGCGGGCATCACCGGATGGCGCGGGAACGTGGCCGTCCGGCTTCCGAACCGGCTCGCCTACGTGGATGTCGGATTCGAAGACATCACACTCGGCATCGAGATCGACGGCTACGAGCATCACGGGACCCGGCGCGCCTTCGTGGGTGACCGCATGCGTGACGCCGAGCTGGGCACGCTGGGCTGGCAGATCCACCGGCTCCCGGCGTCGCTCGTCCTGGACGAGCCCGCCCTCTTCGTCGAACTGGTGGCCCAACTGGTCGCGCGGCGTAAGGCCCTCTTAGACGCGATCGGCGGCCGCTGAACCCGCTCTCCTAGAGTGTGCTTGTGAACCTGGACTCCCTTGCCGAGCCCGGACGCCGGCAGCCGGTCTTCGCCCGCAACGGCGCCGTCGCGACATCGCAGCCGCTAGCGGCGGCGTCCGGGCTTGACATGCTCCGGCGAGGCGGGAACGCGGTGGACGCCGCGATCGCCATGGCCGCCTGCCTCACCGTCGTCGAACCATGCAGCAACGGCCTGGGTTCGGACGCCTTCGCCTTGGTCTGGGACTCCGGGCGGTTGCACGGGTTGAACGGCTCCGGCCGGGCGCCGGCGGCCGTCACCGCAGAGAAGCTCCGCAACAGGGGACTGCGTGAGGTGCCGGCGCACGGGTGGGACGCAGTGACCGTGCCCGGCGCGGTCCGGGCCTGGGCGGACCTGCACGGCCGGTTCGGACGCCTCTCGTTCGAGACGGTCCTCGAACCCGCGATCGGCTACGCCACCGAAGGATTCCTCGTGTCGCCCGTCGTGGCTTGGGGGTGGAGCCGCGGCGTCCACGGCGCCACCCAGCGACTGCGAGGACACCTCGCGACGGCGAGCGAGGCTTTCCTGCCGCTGTTCGCTCCCGCGGGCAGTGCCCCCCGGCCCGGCGAGCTCTGGCGCAGCGAGGAGATGGCCGCAACGCTGACGTCGATCGCGGAGTCCGAGGGCGAGGAGTTCTACCTCGGCGACCTCGCTGACCGGATCGCGACCTTTGCCCGGGCCACCGGCGGCATCCTGAGCAGCGCTGACCTGGCCGGTCACGCCAGCGAATGGGTCGACCCCATCGCGGCGGCTTACCGCGACCACGAGGTGTGGGAGATCCCGCCGAACGGCCAAGGGATCGCGGCGCTGATCGCGCTCGCCATCCTCGACGGCTTCTCCCCCGGCGATGCCTCGGACTGGCACCGGCAGGTCGAGGCGGTCAAGCTGGCTCTGGCCGACACGCACGCCCTGGTCGCCGACCAGCAGCACGTGGACGTGCCCGTGTCCGAACTCCTCTCCTCGGAACACGCGGCCCGCCGCCGCGCGCTGATCGCCGGCCGGGCGCTCGACCCCACGCCGGTTGATCCCCGGCCGTCGGACACCGTCTACCTGTGTGCGGCGGACGCCGAGGGACAGATGGTGAGCTTCATCCAGTCGAACTTCCAGGGGTTCGGGGCCGAGGTCGTCATCCCGGGGACCGGCATCTCGCTCCAGAACCGCGGAGCGGGCTTCACCCTCGAGCCCGGCCACCCCAACGAGCTCGCGCCGGGCAAGCGGCCGTTCCATACGATCATCCCGGGGTTCCTCACCCGGGGCGGCGAGCCGATCGGGCCGTTCGGCGTGATGGGCGGCCACATGCAGGCCCAGGGCCACGTGCAGGTCGCGCTGCACACCATCGACGGCGGCGACGACCCCCAGTCGGCCCTCGGCCGTCCGCGCTGGTTCTGGGACGCGGCGCATGCCCGCGTGGAGGTTGAGGCCTCAGCCGGTCCGGCGACACTGAATCACTTGCGCGAACGGGGCCACCGAGCGCGCTTCGCGGAGCATGCGGCGATCTTCGGGCGAGGCCAAGCGATCTGGCGCCTGGACGGGGGCGGCTACGTCGCCGGCTCCGAGCCTCGCGCCGACGCCTACCCCCTCGGCTTTTAGAGCGCCATCCTGCCTCATCCGACGTTGGCCAGGTACCCGGACATCTCCGCCACGATGACGGCCTCGGCCTCCGCGCGGCTCACCGTCGGCGTGCCGTCGCCCGACTGAGGCCCGTAGCGCCCGAAGAAGGAGTGCACCGCCCCCGGGACCTCCGCCAGCCTCGACCCCGGCGGCAGCTGCCCGAGCCCGGCTCGCACGCGCTGGCCGTCGGCGACCAGGTCGTTCTCTGCCAGCAGCGACAGGACGCCGAACGGCGCCTCGACCCGGACGCCGTCGGCCGGGTACGCCGCCATCAGGACCAGCCCCGCCAACTCATCCGGGTGCTCGGACGCCCACCCCGCGGCCATCGCTCCGCCGAGTGAGTGTCCCGCGAGCACCACGGGCCGCCCCGCGGCGTACCGCTCGATCAGGACCCCGGCGCGCCCGGAGTCCAGCACGGCGAGGTCGGCGGCGAACCCGGGGACGACGGTCTGGACGCCCTGGGCCGCGAGCGCGCGGCCGAGCCACTCGTACGCCTGGGGTCGAACGAGCCCGCCGGGGTAGAGCACCAGCAACACGCGCCCGTCGCCGACCGCCGGCCGGACGACCAGGGCCGGCCCGCCGGCCTCTTCCAGCGACACCCGCGCCGATCGCGACTCGGGCGACGACACGGCATCCTGCCCGAGCACCAGCGGAGGCCGAAAGACGAACGGCGCGAGCGCCCCGACCCCGTAGCCGAGCACCCCGGCGAGCACCAGCGCGACAGCCAGCAGGACCCGGCGGCGTGCGCTAGGGACAGGGTCGGTCATGGATCCCCCAGGGTCGAAGGCGAGGCAGCGGGCACGTTCACCGGCATACCGACAGCATGCCTCGCCGCGTTTGTCAGGTCGGGGTAAGAGTGGCTCATGGCCCCCCTCGAAGACCACCCGACGGTCCGGGGGTCCGCGACGGACCCGCCCGCCCCGGACCCGTTTCCGGACCCGTTTCCGGACCCGTCCGTCGTCGAGGTGGCCGACATCGCCGAGATGCTGGGCGTCGACCCCGCGGTCGGGCTGGACGCCGCAGAGGCCGCTCGTCGGCTCGCCGCTGACGGACCCAACGAACTCAGGGGGACGCCGCCGGTCCCGGCTTGGCGGCGGTTCGTCGCCCAATTCCAGGACCCGCTGATCTACCTCCTCTTCGTCGCCATCGCCATCTCGCTCGTCGCCTGGGCGCTCGAAGGCGCCGACGGCGTCCCCGTGGACGCAGTCGTGATCGCGGCGATCGTGGCCGTGAACGCGATCATCGGGTTCGTCCAGGAGAACCGCGCATCGGACGCCGTGGCCGCGCTGGCCGAGATGACCGCAGCTACCTCGACGGTGCTGCGTGGCGGCGCATTGGTGTCGGTCCCCTCCAGCCAGCTGGTCCGCGGCGACATCCTGGTGCTCGCCGAGGGGGACGCCGTTGGCGCGGACGGTCGGCTGCTGCGCGCGACCGCGCTGCGCGTCCAGGAGGCGTCCCTGACCGGGGAGTCGGAGGCCACCCACAAAGACGCGTCGACCCTGCCCCACGCGGCCCCGGTCGGCGATCGCCGCGACATGGTGTTCAAGGGGACCGCGGTCGCGCGCGGCACCGGCCGCGCGGTGGTCACCGCGACGGGCATGGGAACCGAGATGGGCGCCATCGCTGACCTGCTCGACCGCACCGCGGAAGAGGCCAGTCCGCTCACCGTGCAGATCGAGCGCGTGTCCCGGACGCTGGGCGTCATCGTGGTCGCCGTCGCCCTCGTCGTGATGGTCGCGCTGGCCCTGATCAACGGGGTGGGCTCGGCGGGCGAGGCGATCCAGATCCTGCTGCTCGGGGTGTCCCTGGCGGTCGCGGCGGTCCCGGAGGGGTTGCCGGCGATCCTCACGATCGTGCTGGCCCTCGGCGTCCAGCGGCTGGCCGCGCGGAACGCTGTGGTCAAGGAGCTGCACGCGGTCGAGACGCTGGGGTCGGCGTCCGTGATCTGCGCGGACAAGACCGGCACCCTCACCAAGAACGAGATGACGATCGGGCAGGTGCGCACCGCGTCCGGCGCGGTGGTGGTGTCCGGTGTCGGCTACCGGCCCGACGGCGCCGTCACGCCGGTCCCGGCTTCCGGGGA
Organism: Actinomycetes bacterium; assembly: GCA_046566345.1. Taxonomy (GTDB): domain Bacteria; phylum Actinomycetota; class Actinomycetes; order Propionibacteriales; family Propionibacteriaceae; genus Propioniciclava. Next base: position 14,088 of record JBKHWW010000159.1, read on the forward strand.
CCCGGAAGCCGCGGCCCACGAAGCCGCTGCGGCGGAGGCGCTGCGCCACGAGGTGGACCTGCTGCTCATCGCCGGCGCGCGGGCCAATGATGCCCAGCTGTGCGTGCGCGGTGGGTCCTGGGAGATTCAAGGCGATCCCACGGACGCCGCGTTCCTCGTGGTCGCGCGCAAGGTGGCGGGGCTCTCCGAACGGGTGGCCCGGTTTCACCGCATCGGCGAGTGGCCCTTCACGTCGGAGCGCAAGATGATGTCGACCCTCGACGTGGACGAGGAGGGTGGCCCCGTCCTGATGGCCAAGGGCGCACCCGATGTCCTTCTGGAGCGGTGCACCAGGATCCAGGAGGGCACCGGGGTGCGCCCACTCGCCGCGACCGACCGCGCGCACGCGCTTGCCGACATCGAGGCCCTGTCGGCGGAGGCGTACCGCACCCTCGGTGTCGCCTACCGGATCGTCGAGGACAGTTCCTCCGGGGAGGCGCTCGACGAGTCCGTTGAGGCCGACCTGATCTACCTCGGTGTCGCGGGGATCATCGACCCGCCCCGCGACGAGGCCCGCGCCGCGGTGGCCGAGGCGCACCGCGCGGGGATCCGCACCGTGATGATCACCGGCGACCATCCCCTGACGGCGGCGCGCGTCGCATCCGATCTCGGGATGGCGGGCCGGGACGCGCGGGCCGTGACGGGAGCGCGGCTGTCGCAGACCAGCGACGAGGATCTGGTCGAGCTGGCGGCGTCCGCGCCCGTCTACGCCCGGGTCTCGCCCGAGCACAAGCTGCGCATCGTGGACGCCCTCCAGGCCCGCGGGCAGATCGTCGCGATGACCGGCGACGGCGTCAACGACGCGCCGGCGTTGAAGACCGCCGACATCGGCATCGCGATGGGCGTCACGGGCACGGAGGTGACGAAGCAGGCCGCCCGGATGATCCTGGCCGATGACAACTTCGCCACCATCGTGGCGGCCGTCCGGCAGGGACGCGTCATATTCGACAACATCAAGAAGTTCCTGCGGTTCCTGCTCAGTTCGAACATGGGCGAGGTGTGCACGGTCTTCTTCGGGGTGGTCCTGGCCGGGGTGATCGGGCTGGACGCCGCCGGCGAGGGTGAGCTCGTGGTGCCGTTGCTGGCCACCCAGATCCTGTGGATCAACCTGATCACCGACACCGCGCCCGCGCTGGCGATGGGCATCGATCCCGAGATCGACGACGTGATGGCCCGCTCCCCCCGGCCGCTAGGCGCTCGTGTCATCGACCAGCGGATGTGGGGCACCATCGCACTCACCGGCCTAGTGATGGGGGCGGCCACGTGCGCGACACTCGACCTCTTCCTGCCCGGGGGCTTGATCCCGGGGGCGGACTCCCTGGCCGTCGCCCGGACCGCCGCGTTCACCACGCTCGTCTTCGCCCAACTGTTCAACGCCCTCAATGCGCGGTCGGAGACGACGACCGCCTTCCGATCGCTGTTCGCGAACGGCTGGTTGTGGGGGGCGATCCTGCTCACGGCCGCGCTGCAGGTGCTTGTCGTGCACGTGCCCTTCATGCAGGACGCCTTCGGCACCGCGCCGCTGGACGCGGCGGACTGGGCCGTCTGCCTGGCGATGGCCTCGGTGGTGCTGTGGGTCGACGAGGGCCGGAAGGCCGTCCTGCGCGCATGCGATCGCGCTCGGGCCTAGGATCGGGCCATGCCGATCCTCGACTCCTACGTCGCCTCACCGGACCGCTACCACCGGATGCCCTACCGACGGGTGGGCCGATCCGGCCTGCACCTGCCCGCCATTTCGCTCGGGTTCTGGCACAACTTCGGCGACGATGTGCCCCTGCAGCGCCAGCGGGCCATCATGCGCCGGGCGTTCGACCTCGGCATCACGCACTTCGACCTGGCCAACAACTACGGCCCGCCCTACGGGTCGGCCGAGATCAACGCCGGCCGCATCCTCTCAGAAGACTTCGCCCGGCACCGTGAGGAGCTGGTCATTTCGACCAAGGCCGGCTGGGACATGTGGCCGGGGCCGTACGGCAACCTCGGCTCGCGCAAGTATCTGCTCGACTCCCTGGATCAGTCCCTCAAGCGCCTCCGGCTCGACCACGTCGACATCTTCTACCACCACCGCTTCGACCCGGACACTCCCTTGGAGGAGACCATGGGGGCCCTGGACGCCGCCGTGCGGTCCGGCAAGGCGCGCTATGTGGGCGTCTCGTCGTACTCGGCGGAGCGGACGCTCCAGGCCGTCCGGATCCTGCGCGACCTCGGGACGCCGTTGCTGATCCACCAGCCCAGCTACTCGCTGCTGAACCGCTGGATCGAGGAGGGGCTGCTGGACGTCTTGGGCGAGGAGGGCGTCGGCTGCATCGGGTTCTCGCCGCTGGCGCAAGGGCTGCTGACATCGCGGTACTTGGACGGCGTGCCCGCGGACTCGCGGGCCGCCCAGGGCAAGTCGCTGGCCACGTCGATGTTGAACGAGGACAACCTCCGCCATGTCCGCGCGCTGAACGACATCGCCCGCGGCCGGGGGCAGTCCCTCGCGCAGATGGCGATCGCGTGGGTCCTGCGGGACGCCCGCGTGACGTCAGCGCTCGTCGGCGCGTCCAGCGTCGAACAGCTCGACGACACCGTCTCCTCCCTCGACGGGCCGGACTTCACCGACGAGCAACTCGCCCTCATCGACTCCCACGCGGTGGAGTCGGGCATCAACCTGTGGGAGGGCCCCAGCACGGCCTAGCCGACCCCCGGTTCCCCCAGTCCGTAGGCCTGGTGGACGAGCACGATGGGGTGGACCGTGCGGACACCGGTGGAGTTCTCGATCTGCCAGCGGCAAGTCTCGGTGTCGCACGCGGCCAGGCCTTGCTCGTTGGCGCGGACCATGTCGAAGAGCGGCTTGCCTACGGCTTGGGCGATGTCGTACTTCTCCTTCTTCAGGCCGTACGTGCCGGCGATGCCGCAGCAGACAACCTCGCTGTCGACGACATCCAGGCCGGGGATGAGACGCAGCAGTTCGGACGCCGGCGTCCCGATGCCTTGGCTCTTGAGTTGGCAGGGGGCGTGGTAGGGCAGCCGCATCTGCACGGGCGCGAAGTCGGTCGGGAGCTCGCCGGCGGCGTGGAGCTCCATCAGGAACTCCGAGATCTCGCGCATGCGGGTGCCGACGTCGAGTAGCTCGCTGTCGTGCAGGCCCAGGATCTGGTGGGCCTCGTGCTTGAGCATCCCGGCGCAGCTGCCCGCCGTGCTCACGATCGTCAGGTCCTGGCCCGCGGAGCGGAGCTGACGCACCAGGGCGCGCACCGACTTGGTCGCCTGGTCGAACAGGCCGTTGCTCTGCTCGGCAAGCCCGCAGCACCCTTGCTCGGGGACCAGCACCTCGAAGCCCAAGTGCTCCAGGACCTCGACTGCCTTCTTGGCCGCGTCAACCTCGAAGTAGCCGCCCGCGCAGCCGTGGAAGTACACCACCGCGCCGCGCGTGGGCGCCTTGGTCCGCGCTGGACGCTTCTTGAGCCAGGAGTGCAGGGTCTGCGTCCGCGCGGTCGGCATCGGGGCGTTGCGGTGGACGCCGACTACCTTCTCCATCGCGATCCGCGCCACCTTGTTGCCCAGCACGGCGTTGGCGAGGGGGGCCACCGGCGTCATCCCTTGGCCCATCAGCGTGGTCTGCGTGATGAGGCGGTCCCGCATCGGGACGCCGTGTTCGGCCTTCATGACCGCCCGTGCCAGCGAGTTCAGCTCGGCCACGTTGACGCCCTGCGGACACACCACGCTGCAGGTGCCGCAGCTGGAGCAGTAGTCGACGGAGTGGTCGACCGAGACCCCGTCCCGGAACCGCTCGCCCTGCGGACCGACGAACTTCGGCCCCGAGAACAGGGGCGTCACCGCCGACACCGGGCAGCTGGTCTCGCAGATCGTGCACTTGACGCACTGGTCGAGGCTGGCCCGCTGGAGCTCGGTGTTGAGCCGCTCGCGCAGGTGCTTGCTGCGCTCGGCCTTGGACTTCTCACTCATCGTTACCTCCGGTGATGTGGTCTGCGGCCCGGACGGCCGTGGCGACGGCGATCCCGTCGCCGGACTTCTCGCGCCAGCGCTCCGCCCCGGCGATGATGCCGCCGGCGACGTACAGGTTGGGGTGGACGGCCGCACCCGCGGCGTCCGACGGGCGGCCGGCGGCGTCGGCCCGGACGCCGACCTCGAACAGCGGGTGCGGTCCCCAGTAGACCGACGAGATCAACGGCAGGGCGTCCGTGGCGGTCAGCGGCAGTCCGAACACCGGCTCGGCGATCGCCCCGTAGGAGTCGACCTCGAGGGCGCCGCTCTCGAAGCCGCCGGGCGCGTACACGAACGACGCGGCCCGCAGCTGCCTGGGGCCGCCGGCGGCGGCCAGGGTGACCGACTCGATCGCATCTCCTGAGCGGGTGCAGCCCACGATCCGGCTCCCTTGGACGAACCGGACGCCGGCGGCGCGGATCAGCCCCAGCAGCGCCTCATACAGACGCAGCCCCGGGACCGACGGGGGCGGCATCGGGATCTCGCAGACGTCGCGTCCGACCGCGTCGGTCACCTGGCGCCACACGCTCCGGCGCCGGGAGCCGAGCACGGCGGGCACGGCCACCACGTCGGCGGGGCCGGCGGCGTCCGCCACCGCTCGCGCGAACCGGGCGGCGAAGGCCTCCTCGTCCATGGCCCGCGCGTAGGTGACCGGGTTGGGGTCGGCCTCGCCCCGCCGTGCGGGCAGGTCGATCCAGGCGGCGGACGCCTCCAGCGCGCCCCCGTCGGGGGCCGTGCTGCGCGCGAGGTTGCCGGCGATGAGGTCGGCGGGGAAGTCCTTGAGCTGCCGGACGCCGACCACCGCGTAGCTGCGCCCGCCGACGGCGTCCCCGGACAGCATCGACGGCTGGGCCATCGCGGTGGGCCGAAGCGCCCCGACCGCGGTCGGCAGATGCACGTTGCGGGATGGGTCGCCGACGAGCAGGTCCGGGCCGAGCTGATCGGCCAGCCAGGTCACCGCCGCGGCCACGGCGTCCGCGCCCAGCGACGCGTACGGGTGCTCGGGGGCGACGGACGCCACGGCCTCCAGCGGCCGGCTGACCCGTTCGGGGGTGTAGCCGAGGATGTCGACGGTCCCCTGAGACAGCTGCAGGCCGCCGGGGCCCTTGGTGGCGAGGGTGACCGAGCGGCCCGCCTGTGCCAGCCGGAGGGCTGCGGCCAGCCCGGCGAGCCCCGCTCCGATGACGACGACGTCGCTCATCGCAGGACCTCCTCTTCGGGCTGGGGCAGGTGCTCGACGTCAAGGGTGCCCGCAAAGATCCAGTGGTCGAGGGCCGTCTGGCGCACTTGTTGTCCGTACAGAATCGGCCACAGCCCGATCCACCGGTGCTTGAGGAACAGCCGCAGCAGCCCGGAGGCGCGCTCGGCGTCGGCGACCTTCTCCGAGCACGCCAGGCCTGCTGCCCGCGCGGCGCAGAAGCCGCCCTGGCAGGGCCCCATGCCCAACCGCAGCTGCCGACGCAGGTCATCGAGGGTGGCGTCTGGCTGCTCGTGCAGGGCACGCACGAACATCGAGCGGCTCATCAGCTCGCACTCGCAGATGATCGGATCGGCGAGGCGGTCCTCTTCGCGGTCGGCCAGCCGGTGCGTGACGGCGTAGAGGCGCTTGTCCTCGCTGCCGGGGACCACCTCCTCGGCGGTCCGGCACGGCCGGCTCTCGCTCAGTTGGTGGCCCATGGCGTCGACGATGTGCTCGGCCATCAGCCGGTAGGTGGTCAGCTTCCCGCCGCCGATGGTGAGCATCCCGAACAGGCCGTCACGCGTCTCGTGGTCGATGACGGCCATTCCGCGGCTCATGTGACGGGTGTCGTCGACCGAGACCCGGTGGTCCTTGATCAGCGGTCGCGAGCCCGACCACGCGTGCAGGGGGCGTGCCTTGCGGAACCCGGGGATCATCGACTCGCCGGCGTCCAGCATCTCCTGCACCTCGTCGCGCGGGATCGGCATGTGGTCGGGGTCGTTCTCGTGCACGTCGGTGGTGCCGATCACCGAGACCGTGTGCACGGGCACCAAGATGTCGCCGTCGGTGGGGTAGACGCACCGGTTGATGACCGTGTTCACGATCCGGTGGTTCATGGCGATCATGATGCCGCGGCCCGGTACGACCTCGACCGCGTGCGCGCCGGCCATCGCCGCCACCTGGCCCGCCCACGGCCCCGCGCAGTTCAGCACGAACGAGCAGTCGATCCTGACGTCCTCGCCTGCCTTTTCGTCCCGGCAGAGGACGGCGGCCACCCGGTCGCCGTCACGTTCGATCTTCGTGACCCGGTGGTAGGTGAGCACCTTGGCGCCGTAGGCCATCGCCGAACGCGCCGCGCCCCACACCAGCTGCCAGCCGTCGACCGACCCGTCCTGGACCTCGATGGCGCGCTTGATCCTCGGGTCGAGACGCGGCTCGCGGCGCAGCGCTTCGGCTACCGGGATCTCGGTGGCGGGGACCCCGGTGGCCGCTGCCCCAGCCAGGAACTGGTCGGCGTAGCCGGGGTCGTCGTCGGCGAGGGTGACGAAGAAGCCGCCCGTGTCCTCTACCGCGTCGGCCTGGATGCGTCGCATGATGGCGTTCTCCTCGGCGCACTCGGTGGCCGACCCAGGGTCGCTGACCACGTAGCGGCCGCCGGAGTGGAGCAGCCCGTGGAACCGGCCCGTCGTGCCTTGCCCCAGGTCGACCCGTTCCACCAGCACCGCGCGATAGCCGCGCATCGCGGCGTCCCGCACCACACCGACACCGGTCGACCCTCCGCCGATAACCACGACGTCCGCTTCGAGACGCTTCACTGTGCCTCCTTCTCGGCTTCACCTGCTGGGACCACCCTCCCCCCGCGGGTCGTCTCAGGGCAACAGCTATCCGGTTCTGTGTCCGAAGCGTGCTGTTCTGGGGCCGCCGCCACCCCTCGGAGGCCTCACCCCCTAGCCACCCACCGCCATCGGGTCTAGATTCCCCGCATCGCGTGCTACCCGGGGGGACCATCATGCAACGCATCATCGCCGCCAGCATCGCCGTGATCGCCGCCCTCGGCTCCGTGCTGCTCGCCGCCCCGGACGCCCGCGCCGCGACCCCCACCTACGTAGCCCTGGGAGACAGCTACGCGTCCGGGAACGGAGCCGGCAGCTACCTCTCCGACGGCACGGGCTGCTACCGGTCCCCCAAGGGCTACCCCGGCGTGATCGCGAGCAGTACCGGTCTCGCCCTCACGCTCGAAGCGTGCTCGGGCGCCACCACCGACGACGTGCTGACCAGGCAACTGGGCAGCCTCACCGGTGACACCGGCTACGTCTCGGTGACCGTGGGCGGCAACGACATCGGCTTCGCCTCCACCATCACCACGTGCATGGGGACCAACACCACTGCCTGCCTGAACGCCGTCACCGCGGCCGAGAGCGCGGCCACGTCGGTGCTTCCCGCGCGTTTGGACGCCCTGTTCACGGCCGTAAAGTCCAAGGCGACCACGGCCCGCGTGGTGGTGACCAACTACCCGCGCCTGTTCAACGGGAAAGACTGCAGCTGGCTGACCTCGTTCACCTCGACCGAGATGACCCGCCTCAACAACGGCGCCAACAAGCTGTCCGACGTGATCGCGGCCGCAGCGGGCAGGGCCGGGATAACGTTCGTGGACGTTCGGACCCCCTTCCAAGGCCACGCCGTGTGCGACCGCTCGCCATGGATCCACAACGCGTCGCTGTTCCGGTCGTATGAGTCCTTCCACGCCAACGCCAGCGGCTACTCCTCCGGGTACACCCCCGGCGTCAAGACCGCCCTGGCCCCGGTGACGTCGGCGTCGGCCGGCACGCTCACCGTGACCACGGGTAAGCAGACGTCGTCGGACACCACCCGCGGCCACGTCAAGGTGACGACGCCCAGGGGCTGAGTTCGGAGCCCTCACCTCGTTGACGAGCCGGGATGGCGCCCTTACCGTGAGAGCCCCGAGCAAGGAGCCGCCATGACCGCCGTCCGTGTTGTCGTCCGCGCCTGTCTGGCCGCGCTGGCGGCGTCCGTTCTGGTGCTTGGATCGGTGTCCGGGGCGGAGGCCCGCCCGAGGCAGGGGGCGGCGTTCCCCCCGGTGATTACGCTTCCGGACGGCTTCAGGCCCGAGGGGATCGCGATCCGCGGCACCACCGCGTACTTCGGGTCCTTGTCCGACGGTGACATCTACGCCGCCGACCTGGTGACGGGCGAGGGCTCCGTGATCGGCGAGGGGCCGGGTCTGCCGTCGGTGGGGCTCAAGATCGGACCCGGCAACCTGCTCTACGTCGCGGGCGGCCCGTCGGGGCAGGGCCGGATCGTGAACGCCGCCACCGGCGAGATCCTGGCCACGTATCAGTTCGCCACCGGCGCCACGTTCGTCAACGACGTCGTGCTCGCCTGCGGCATGGCGTGGTTCACCGACTCCAGTCAGCCCGTGCTGTACGGGCTGCCGTTGGCGCGCGGCGCAAGGAACCTGCCCGATCAGGCCGACGTCGTCACCCTGGCGCTTACTGGGGATTACGTGCACCTGCCAGGGTTCAACCTCAATGGCATCGCCCGGACGCCGGACGGGGAGGCCTTGCTGGCCGTGCAGTCGGCGTCGGGGATCCTGTTCAGGATCGACCCCGATACAGGTGCTACCACTCAGGTCGACCTCGGCGGGTACGTGCTGACCAACGGCGACGGACTGCTCACGCTGGGCCGGACGCTCTACGTCGTCCAGAACCGGCTGAACAAGGTGGCGGTGTTCACCCTCAACTCAGCGGGCACGTCCGGCACCCGCGTGAAGACCCTGGAGAGCGCCAAGTTCGACGTCCCGACCACGGTCGCTGCCCAGGGAGGCAGGTTGTACCTGCCCAACGCCAGATTCGGTGTCGCCGACCCTGACCAGGCCGCCTACACGGCGGTGCGCATCCACCGGTAGGGCGGCCGCGCCGCGCGGGGGGCGGCGCATGCTCGTGGCTCCGATCGGGTACTTCCCAGCGGTGACTGCACGGTGCAGCCATGAGGAGGCATGGTCATGGAACTGTGGGTGTGGATTCTCATCGGGATCGTGGTCGCGGCGGTCGTCATCGGCGTTGTCGTGATGATGACGAGCCGGCAACGCAAGGAGCGTCAGCTCGTCCAGCGGCGCGAGCAGGCCCAGGAACTGCGGGATCGCAGCCACGAGGAGGAACTGCGGGCCAAGGAGGAGGCCGCGACGGCCGCTCAGCAAGAGGCGGACGCCCACCGCGCCCGGATGGAGGCGGACCGCCTCGAGCGGGAGGCTCAGGAGCGCGCGTCCGAGGCGGAGCGGGCCAGGCGCGAGGCGCAGGAGCACCTGAGCGCGGCGTCCAGGGTAGACCCCGAAGAGCGGCCGCGCGCCTGAAGCGGCGTGCGAGCGGCCGAGTGAGCACGTGACGGAAGGGGCCGCCATGGGGCCCGAGGGGCGTCAGGCCGGGAGTCGGTTGCTCCGATCGAGGAAGGCGACGCGGTAGCGGCTGATCGCCACTTCGGCGAAGACACCCGCGCGGGCGAAGGGGTCGTTCGCGGCGAATGACTCGGCCTCCTCGCGCGTGTCGACGTCCACGATCAGCACGCTGCCCGTGGCCCTCTGCTCGTCGTCGGTCCACTTGGCGCCGGCCAGCAGCAGGCGGTCGGTGTTCCGCTCGAGGTACGCCAGGTGCTCAGGGCGCGTCTGTTGGCGCAGTTGCTGGCTGTCGGGCTTGTCGGTCGCTTCGATGATGTACGGCACGACGCGATCCTAAGGCGTAGCGGAGTGTGCGGGTGGGCAGTCTCCCCGCCTTAGGCGCCGTTCCCCGTGTTCCTGCGCGGGGATGTGCGCGGGAGCCGGGGAACGGAAGCGGGCCCCAGCGTCGCGGCCACGAGCTTGGCCTGGGCGGGCACGGGCATCCGGATGAACATCCCCCACATGGCTCGGGCGAGTCCCGGCGCCTTCGAGTCGCGGGACATGAAGTCACGCTGGCCCGCTGGCGGGAGGCGTCCGAACGCATCGAACAACGCCAGCGTGCCGGTCGTGTCCAGTCGGAGAAGGGCCCGAAGCCCTGCCTCGCGAAAGACGTCGGCGGCACCGAGGGGGTCAGCTGCCTTACAAGCGCGACCCTCGGCGATGGCGTTGGCGAGGGCGTCCGCGCGGGCGAGAGAGTGAGCCACCGAGTAGCCGGTGACCAGGTTGCCGCCGCGCCCGGCGGTGCCGATCGCGAGGGTCCCCTCGACCGGACGCCGCCCGCGTCCCCGCATCGGGATGCGGACGATCTCCCGTTCGAGCGGGTGGTCGATATCAGAGGGCTGGACGCCGCGGGCGAGGAGACGCCGCCGCAGCCGAGCGCGCAGCTCTGGAATCGGCATGCCGGGGGCCGCCGCGAGGCAGGTCTCCTCGAGGAGGACGGCGTCGGGACCCAGCGGGATCGCGTACAGGAACGACGGCGTCCTCCCGATGGCACCACCGGGTGCCCAGTCGGTGCGCCAGTCCATCAGCAGCGCGCCCGCGCCCTGGAGTGCGGGGGCGGCGGCGTCCGCGGGGACGACGATGCCGTAGGCGGTCTGCGCCGGCGCGGGATCGTCGGGGACCAGGCCATCGGGGCGCGCCCCTCGGGCGTCGACCACCACCCGTGCCTCCGACCTGAGCGCGGCCACCTGCCCGTCGTCCAGCCGTGATCGGCGGATCTCGAGGCTGGCCGGCGGCGCCTCCGCGCCGGAGAGGACCCGCTGCAGAGCTCCGTTGTCGAGGACGAGGTAGTCGCGAGGGAGCCGGTACGCCCCGTGAGCGCGGATCTGCGGCTGAGGCACCCGGGACCGCACGACGGACTCCGGAAGATCGCCCAGCTCGTCGGCCCAGATCCCATAGGTGGGCGTCCACACCGCGCCGGGCCGGGGGTCGATCGCCAGCACCGCCAGGCCGCGGGCTGCGCACCGGTGTGCCAGGGCCAGCCCCGCCGGGCCGAGCCCGACCACGGCGACGTCGAAGGAGTGGGCGCGCACGGGTCCCATGGTGTCAGGTCGGCGGGCCAAGACGCCCAGGCCGACGGCATCGAGGTGCTCGGACGCCGTGGGAGCTGACCGGCCTCACACACGCTCGGGGTCGAGGTCGATCCTGCGCAGGAGCTGCGCGTTCAGCGCGACGATGATGGTCGACAGTGACATCAGCACCGCGCCCACCGCCGGAGAGAGCACGACCCCCAGCGACGCCAGCACGCCGGCGGCCAGCGGGACCGCCACGACGTTGTAGCCGGCCGCCCACACCAGGTTCTGCATCATCTTCCGGTAGCTTGCCCGGGACAGATCGATCATGGACAGCACCGCCCGGGGGTCGTTGCCGGCCAACACCACGCTGGCCGACTCCATCGCCACGTCCGTGCCTGCCCCGATCGCGATGCCGACCTCGGCCCTGGCCAGCGCCGGTGCGTCGTTCACGCCGTCACCCACCATGGCCACCGTGAGGCCGCGCCGCTGCAGCTCGGCCACCTTGGTGTCCTTGTCCTGGGGAAGGACCTCGGCGAACACCTCGTCGATGCCCAGTTCGGTCGCCACCGCCCCGGCCACCTGCTCGGCGTCGCCGGTGACCATCGCCACCGTGACGCCGCGCTCTTGGAGAGCCCGGACGGCGGCCCGGGACTCAGGACGCACGCTGTCCTCGAGCGCCAGCGCGCCGATGACTACCCCGTCGCGGACCACGTGCAGGACGCTCGCGCCGCGCCCGGCCCACGCTTCGGTCTGTCGACCCAGGTCGGCAGGGGGCTCGAGGCCGAGTGAACGGAGCAGGTTGGGGCCGCCGACGCTGACCTGAGAGCCCGCGACCACGGCGCGGACCCCCCGCCCGGTGGAGGCCTCGAAGCCAGACCCACGCAGGGCGCGTCCGGCGGCGTCGGGGTGCTCGGCGGCCGCCTGCACGATGGCGCGTGCCACCGGGTGCTCGCTGTCGGCCTCGGCAGCCGCGGCCAGCGCGAGCAGCTCGCCCTCGGACACTCCGGGCACGACCGCCATGTCGGTGACCGCGTGGCCGCCGGCGGTGAGGGTGCCGGTCTTGTCGAACAGGACGACGTCGATGGTGCGCATCCGTTCGAGGGCGCGCCGGTCCTTGATGAGGACGCCGGCGCGCGCCGCCCGCTCCGTCGAGATCGCGATGACGAGCGGGATCGCGAGCCCGAGGGCGTGCGGGCAGGCGATCACGAGGACGGTCACCGTACGCACCACGGCCTCGTCGGGCTGTCCCAGGAACGTCCAGGCCAGGGCCGTCAGGACGCCGGCGCCGAGCGCGAACCAGAACAGCAGCGCGGCGGCGCGGTCGGCCAGGGCCTGGGCCCGCGACGACGACGCCTGCGCGTCCGACACCATGCGCTGGATGCCCGCGAGGGCGGTGTCCTCGCCGAGGGCCTCCACGCGCACGCGCACCGTCGTGTCCGTGGCGACGGTACCGGCCACGACGCGGGCGCCCGGTCCGCGGGAAACGGGTCGCGATTCGCCGGTGATCATCGACTCGTCGAACTCCGCGGATCCTTCCGTGATCGTGCCGTCCGCCGGCACCCGCGCGCCCGACCGCACCAGCACCACGTCCCCGACCGACAGCTCCGCCAGCGGCACCGTGGTCGCCTGGCCGTCGACGATCTTCTCGGCCTCGTCGGGCAGGAGGGCGGCGAGGGCGTCCAGCGCCGAGGACGCCGCCCCCAAGGCCCGCATCTCCAGCCAGTGGCCCAGCAGCATGATGGTGACCAGCAGGGCCAGTTCCCACCAGAAGTCGAGATCGAAGCCGCCGATCCCCAGCGTGGTCGCCCACGAGGCGACGAAGGCCACCGTGATGGCGAGTGAGATCAGCAGCATCATTCCGGGCTGCCGCTGTCGGAGTTCGCGCAAGCCGCCCTTGAGGAAAGGCGTGCCGCCGTAGACGAAAATCACGGTGCCCAACAGCGGCGGGATCCAGCTCGATCCCGGGAATTGCGGTAGGTGGTAGCCGAGCAAGTGGGCGACCATCGGGCTGAAGACCACCACCGGCGCCGTCAGCGCAAGTGACCACCAGAATCGTTGCCTGAACATCGCCGTGCTGTGGCCGGCGTGCTCGCCGTGGCGGTGGACCTCCGTGTCAGCGTGCGCCTGGGAGCGGGCATGGGCTCCGTCATGATCGTGGGCCTCGCCGTGACCGTGTGCCTCGCCGTGACCGTGCTCGGTGTGGTCCTCGATCGAGGTGCTCGGGTGTTCGTGATGCGTCATACCCCCGGTATATACCCCCATAGGGTATAAGCCAAGCCCTGGACTGTCTCGATGTCCGGCCCCGGCTCGCTCAGGGCCGCGGGATCATGGGGTCATGCCGCTGATCCAGCCCCCGCGCCGTGTGTCCTTCTTGCTCAAGCTGGGGGTGGCTGCCGCCGAGCGCGTGGCCGGCGGCACGTTGCTGCCCGCGCGCCTGCTCGCATGGACGCCGCGCGCCGCCGTCGGCGCTGGGGTGATGGAGGCGTTGGTGGCCCATGACGTCCCCAGCGCGCGGATCCTCCGGCTGGTCCGGCTGACGGTGTCCTTCACCGTGGAGTGCGGCTTCTGCATCGACCTCAATGCACACGATCGCGAGCGGCAGGGCGTGACGGACGCCGAGCTGGCCGCCCTCCGGCGGCTGGCGGCGTCCGCCCCGAACGGGCTTGCTGAGTTGGGGGAGGAGCTGCCCAGCCTGGGCTACCACGAACGCCTGGCCGTGGCGTACGCCCACCGCACCTCTCTCACCCCGCCCGATCTCCCGGGCTGGTTCACGGATTCGCTCCTGGGCGCCTTCGACGAGCGCGAGCTCGTCACGCTGGCGTCCACGATCGCGCAGGTGAACTTCTGGGCACGGTTCTCGCGGGCTCTGGGGGTGCCGCCGGCCGGGTTCACCGACGTCTGCGCGCGACCTTGACGGCCGGGCCTCGTCCTGGGCATGGTCCGGGCACGAGGTGGGTACGTCAGTGACGGGAAGGAGCTCCGATGGATGTCACGGTCTGGATCGCCATCGCCGTCCTGGTGCTCGCCGTCAGTGTCATCCTGGCCATGGTCGCCGGCCAGCGCCGCGCCGGCCGTTCGCGGGTCGAGGAGGGGGCGCGGCGGCGTCCTGAGGAGTCGCGCCGCGACCGCTGAGCGGGCGCCTCAGTCGTGGCCGCGCAACGCGTCGAGGACCGAAGAGAGGGCGGAGTTGAGCTCGCCGGCCAGGCCCGACATCGCCGGGTTGTCGGTGAGTTCCACCAGGGACTGCGGGTTGATGGCCTCGACCACGGTGACGCCCGCGGTTTGCCGGACCACCACGTTGCACGGAAGCAGCAGGCCGATGGAGGGCTCGACCTGGAGGGCCTGGTGCGCGAAGCGGGGGTTGCAGGCCCCGAGGATCAAGTGCGGCGCGATCTCGACCCCGATCTTGTCCAGCAGCGTCTTCTGCAGGTCGATCTCGGCGACGATGCCGAAGCCGTTCGCCGCCAGCGCCTCGCGGGTCTGGCGGACCACCTCGTCGTAGGGGAGTTCAAGATCGATGCTGAGCGCGTAGTTCACGGTGACCTCCTACCCCGACAATAGCGAGTCCACCTCGGCCCCAGAGGAGGATCGGGGTTGGTCAAGCCACCCGGATCCTCCAGTGGGTCGGACTCACGTTGCTCACCAGACGCCCCGGTGCTCCTCGAGGACGCCGTGGGCTGTGGCTAGCGGCGTCCATTCGTGGTCGACCCGGACGCGGCCCGCGGCCCGCACGAAGAACTCCTCGTGGGTGAGGTCCACCGCCAGCGGGAGCAGCGGCGGGATCCGTTCCCGGATCCGGGATCCCATCAGGATCTCGATGTCGACGTCGATGTCCCGCCCGGTCAGGCGCCAGCGCGACCGCTTGGCGCGTTGCACGTACTCGAAGGTGACGCCCGCATCGAGCCGCACCCATTCGTGCCCGTCGGCACCGCGGCGCAGCAGCTGCGTGTAGCGCTGCGGGTAGGGGCCGTAGTTGAGCAGCGAGACCAGCGCCACGTCGTCGTTCTGCACTGCCAGCCAGTGCCAACCGGTGCGGCGCGGGACGGTTCCGGAGCAGTGATCCCAGTACCCCCGGTAGCCGTCGACGTGGTAGGAGCGTCCGCTGACGTGCACCTCACCGTCGACACGGGCGTCCATGAAGCTGAGCAGCTCGTACCGGTGACGCAGCTGATCTTCGGCCCTGAGGAACGGCGGTGCGCCCGGCCGGATCGCGAGGTCGGCGGACAGGTCGGCGTCCCGGAAGTGCAGGCGCCACCCGTCCTCGGCCGACCCCGCGTAGTCCACGAAGAGGCCGGCGCGGCGCCCGCTCAGCTCGGTGCGATCCTCGTGCGGGGGCGCGGAGAGGAGCAGCTTCCTGGACCTGGTGAGCGGCGCGCCAGCGTCCAGGTCGAACACCGAGAAGGTGACGTTGTCGACCCAGGGCATCCGGAACGCGTGGAAGCTGAGGTAGACGCGGCCCGAGGGGTCCGCGCAGCCGGTGTACCACCACTCCTTGCTGAGCGGGGAGGTCAGCGCCTGCAGGCGGGTGACGGTGCGGCCCTCCAGTTCCATGCGGTCCTCCTTGGGGTGGCCCCTTGCCGAGCGCCTCGCGTGGGCCTAGCTTCGAGAGAAGCACACCGTAGTGCGCAGAGGGAGGCGGAGATGGAGTGGCTCATCATCGTGGCGCTGCTCGGCCTCATGGTCGCCGCGCTGGTGGCCTGGCGCCGGAGGCGTCCGGCCGTCGAGGAGGACGAGTGGACGCTTCCCCCGGTCGCGCCCGGGGCGGAGCCGGGCGACGCGCCGACGCAGGTGCTGAACCGTGACGCGCTGCTCAACAGGCCCCGGCACTTCGACCCCACCGGCTGGGACGACTCCTCCGACGAGCCCGACGACGCCGACGACGAAGCCGGCGCCGGCGGTGACGTCATCGAGGGCGACCTGCCCCGCTACTTCGACCGCGACTACCTGAAAGCCCGCGACGAGCGTCGCCACACCGAGGAGGAATGACCCGGCGGCCGCCCGCGGGCTCAGTTCGCGAGCGGCCGGTTGGTGGCGAGCAGGTGCCGGACGCGCTCTTGGTTGAGGGGGCGCACCAGCAGGTCGACCGCGGCCGCGATTTCGCGGTCCAGCATTTCCTCCTGCGTGACGGTGTCGCCCGCCGCCCTGCCGGTGAGCATGGCGGCGAGGTGGCCGACGATCGCACGGTCGGTGGCGGACGCCTGCGCCCACTTCGCGTCGAGGGGCCCGGCCGCCGGGTCGTGCAGAGGCAGGGGGGCGGACGCCTGCGGCGACGGTCCGCCTACGAGCGCGAGCGCCACTGCCTTCGCCTCGGCGAGGACACGGCGGGCCGAGGCCACCACCTCGTCCGCGCCGCGCAACAGGTGCCAGTCGCCCGCCTGCCACGCGGACGAACTCTGCTCGCAGCGGGAGGTCAGCGCGAAGGCGGACGCGGCCGGGTCCTCCTCGCCGGCCTCCGCAGCTCGGGCCAGGCTCTGGGTGACCCCACCCCAGGCGGGCAGCAGCCCGACGGTGCGCTCGGGGAACCCTGCCCTCAGCTCGGCGTGGGCCACGATCCGGGTACTGGCGAGCATGAGCTCGCACCCTCCCCCCAGTGCGAAGCCGCGGGCGGCGGCGACGACGGGGAAACCGGCGTTGCGCAGCGCGTGCAAGGCTTGCTGTCCCCGCCGCGCGAAGTCCCGGAGGCCGTCGGCGTCTCCGGCGTCGAGGTAGCGCACGAACGTGGCCAGGTCGGCACCCGCCGAGAACGCGCGGGGGTGGTCGGACCCGATCACCAGCGCCGCGAACGCCCCGGACGTGCCCAGTGCCGCGGCCCGTTCCACCATCTCGATGACGCCCGCGTCGCAAGTGTTCATCTTGGTGCGCAGGGCCAGGCAGGCCACGCCGTCGCCGAGGTCGACCAGCGCCGCGGACGCGTTCTCGGCCAAGGCGCCGCGCGCGCGCTCGGCGTCCGCGACCGTGAGGACGCCCTCGGTGCGCTTGCGCCGCACCACCGAACCGTGGCTGTCGAGCACGGTGTCCGGCCCGGGATAGAAGCCGCCGGCCACCGCCGCGCTTGCCAGCAGCGGGGGGACGCCGAGCCCCGACGCCGCGAAGCGGTCGATCAGGGTTGCCGGTCCCACGGCGTCCGCGAGTTCGAAGGGGCCCCGGCCCCAGGCAAATCCCAGGCGCATCGCTTCGTCGATGGCCGACACGTCGTCGGCGATCTCGGGGGCGATCGTGCAGGCGTAGTCCAGAACGCGCGCGTATACCGTCCACGCGTAGCGCCCGCCGGGGCTGTCGAGGGAGATCACGTCGGCCAGATCCCGGGCGGACGCCGCAGGGTCGTCGGGCGTGCGACGGGTCCGGTACGCCAGGCTGCCCGTGTCGAACACCTCGTCGACCTTCTCGCCGGCTTCGTTGCGGCGCCGGTAGAATCCGCCGGGCCCGCGGCGTCCGACCAGACCGTGGGAGAGCAGATGGCCGAAGACCGGGTCAGCGCCCAGATCGTAACGATGGCACGCGTCGGACGGCGGCAGCGCGTTGGTCAGGACCGGCCACAGCAGGGGGACCAGGTTGATGCCGACCAGGTCGAACAGGCCGAACACGCCCGTGCGCGGGATCCCGAACGGCCTCGACATCACGGCGTCCGCGGTCTCGGGGTCCAGGCCGAGGCGGAAGGCCTCGAGGGCGCCGGCGGCCATCCAGAGGCTGCCGAGTCGGGTGGCGATGAAGCCCGGCGTGTCCCGGCACTCCAGCACGACCTTGCCCAGCTGGCGGTCGCACACGGCGGCCACCCGCGCGTGGATTCGGACGTCGGTGGCTTCGCCGGCCACCACCTCCACCAGCTCCATCGTGCGCGGCGGGTTGAAGAAGTGCGTGATCGTGAAGTCGCCGGCGAAGGCGTCGGACTGACCGCGGACCAGCTCCGCGAACGGTATCCCCGACGTGTTCGACGACACGAGGGTGCCGGGACGCCGCACCGCGTCCAGACGCGCGTAGAGGGCGTGCTTGACGGCCGGGTCCTCGAAGACGGCCTCGATGATCCAGTCCGCGTCGGCACAGGCGCCCAGATCGTCGTCGATGTTGCCCGGGATGACGCGATCGGCGAAGTCAGGTGCCATGAAGCCGCCCGTGGACAGCTGGCGCTCGATGCCCTCGCGGGCCAAGGCCGTCGACTGGTCGAGCAGTCGCACCTCAATACCGCAGTTCGCGAGGTGGGCGGCGATGCCGGCGCCCATGGTGCCGGTGCCGACGACCACGGCGCGGCGCACGGGTTCGAACCCCTCGGTGTCCGGGATGCGGGGCAGACGATCGGCGATGGTCATCGGAACCTCCTGGCCACCACCGTACTTGCCTTGTTGCCTCCTTCGCCTCGTGCTGAACGCTCGGCAGCGACTAGGGTCGGAGGGTGAACGAAGAGGAAGTCGGCGCCCTCGAGCCCGACGCAGAAGAACCCCAGGACGGGTCGTTCGCCGGCCTCGGGTTGGACGAGCGCATCCTGAAGGCGCTGCGCGACCTCGGGTACGAGTCGCCGTCCCCGATCCAGGCAGAAACGATCCCGGCCTTGCTGGAGGGCCGCCACGTGGTCGGGCTCGCTCAGACGGGCACCGGTAAGACGGCGGCGTTCGCCCTGCCCATCCTGAACCGGATCGATCTGAAGCAGAAGGCGCCGCAGGCGCTCGTGCTCGCCCCGACCCGAGAGCTGGCGCTGCAGGTGTGCGAGGCGTTCGAGAGCTACTCCGCGCACCTGCGCGGCGTCCATGTCCTGCCGGTGTACGGCGGGCAGGGCTACGGCGTCCAGCTCAGCGCGCTCGCCCGCGGCGTGCACGTGGTGGTCGGTACGCCGGGCCGCATCATGGACCACCTCGAGCGCGGCACCCTCGACCTCAGCCAGCTGAAGTACCTGGTCCTCGACGAGGCCGACGAGATGCTCAACATGGGCTTCGCCGAAGACGTTGAGCAGATCCTGGCGGACACCCCCGACGACAAGCAGGTGGCCCTGTTCTCGGCCACGATGCCCCGCCAGATCAAGGCCCTCTCGAGCAAGTACCTGACCGACCCGTTCGAGGTCACGGTCAAGGGCAAGACGGCCACCGCGGCGAACGTGACCCACCGCTACCTGATCGTGTCGTACCCGCAGAAGGTGGACGCCCTCACCCGCATCCTGGAGGTGGAGAACTTCGAGGGGATGATCGTCTTCGTCCGCACCAAGAACGAGACCGAGACGCTGGCCGAGAAGCTGCGGGCCCGCGGGTTCTCTGCGGCGGCGATCAACGGCGACCTCGCCCAAGCCGCCCGCGAGCGGACCATCGGCCAGCTCAAGTCGGCCAAGCTCGACATCCTCGTCGCCACCGACGTCGCGGCTCGCGGCCTGGATGTCGAGCGGATCAGCCACGTGGTGAACTTCGACATTCCCACCGACACCGAGTCCTACGTGCACCGCATCGGCCGCACCGGCCGCGCCGGCCGCAGCGGCGACGCGATCTCCTTCGTCACCCCCCGCGAGCGCCATTTGCTGAGGGCGATCGAGCGGGCGACCGGGCAGACGCTCACGCAGATGAGCCTGCCGACCGTCGAGGACATCAACGCGACCCGCCTGACCCGCTTCGACGACGCGATCACCTCCGCCCTCGAGGTGCCCGCACGCATCGACTTCTTCCGGGACGTGGTCTCTCACTATGTCAAGGAGTACGACGTGCCCGAGGTTGACGTCGCAGCCGCGCTGGCCGCCGTCCTCCAGGGCGACGAGCCGATGCTGCTCGAGCCCGACCCCGAGCCCACCCCCCACGACCGTCGCGGACGCCGCGAGCGCCAGCCGTCCGGCGACGCCGGCGGGGCCGGGCA
>JBKHWW010000160.1:0-10486 GCA_046566345.1 Actinomycetes bacterium
CGAGCCGACACCTGCGCCCTGATGCGTCCGCGCGCGCCTTGTGGCACCATCGATTCACCCGGAGCGGGGAGATTCCAGGCCACGCCGCACCCGAGGAGGCGTCATGGACCGACCCAGGATCGAGATCCAGCCGCTCAACGAACACGGCTCGCTGAGCGGGTTCGTCCTCGCCGGGCGCTGGCCCGACGACACCGAGGAATGGACGATGGTGCTGCTCATGGCCGTGCGTATGGCGGCGGTCCCCGGCATGCTCGACGTCAGCACCGTCTTCCGCGTCGCCGAGCCAGCGTCGGGTCTGCCCGCTCACGGCATCGGCACCGTGATGGCTGAGGGGCACCTCATGGGCCAGCATGCGCTGCGGCCCGGCCAGTTCGCCGAACCGCTCCCGCCGGGCCTGGCCATCCTGCACCCGCCGTCGGCCAACCCCCACGCCGACGCCGGTCACGTCCGAGCGGCCGGCTGCCTCCTGCTCCCGGGCCTGCCGCACCTGGGCCTCGACCACCGCGCCGCTTGGGTCGAGGCGGACGCCCACGGCAACATCTCCCGGTTGGTCGCCGCCCACGACATTGACCCCTGGACGGACGCCGACACCGCGGCGCTGTCGACGCTGCTGGCGGCCTGATCGGGGCTCCCCCGCACACCTCAGACCGTGCGGTCTGCTCAGCGCGAACTGGCGGACGCCGTCGGCCCGGCGTGGCCCGCGACGACGTTGTTGTACGACTGGAGCCGCCACCGATCGGAGTGGTCCAGGATCGACCAGGAGCAGTTCCACAGGCCGGACAGGGCGAACGATCCGTCTAGGCCCAGACCGGTGAACAGAGCCAGCCCGACCCGCAGCGACAGCCCATGGCCGACGACGACGGTGGTCTCGCGCGGGTGCGCTCGGGCCAGTTCGCTCAAGACGAGCGCCACGCGACCTCCGGCCTCGGCGGCGGTCTCCCCCGTGTCGGAGCGCCGGAAGTCGCGACCGGCCCGCAAAGTCTCTTCGAACCAGGGGTTGAGGGCGGCCACTTCGGCGCTGGTCAGCCCCTGCCAGGAGCCGACGTCGATTTCCCGGAGCCGCCGGTCCACGGCCAGCGGCACGCCGGACGCGGCCGCGATCGCCTCGCCGGTGGCGACCGCGCGCTGCAGGTCGGACGTGACGACGCGGGCCGGCTTCATGCGCACCAGCCGCTGGGCCACGGCGTCCACCTGGGATCGGCCCACGCGGTTCAGCGTCACGTCCTGGTGTCCCTGGAAGCGCCCGGACGCGTTGGAATCGGTCTGCCCGTGCCGCACGAGCACGAGCTTGCAGCGGTGCGCGGCGTCCATGGCTCAGGCGGCGTCCACGGCCAACTCGATGGCCGGGCAGTCGCGCCACAGGCGTTCCAGCGAGTACAGCTGACGTTCCTCGGTGTGCTGCACGTGCACGACCAGGTCGCCGAAGTCGAGCAGCACCCAGCGGGCCTCGCGCTCCCCCTCGCGGCGCAGCGCTTTCGTGCCCCGCTTGTGCAGTGCCTCCTCGACGGCGTCCACGACCGCGCTGACCTGCCGCTCGTTGTTGGCGGTCACGATCAGGAAGACGTCGGTTAAAGCCAATCGCTCCGAGACGTCGAAGGCGACCAGGTCGTGCGCCTGCTTGTCTGCGGCGGCCTGGGCCGCGAGGTGGGTCAGGTGGATGGCCTGGTCAGTCGCCGCCATGAAGCTCCTTGTCAGAGGGCCCCTGCCGGTAGAGCCCCCGCTTGCTGATGTACTGAACGATACCGTCCGGCACCAGGTACCAGATCGGCAGGCTGCTGGCCGTCCGCGCGCGGCAGTCGGTCGAGCTGATCGCCAGCGCCGGGATCTCGATGAGGGTCACCTTGTCGGCCGGCAGGTGCGAGATGTCCTTCTCCTCCAGGTCGACACCGGGGCGGGACACCCCCACGAAGTGCGCCAGCTCGAACAAATCCTCCGCGCCCCGCCAGGTGAGGATCTGGCTGAGGGCGTCCGCGCCGGTGATGAAGAACAGTTCGGTGTGTGGGTCGCGCAGCGCGCGCAGGTCACGCAGCGTATCGACGGTGTAGGTGTCGCCCGGCCGGTCGATGTCGACCCGGCTGACCGAGAAGCTCGGGTTGGACGCCGTCGCGATGACGGTCATCAGGTAGCGGTCCTCGGGCGAGGACACCCGCTTCTTGGCTTTCTGCCACGGCGTGCCGGTGGGCACGAAGACCACTTCGTCGAGGTCGAAGCGCGCCGCCACCTCGCTGGCGGCCACGAGGTGGCCGTGGTGGATCGGGTCGAAGGTGCCGCCCATGACGCCGAGGCGCCAGTCGCGCTGGCCGTGGGCCGAGGCCAGCCCCGTGGACGTCATTCGGACTTGGTGTGCGGACGTCCCGAGCCGAACAGGGTGACGAACGAGAGCATGCCGGCCAGCGCGAGGAAGACCAGCACACCGACGACGATGGCGCCGGTCGAATCGTGGCCGGCGGTTTCGAGAAGCAGCGTCATGCGCGGGAGCATAGCGAATCCGTCCAGCGGGCGCCCTGCTGCGACGGCGTCGGGGCCGATCAGGCGGACACGGCTTTCCCGGTCGGCGTCCGCGTGCCACAGTGCCGGGGTGGTGAGCGCGATGGTGGATTCCCCGCGGGCCTGGTTCATGTGGGGCGTGGGCGTGCTGGCGTACGCCAGCGCGGTCATGCAGCGGACCAGCTTCGCCGTCGCCGGCGTGGTGGCCGCCGAGCGGTTCGATGCGGGCGCCTCGCTGGTAAGCCTGTTCGTCGTGGTGCAACTGCTGACCTACGCCGGGATGCAGGTCCCGGTGGGCGTACTGTCAGATCGGTTCGGAACCCGCGCCGTCGTCGCGTGCGGTGCGCTGCTCATGTGCCTGGGCCAGCTCAGCTTGGCGCTCAGCACGAGCCTGGTCCCGGCCATCATCGCCCGCATCCTGGTGGGGGCCGGCGATGCCATGACCTTCACCGCGGTGCTGCGCATGCTGCCGGCGTGGTTCTCTCCCGGGCGCATCCCGGTCCTCAACCAGGTCACCGGCATGGTCGGCCAGCTCGGCCAGCTGGCCAGTTCGATCCCGCTGGCGACCCTGCTCGGTGCCGCGGGGTGGACCGCCTCGTTCGTGACGGCCGCGGCAGTCTCCGGCGTGGTCGCGGCTGTGGTCCTCGTCCTGCTCCGCAACGCACCGCCGGGCGCCGTGGTCGAGACCACGCCGCCCGGGGTCAGCGTCCGGCAGCAGGTGCTCCAAGTGGTGAGGGTCCCGGCGACCCGCCTGGCCTTCTGGATCCACTGGATGTGCGCCTTCTGGGGGGCCGTGTTCGCGTTCATGTGGGGCTACCCATTCCTCCAGCACGGAGCGGGGTATCCCCAACCGGTGGTCGCGGCCCTGTTCACGGTCCTGGTCGTCGCGGGCATGCCGTTCGGCCCGATCATCGGACTGCTCAGCCGCCGCGCCCCCCTCCAGCGCACCAACCTCGCGCTGCTGGTCTCGCTGGCCTCCGCGGTCCCGTGGCTGGCAATCCTGCTTTGGCCCGGGCCGCCGCCGATCTGGCTGCTGGTCGTCCTGATGCTGGGCCTCGCCGCCGCCGGGCCCGCCTCCAGCGTCGGCTTCGACGTCGCCCGCGCGTCCAACCCGCTGCACCAGATCGGCACCGCCAGCGGCGTGATCATCGTGGGCGGGTTCTTCGCGGCCCTGCTCAACATCTGGGTGATCGGGGTGGTGTTGGACCTCCTGGGCGGTTACTCGTTGATGTCCTTCAAGTGGGCGATGGCGACTCAGTTCGTGTTTTGGGGCATCGGTGTGGTGGGCGCCTACACCTCCCGGGCGCAGGCGCGGCGCCTGGACCGGGCCCGCGGCGTCCGCTACTCGTCGCTGTGGACGGTGCTGCGCCGCGAGGCGGCCAACACCCTCGTGCAGTGGCACCTATTCCGGAGGCCGGAGGCGGTGGGGGCGGGGCACCAGGCGCTGGAGTTGTCGCTCGAAGACGGCAGCACCACGCGCGTGGCCGCGGTGCTGCCGGGAACCGGCGGGATGCTCGTCGCCATCGACCTGCCACCCTCGGACGCCTCCCCGGAATGGTGGCGCACGCGGGTGGGCGACTACCTCGACCTCGTCGCCACGTCCGACCTCGACATCGCGTCGATCGAAATCAGGTGCGCGGACTCGGCCCATGCCACGCAGGCCGAGGACGCCGTCACCGACGAGCTGAGAGTACGCTCGGCGACCCTGAACTTCGAGGTCAGCACGCGAGGCAGGTCCTGAGAGGGACCCCGTTCGCGTCAGCCGGCCCGTCAGGCCCGGATCTGCCCCTGGCCGGTGACGATGTACTTGGTCGAGGTCATCTCGGGCAGGGCCATCGGTCCGCGGGCGTGCAGCTTCTGGGTCGAGATCCCGATTTCGGCGCCGAACCCGAACTCGCCCCCGTCGACGAACCGGCTCGACGCGTTCACCAGCACCGCCGCCGCGTCGACCTCGGCGGTGAACCGCTCGGCGGCCGCGAGGTCGCGGGTGACGATCGTCTCGGAGTGGCCGGTGCTGTGCTCGCGGATGTGGGTGATCGCCGCGTCCAGGTCGGGGACGACGTCGCAGGCCAAGTCGAGGGACAGGTACTCCCCGTCGAACTCCCCGGCCACCGCCGGGACGACCGCCGGGTCGAAGCTCCGGACGGCGGGGGTGCCGTGGACGGTGACGCCGGCGTCCGCCAGCGCCGCCAGGGCTCGGGGCAGGAAGGTGGTGGCCGCGTCGGCGTGCACGAGCAGCGTCTCCACGGCGTTGCACACGCTCGGCCGCTGGGTCTTGGCGTTCAACAGGATTCCCAGCGCCATCTCTTGGTCCGCTGAGGCGTCCACGAACAAGTGGCAGTTCCCCGTGCCGGTCTCGATCACCGGCACCTTGGCCCCCTCGACGACCGCGTTGATGAGGCCGGCGCCGCCGCGGGGGATCAGCACGTCGACCAGACCGCGAGCCGCCATCATCGCGCCTGTTACGTCGTGTCCGCCCTCGACCAGCTGCACGCTGTCGGCTGGCAGGCCGGCGCCCGCCACCCCGCGGCGCAATCCCGCGATGATGGCGCGGTTTGACTCCAGGGCCGAGCTCGACCCGCGCAGCAGGGCCGCGTTGCCCGACTTCAAGGCGATGCCCGCGGCGTCCGCGGTGACGTTTGGGCGCGCCTCGTAGATGATGCCCACCACCCCGAACGGCACCCGCACCTGGCGGACGGAGACGCCGTTGGCGTTCGTCCAGCCGCGCACGACGTCGCCGACCGGATCGGCCAGGCCGGCCAGGGAGCGCAGACCCTCGGCCATGCCGGAGATCCGGTCCGGCGTCAGCCGCAGACGGTCGACCAGCGACGCGGTCGTCCCGGACGCCTCGGCGCGGGCCACGTCGTTCGCATTAGCGGCCAGGATTGCGTCCTCGGACTCCGCCAGCGCGTCCGCCATCGCCTGCAGGGCGGCGTCCTTGGTTGCCCGGGACGCCGTGGCGAGCACGCGTGCCGCCGCGCGGGCGGCCAGAGCCTGATCGGTGAAACTCATGAGGGCCATCGTAGGCGTGTCACCGGCCCCGGCCGCGCCCGGTCCGGGCGCGCGGTCAGCCGCGGTGCTTCTTGCGCAGAATCAGCGCGTCCCGGTGGACGAGCTCGCGGTCGAACCCCTCGCCGCGCTCCGCCACCAGGTCGGGGGTCTTGCGGCCGATGATGCCGGGCAAGTCCACAGCGTCGTAGTTGATCAGACCGTGGCCGATCAGCTCGCCGTCCTGGTCGACCAGCCGAACCGGGTCGCCGGCCTCGAAGGCACCATGGAAGGCGACGACGCCGGCCGGCAACAGGGACGCCTTGCGCTCCACTACCGCACGGACCGCGCCCGCGTCGAGGGTGACGCTCCCGGCGACCCGGGAGGCGTAGGCGAGCCAGAGAAGTCGGCGGGAGCGCCGGCGTCCGCTCACGTGGAACAGGGTGCCCACGTGTTCGCCCGCCAAGGCTTGGCCGACCTGGTCGGCCGAAGCCAGGACGACGGCGATGCCCGCATGCGTCGCGATCCGGGCAGCCTCGAGCTTGGTGGTCATGCCGCCGGTGCCGACCCGGGCGCCGCGGCGGGAGGTGTCAACGACGAGGTCGTCGACCTCGGCCACCTCGGGGATGGGCTCGGCCCCGGGCCGGCTCGGGTGGTCGGTGTACAGCGCGTCGACATCGCTGATCAGGAACAGCGCGTCGGCGCCGACCAGGTGCGCGACGAGGGCGGCGAGCTTGTCGTTGTCGCCGAAACGGAGCTCGTTGGTGGCGACGGTGTCGTTCTCGTTCACGACCGGGACCACGCCGAGCTCGAGCAGCCGGGTCAGCGTGCGTTGCGCGTTCGCGTAGCTGGAGCGCCGCGACACGTCGTCCACGGTCAGCAGGACCTGCCCCACCCGCAGGCCGTGAGCGGCGAACAGCGACGTGTACCGGGCCAACAGCAATCCCTGCCCAACGGATGCCGCGGCCTGCTGACTGGCGAGGTCGCGCGGGCGGTCGCGCAGGCCGAGCGGTTCCAGGCCCGCCGCGACGGCGCCCGAGCTGACCACCACCACCTCCTTGTCGGACGCCCGCGCCGCGACGATGGTGTCCACGAGGGCGTTCATGTGGCCGGAGTCGAGGTGTCCCTGGCGGTCGGTGATGGAGCTGCTGCCGATCTTGACCACGATCCGGCGCGCTGCGGCGATGTCGCCTCGCGGCGCGAAGCTCACTGGGGGTTCTCCTCGCGCTCCGCGCGGGCGCGGTGATACTCGGCGTCCAGCTCACGGCGACGGATCACGGAGGGTCGCTCGGCGTGAAGCCGTTCGTCGTCGCCGCGACGGGCCAGGATCTCGGCACCCGCGGAGACCTGAGGCGCGAAGTCGAAGACGACCGGGTTCTCCCCGGCGCCGATCGCGACGGCGTCCCCCTCGCGGGCACCCATGTCGAGGAGCCGATCCTCGATACCGAGCCGGGTGAAACGGTCGGCCAGGTACCCGACCGCCTCGGGGTTGGCGAAGTCGGTCTGCCGGACCCACCGTTCCGGCTTGGCGCCCTCGACGCGCCACACGAACCCGCCCTCGCCGTCGCCCATCTTGCGGATGGTGAACTCCGCGCGGCCGGCGACCGGCTCGGGCCGGATGACGATGCGCGCCGCCTCGCGGGGCGGCGCGGCCGCGCGGCGCTCGCGGACGAGGTCGGCCATCGCGAACGTGAGCGCGCCCAGTCCCTCGGCCGACTTGGTCGAGATTCGAAACACGCGTAGCCCCCGGGCCTGGAGGTCGGGCGCGACGAGGTCGGCGAGTTCGCGGGCGTCGGGGATGTCGATCTTGTTGAGGGCGACCAGCCGCGGACGGTCCTCGAGACCGCCGTGCGCAGCGAGCTCGCCCTCGATGACGTCCAGGTCGGAAACCGGGTCGCGACCGGGCTCGTAGGTGGCGCAGTCGATGACGTGCACGATCGCCTGGCACCGCTCGATGTGCCGGAGAAAGTCGTGCCCGAGCCCCCGTCCCTCGGAGGCGCCTTCGATCAGCCCCGGGACGTCAGCGACCGTGTAGGTGGTGTCGCCGGCGACGACGACACCCAAGTGGGGCACCAGCGTGGTGAACGGGTAGTCCGCGACCTTGGGCCGAGCCCGGCTGATGGCCGCGATCAACGACGACTTGCCGGCGCTGGGGAAGCCGACCAGGCCGACGTCGGCCAACACCTTGAGTTCGAGCAGGATCGTGCGCTGCTCGCCCTCTTCGCCGAGCAGCGCGAAGCCGGGCGCCTTGCGGGCCGAAGTGGCCAGCGCCGCGTTGCCGAGCCCGCCGCGTCCGCCCGCGGCCACGACGATCTCGGCCCCCTCGCCGAGGAGGTCGGCCAGCACCTCGCCGGTGTCGGCATCGGAGACGACCGTGCCGTCAGGCACGGCCAGCACGATGTCGGCGCCGTTGGCCCCCGCCCGGTGGTCCCCCTCGCCGGGCTGGCCGTTGGCGGCGCGCCGCTGCGACTGGCGGTGGTAGTCCACCAGCGTGGTCAGGTCGGGGTCGACGCGCAGCACCACCGAGCCGCCGTTTCCTCCGTTGCCGCCGTCGGGGCCACCCAGCGGCTTGAACTTCTCCCGGTGCACCGAGACGCAGCCGTGCCCGCCGTTGCCGCCCTGGACGCGCAGCGTGGCGCGGTCGACGAACGAGGGGATGGCCATGGGAGCTCCCGGGTGCGTGGGCGGCGGACCCGCGCATCCTACCGGGTCAGTCGTGGGACCAGGGATCGTCCTCGTCCGCCTCGCCGGATCGGCCGGACCCCTTGTCCGACCGGCCGGACGCCTCGCCGGGCGGGCCGGACGCCGACGGCCCGGCCGCTTCTCCCGCGATTGCCCGCAGCCGGTCGAGCTCGGCCAGCGTGCGCCGGTGGACGGCCAGCAAGGCGGTGCGCCGCCGGCGTCCGTCACGGCCGCCGACGAGGAAGCCCAGCAGGCCGGCTCCCGCCACCAGGGCCACGAGCACGAGCCATTCCCGGTACGCGCGGGCCTCCACGTCAGTGGAGTCCCATGAGGAGGCGGCCAGGCCGCGGTGGGCGACGAACTCGACCCGGTCGTCGAACCGGACCGTGGACCCGGTGACCCGGCCGCCGAGGTGATCGATGATCGTGCCGGGGAACGTGACAGACACGTCGAGGTCGGTGAAGAGGCCGGCCTGGTAGGCGGCCACCGAATCGGGGACGCGCCCGCCGGGGAAGAACTCGACCTGCACCTGGTTGCCGACGTGGCGGGCGAGCCCGGAGTGTCGCTGCAGCTCGGCAAGCGTCGTCTCGCCCGTGATGCGGCAGACCGTGGTGCCGTCGGGGTTGCGCTGCCGGATCAGGTTCAGGCTGCCCATGGTGCTGTCCAGCAGACATCCGGCGACCCCCGGTCCGCCGCGATCGGGGCTGCGCTCGGGGGTGTAGGTCAGGTCGACGCTGACCTTCTCGGGCGAGGCGATCACGACGGTGCCGGACAGCGTGCAGCCGCTCGACAGCAGGGCGGACGCCGCCAGCGCGGCCAGGCGGATCGACCGGGCCTTCATCCCACCCAGGGTACGCCCGCCGCCCCGCTCGCCTGCCCCGCCGTGGAGCGCGCCAGCCAGCCCTGGTCAGCTCGGCCGGGAGGTGCGCAGGAACCCCGCGACCGCCGCCTCGAGGTTCCGCGACGCGCCGGTCAGGGCGTCGGCCAACGGCTGCCCCTCCGGCGTGATGCACACGATGGCCTCGACGCCCCGATCGAGCAGCACCTCGGCCCCCGCCGCTACCCGGCCGGCGAACAACACGACGGGGACGCCGACGGCCGCCGCGTGCGCGGCAACGCCAGCAGGCGCCTTGCCCGACAGCGTCTGCGCGTCGACCGAGCCCTCGCCGGTGAGGACCATGTCGGCGGATCGAACGCGGTCCGCCAAGCCGATCGTGTCCGCGACCAGGTCGATGCCCGGGACGAGCTCAGCTCCGAGGAACGCGAGCAGCGCGAAGCCGAGCCCACCGGCAGCGCCGGCACCCGCGGCGTCCGCAACGCCTTCGCGCCCCGAGGCACGCGCCACCCTGCCCAGGGTCGCGTCCAGCTGGATCACCTGATTCGGATCGGCGCCCTTCTGTGGCCCGAATATCGCCGACGCGCCGCGCGGCCCGAGCAACGGATTGTCCACGTCGCAAGCGACCCGGACCTGCACCCCAGCCAGTCTCGGGTCGAGGCCGGCGGCGTCCACCTTCGCCACGGACGCCAGCCCGTCCGGCGTCGTGGCCACCGGCTGCCCCGCCTCGTCGAGGAAGAGGACGCCGAGAGCGGCGAGCATCCCGGCCCCGGCGTCGTTGGTGGCCGAACCGCCCAGTCCGACCACCAGGCGCCTGACGCCCGCGTCCAGCGCGGCATCGATGACCTGCCCCACGCCGCGGGTATCCGAGGCCATGATGTCCCGGTCGGCGTCCGCGACGGCCTCGAGCCCCACAGCCGTGGCCACCTCGAACGCGGCTAGGTCGCCGGCGAGCGCGAGCCGCGCGGTCGTCGGCCGTCCGAGGGCGTCCAGGACCGGCAGCTCGACGACCGAAGCCCCCAGGGCGTCCGCGATCGCGTCCGTGAATCCCTCACCCCCATCCGAGAGCGGGAGTTCGACGGCCTCGGCGTCGGGCAGCGCGGCCCGGACGCCGCGGGCCATGGCGGCGGCCGCCTGCGCGGCGGTCAGCGAGTGTTTGAAGGAGTCGGGGGCACACAGGACGCGCATGGCGTCAGCCTGTCACCGGCCGCGGAACGAGTCCATCTGGCGGCGTTCCTTCTTCGTGGGCCTGCCGGCGCCGCGGTCGCGCACGGCGACCCGCCCGACCATCTCGGGGATGGGCGGCGGCTTGGTCGGGGTGTGGTCGAGGTAGGCCTGCTGCGCGAGCGCGGCGCCGACGCGCTTGGACAGGGAGGGGTCGACGACCTCGACGATCCGCTCGTCACCGTCGCGGCGGACGCGGATCGTGTCCCCGGTCGCCACCGGCTGCGCCGGCTTGGCCGGCTTGTCGTTGACGCGGACGTGACCGCCCCG
>JBKHWW010000161.1:0-24620 GCA_046566345.1 Actinomycetes bacterium
ACGCCTGGTGGCCGGTCGCGACCTTCGTCTTCGCCCTCGCCCTCATCACCCTGTACTCGACCTTCGTCGCCCCGGAGACCGCAGGCCGCGATATCACCAAGATCGAGGACGCCCATCACGACGAGGACCGCACTGTCGGGCTCGCCGCGGCGCCTGCCGCCGGGCTGGTGTCGGTCTCATGACCGCAGCAGCCCGGCGCACGGGGCGACGCGCCCCTGTCACGGAGCGTGCGTGGGATGGTGCCGCATGAGGATCGCACGAATCTCCACACCGACCGGGCCGCGGGCCGTGGTGTCGGACGCCGCGGACTGGGTCGTGGTGGTGGACGCCTTCGCCCCCCACCTCGACCTGACCGGTGAGCGACACCCGCAAGCCGGGGCCACGCTCCTGGCGCCCGTGGAGCCGCGGGTCGTGCTCGGGATGCTGCACAACACCGGCCCCGACGAGCGTGAACTCGCACCTCAGGCCTTCCTGAAATCGGCGAGGACGGTCGTGGGCCCCGGAGAGCCGATTGCGGTGGATCTGCGCCACGGCGACCACGTGGGGGAGTGCGAGCTCGCCCTGGTCGTCGGCCGTCGCTGCCGGGGAGTCACGGTCGACCAGGCCCCCGCCTACGTTCTGGGATGGACCGTGGGCAACGACGTCACCGTTCCCGCTCAAGGGGCCGTCGACGTCACCCGTACACAAGCGAAGAACGGCGACGGCTTCACCCCCCTGGGTCCCTGGATCGAGACCGACCTGGACGCCCTGAACGCGGCCCTGGTGGCTCGCGTGGACGGCGTCCAGGTGGCGCAGTCGACGACAGCACGGCTCGCCTGGAACCCTTTCGAAGCGCTGTCCCATCTCAGCGCCTACCTGACGCTGGGCCCGGGCGACGTGATCCTCACCGGTGCGCCTTTCACGAGCTTCCCGATCCGGCCCGGCGTCCGCGCGACCTGCGAGGTCGCCGGCATCGGCCCCCTCACCAACCCCGTCACCAGCCTCAAGGAGACCACACCATGACCACCGACCGCCTGAAGGTGTTCGTCTGCACGCCGCTGACCCCCGACCACTGCGACCTCGTGACCGCCCTCGAGCCCCGGATCGACCTGACCGTCGCCCAAGACTTGTTGCCGCCGATGCGGTGGCCTGGTGATCACGAGGGTGCCCCCGACTTCAGCAGGACGCCGGCCGAGCAGGCACGCTTCGACGCGCTCTGCGACGCGGCGGACGCCCTGTACGGAATCCCGGACACACAACCCCGCGCCCTCGCCCGCACCGTTCGTGCGAACCCGGGATTGCGCTGGGTGCACACGATGGCCGCCGGCGGAGGCTCCCAGGTCAAGGCATCCGGCCTGACCACACAGGAGATGACGGGTGTCGAGTTCACCACGTCCGCCGGCGCGCACGCCGAGACCCTGGCCGAGTTCGCCCTCTTCGGAGTCCTCGCCGGCGCCAAAGACCTTCCCCGGCTCCAGCGCCAGAAGGCAGACGGTCACTGGTCGCCGCGGTGGGCGATGAAGCAGGTGTTCCAGATGACCGTCGTCGTGGTCGGCATGGGCAACATCGGCCGGGTCACCGCCCAGAGGTTCGCCGCCCTCGGGGCGCGGGTGATCGGCGTGAACCGGACGGTCCGCGACGTGCCCGGCGTGGAGAGGGTGGTGACGCCCGACCAACTCGTCGACGTGGTCGGCGAGGCGGACGCGCTCGTGAACACGCTGCCCCAGGCGCGCGATACGGACGGGCTGCTTTCGGCCGAGGTGTTCGCCCGGGTGAAGCCGGGGGTCATCTTCGCGAGCACGGGCCGCGGCACGTGCGTGGACGAGGACGCCCTCGTGGCCGCGCTGATCGACGGCCGGGTCGGCTTCGCGGCGATGGACGTGTTCGCCGTCGAGCCTCTGCCCGCCGACAGCCCGCTGTGGGCGATGGAAAACGTCATCGTGTCCCCGCACACCGGCGCCCTGAACGACGGCGAGGACGAGCTCATTGCGCGGATGTTCGCCGAGAACGCGCGGCGGCTCCTCGACGGCGAGCCGCTGCTGAACGCGATCGACAGGGTCCACTTCTACTGACGTTAGTCTTGAGGCCATGTCACCGGTCACCAGTGGGCGCGACGAGGCGCCGCCCGGCGCCGCCCCCGCCGTCTTCCGCGCCACCGGGGTGCTGGATGCCATCGCCGACAGCCCTCAGGGATTCCTCTCGCTGAGCGACCTCGCTCGCGAGGTCGGCATCGCCAAGTCGTCCGCCCTGACCATCTGCACGGCTCTCGAGGCCGGGGGGCTGGTCAGGAGGGACGAGTTGGGCTACTGGCTGGGCCGCAGGCTCGTGGAATTGGGCGGCTCCTACCTGTCCCGGCTCGACCAGGTGCGGGAGTTCTACGACGCCTGCGCCAGCTCCCCGGTGATGGCACGCGAAACTCTCCGCCTGTCGGCCCTCGCGGGCATCGACACCCTGTGCCTGGCCCGGTACGAGGGTCGCCCGGCGATCAGGCTGACCGCCGGCATCGGTGACAGCCTCCCCTCCTCGGCCACGGCCCAAGGGAAGGCGCTGCTCGCCCGCCTGGACGACGCCGAGGTCGAGCGCCTCTACCACGGCATACCCAGCCTTCCCACCATGACAAGTCGGAGCCACCGAAACCTGACCGACCTGCTGGAAGACCTCGCCCACGTCCGGCACCGGGGATACGCCGTGGACGAGGAGGAGGCGGCTGAGAACGTCGTCGGCCTGGCCGTGAGCCTACCCACCCGTGGCTCGCATGCGCCGCTGCTCGCCATCAGCGTGACGCTGCTGGACCGCGACGCCACCCCCGACCGCCGGGCGGCCATGGTCGCCGAACTCGCCGCCCTCTCTCGCCAACTGGGCAATCCCATGCAGCCCGACCCCGCGCCGCTGCAGGCCTGACGGCCTCGTCCTACGCTGAGGGCATGTCCACCCGACCCGCCCGCGTGCGACGCACCGTCCTCGCCGTCCCGGGCTCCTCCGACCGGTTCATCGCCAAGGCACGCGGCCTCGGCGTCGACGCGCTCTTCCTCGATCTCGAGGACGCGGTCGCGCCCGCGGTCAAGGCCGAATCACGGCACCGGATCGTGACCGCCCTCAACGACCCGGCCGGCTTCGCGGCGCCGACCCTGACCGTG
Organism: Actinomycetes bacterium; assembly: GCA_046566345.1. Taxonomy (GTDB): domain Bacteria; phylum Actinomycetota; class Actinomycetes; order Propionibacteriales; family Propionibacteriaceae; genus Propioniciclava. Next base: position 3,117 of record JBKHWW010000161.1, read on the forward strand.
CGCGTCAACGACTGGAGCACGCCCTGGACGTTCCGGGACGTCGCCGAGGTGGTCGCCGGCGCGGGTGCGCGCATTGACTGCCTGGTGCTGCCCAAGTGCACGGCCGCCGCGGAGGTGAAGGCGCTCGACCTGGTACTCACCCAGGTCGAGCACGAGGCCGGGTTGCCGGTGGGCCGGATCGGCCTGGAGGTCCAGATCGAGGACGCCGTCGGCCTGCTCCACGTCGCGGAGATCGCCGCCGCGTCCCCGCGGCTGGAGAGCCTCGTTTTCGGTCCTGGAGACTTTATGGCGTCCCTCGGGATGGGGGGTCTCAACGTGGGCGCGCAGCCCGCCGGGTACCCCGCCGACGCGTTTCACCACGTGCTGGTCTCCATCCTGGTCGCGGCCCGCGCACACGGGCTGCAGGCCATCGACGGACCCTTCGTGGCTATTCGGGACGTGGCCGGGTTCGAGGCGTCCGCGGCCCTGTCGGCCGCGCTCGGGTACGACGGCAAGTGGGTGCTGCACCCCGGCCAGGTGGAGGCAGGGAATGCGGCGTACTCTCCCCGCGTTTCGGATTATGAGCGCGCCCACCGAATCATGGACGCCTACGCCGCTGCCACCTCGGTGGACGGCGGAGCCCGGGGAGCCATCGTGGTGGATGATGAGATGGTCGACGAGGCGGGCGTGAAGCTCGCCGCCGCCATCGTGGCGCGTGGACAGGCCGCCGGCATGGCGGTCGGAAAGGACGTGACGTGACGCAGCCGAACCCGATCGCGGCGAACCAGTCTCTGTTCAAGCTGGAGTACCCGCAGTCGGTGGGCGTGTTCGACAGCTACGCCGAAGCGCAGAAGGCCGTCGACCACCTCGCCGACAACGACTTTCCGGTGAAGAACCTCGCCATCGTCGGCACCGACCTGCGCCTGATGGAGCGCGTGACCGGACGCCGCACCTGGGGCACGGTGCTCGGGCAGGGCGTGATGAGCGGCCTGTCGACGGGCTTCATCGTGGCGATCTTTATGATGATCCTGTTCCCGAACCAGAACTTCCTCAGCCAGCTGCTCACCGCGCTGGTGATCGGCGTCCTGATCGGCCTCCTGTTCGCCGTGCTCGGCTACGTCGTGAGCCGCGGTCAGCGTGATTTCACGTCAATCACTCAAACCGTGGCGACCAAGTACGAGCTGCTCTGCGAGCACAAGGTGGTCGCGCAGGCGAGGGAGCTGCTGAGCCGCGCCCCCGGTGCTCGGGCCGCCCAGTTCAACCCGACGTCCGGGCCCGCCAGCTCCGGGCAGCAGGGCTACGGACAGCCCGGCCCCGGGCAGCAGGGTTATGGCCAGCAGGGTTATGGCCAGCCGGTCTACGGGCAGGCGGGCTACGGCCCGCAAGGCTACGGCGGGCAGGGTTACCCCCAGGCTCCAGGACAGCAGTACCCCCCGCCCGGTTACGAAGGGTACCCACAACAGGGGTACACCCAGCCCGGCTACCCCCCAGCAGAGCCCGCCGGTCAGGGTCAGCAGCCCGAGCAGCGGTGGGGCACCCCCGCGCAGGACCCCGCGCAGCCCGGGACGCCGCAGACGCCGGCCGGGGCGTCCGACCCGGAGGGTCCTTACCGCAGGCCAGCCTCGGGGCCCGCGACACCGGACGGGCCGCGCAGCGAGGACCGCTGACGGCCCGGGCTACTCCGGCCCACGCGCTGAGGGCTTCGCCTCAGGCGTCCAGCATGGTGCCGCTGAAGTAGTCGGAGTAGGCGGGCAGGTCGAGCTGTCCCGAGCCGGACACTCCGATCAGGATCACCGGGCTGGAGCCATCGTCGGTGGCCTTCTTGGCCTGCCGGAGGGCACCTGCGATCGCGTGGTTCGACTCCGAGGCAGGCACGATGCCCTCGGCGCGGGCGAACGTGACGCCCGCCGCGAACGCCTCGCGCTGCTTGACGGCCATCGCGCGCAGCATTCCCTCGTGGTAGGCGTGGCTGACCAGAGGGGCCATCCCGTGGTAGCGCAGCCCGCCAGCGTGCACCGGATCGGGGACGAACTCGTTCCCGAGCGTGTACATCTTCAGCAGCGGTGTCATGCCCGAGGCGTCCCCGAAGTCGTAGCGGTACTCGCCCTCGGTCAGGGACGGCGCCGCGGCCGGCTCGCATGCCACGATGTCGACGTTCGCGCGGCCCTCGAGGTTCTCGCGGAGGAACGGGAAACTGATGCCGGCCAGGTTCGAGCCTCCCCCCGCGCACGCGAACAGGTAGTCGGGCATCGACTCGCCGAACTTGGCCAGCTGCTTGAGCGCCTCGAGCCCGATCACGCTCTGGTGCAGGGTGACGTGGTTCAGCACCGAGCCCAGGGAGTAGGACGCGTTGGGGTCTTTGGCGGCCTCCTCGATCGCCTCGGAAATGGCCATCCCCAGGGAGCCCGTCGTGCCAGGGAACCGCTCCTGCAGCGCGCGGCCGACCTCGGTCTTGTCCGAGGGACTCGGGGTGACGGTCGCACCGAAGGTCTCCATCAGCACCCGTCGGTAGGGCTTGGTGTCGTAGGTGTTGCGGACCTGCCACACGTCGCAGGACAGGCCGAAGATCTGGGTGGCGAACGCAAGCGCCGAGCCCCACTGGCCGGCGCCGGTCTCGGTGGTGAGGCGGGTGCGGCCGGCGAGTTTGTTGTAGTACGCCTGCGGCACCGCCGAGTTGGTCTTGTGCGAGCCGACAGGGGACTCGCCTTCGTACTTGTAGTAGATGCGCGCGGTGGTGCCCACCGCCTGTTCCAGGCGCCGCGCCCGGTGCAGCGGGGAGGGCCGCCAGAGACGGTAGATCTCCTGCACCGCCTCGGGGATCTCGATCCAGCGCTCGGCGGAGGCCTCTTGTTCGATCAGGCCCAGAGGGAACAGGGCGGTGAGGTCGTCGGGCTGCAGCGGCTCCCGGGTGCCGGGGTGCAGATGCGGTGGGGGCGGGGAGGGGAGGTCCGCGACGATGTTGTACCAGTGGGTCGGGATGTCCTCTTCGTCGAGGAACACCTTCGTGGGTTGCGCCATGAGCGCACTCTAGAGCCAACCGCGGCGGCGGAAGAAGACGGCCAGTCCGATGATCGAGGCCACCATGGCGAGCAGCACGAGCGGGTATCCGTAGGGACTGTCCAGCTCGGGCATGTGCTCGAAGTTCATGCCGTAGATCGCGCCCAGCGTGGTGGGCACCGCGAACATGGCGACCGCCGCGGAGATTCGCCGCATGTCCTGGCCGTCCGAGACCGACGCGCGCGCCAGCGCCGCTTGCAGGATCGTGCCGAGCACCTCGTCCATCGCCACCACCGACTCCCGTGCCGCGACCAGGTGGTCCGACACTTCGCGGAAGTAGACCCGGGCCTCCTCGGGGATCGGGCCCAGCGCCCGGGTCTCCAGCGCGCGCACCGGCTGGCTGAGCGGGAAGACGCAGCGCTTGAAATCGATCAACTCGCGCTTGAGCTGGTAGGGGCGGTCGATCTCGTGCCGGCGGCCCGGGGCGAAGACGGCGGCCTCCACGTCTTCGACGTCCCGCTCGATCTCGCGCACGGTCTGTCCGAAGTCGTCGATGACGTGGTCGAGGATGGCGTACAGAACCCGCCAGGGTCCCTCGGCGAGCTCGTCCGGCTCGGACTCCAGCTCGCGGCGGATGGTGTTCATGATCGCCCGCCCGCGCCGGCGCGACGTCATCACGAACCAGTCCCCCAGGTAGACCATGATCTCGCCGGTCGAGACGATCTCGGAGGTCTCGGTGAGGGTGGTGTGTTCGACGTAGTCGACCGTGGCGATGACCATGAACAGGGTCTCGTCGAAGATCTCCAGTTTGGAGCGCGTGTGGCCCTCGACGGCGTCCTCGACGGCTAGCTCGTGGAGCCCGAACACCTCTTGGAACGTGGCCATGGTGTCGTCGTCGGGGTCGCGCATCCCGCACCACACGAACCCCTTTCCGGCGCGCGCCTGCGCGATCGCCGCCATGAGGTCGTCCTCGGGCTGTCGGACGCCGTCGACGTACCACTGCCAACTCACGTGGGGACGTCCGGGCGTCTCGCGGGGCGCGGCGAGCCGCTCCCGCATCGCGTCCCAGCCGGGAGGGGTGGCGGTCACCGCGCCGCGCCGTCCGCGCCGTCCGCGCCGTCCGTGCCTGCCGCCGGTGCGTGCGCTGCGGCGTCCGGACGGTCAGCGAAGTGCCGGGGAGCCCCCCAGCCGCGGAGGATGCCCCACAGGAACAGGGCTCCCAGTGCGGTGACCACGGCCTCGGTCAGGAGCACGTTCTGCGACAGCTGCAGGGTGCCCACGGCGGCGGCGTTGAAGCCGATGTGGGCGGCCATCGCGAACCACAGCCACCCCAGTCGCCGCTCGCGGACAGCCCTCAGGACAGCCAGCGACGCGGCGATGTGGAAGACCATCGCGGGAACCCGCTCCCAGATGCCGACGAGCGCCGTGCCGGGGGTGAGGGTGCGCACCGCCTCGAGCTGGGCGGTGAGGGCGTCGACCTGGTCGGGGGTGGTCTGCCGGGCCTGCTCGAGCATCGCATCGCCGCTGGCGAGCAGCACCAGCCCGCCCACGATCGAGACGCCGAACACGATCAGCGCCTCGATGCCGCCGTGGCCGGCTCCGAACATGAGGCCGTCGGCGCGTTCGCGCTCGCGGCGCGCGCCGAAGCGCAGCACAATCCAGCGGGAGCCTTCCTCGCACAAGCCCGAGGTGACCAGCGCCACCCCCGCGACGGCGGCGGTCACCGACACACCCAGGGCGGACGCCGCGGGCCCCGCCCCGGCGAGCAGCGGCAGACGGAGGAGCTGGGACAAGACGAACGCGAGCGCTCCCCACAGCCAGGTGGTCCACCGGACCCGGTAGCGTCGGCGCAGCCACACCGCGACGCCGACGACGAGAGCGAGGATGGCGACGCCCATTCCGGCGAGCGTCAGCTGTGCGGTCATGCGCCCACTATCTCAGCCGAGCAGGCGCTCCATCCACGACTCGACGGCGTCCGCCTGGCGCGGAAGCGCCGACGACAACACGCGCGGCTCCCCGTCGGTGATGACGACGTCGTCCTCAATGCGGACGCCGATGCCGCGCAGCTCTTCGGGCACCAGCAAGTCAGAGGCTTTGAAGTACAGGCCCGGCTCGACGGTGATGACCATGCCCGGGGTGAGGACCCCGTCCCGGTAGAACTCGCGGCGGGCCTGCGCGCAGTCGTGCACGTCGAGGCCGAGATGGTGGGAGGTGCCGTGCACCATCCAGCGACGGTGGTGCCCGCCGCGCACCGGGTCGAGCGACTCCTCGACCGGGACCGGCAGCAGGCCCCAGGCGTGCAGGTGCTCGGCGATCACGCGGATCGCGGCGTCGTGGACGTCGTGGAAGGTGTTGCCGGCGCGCGCGGCGTCCATGCCGGCCTGCTGTGCGTCGAGCACGGCGTCGTAGACCCTGCGCTGGGCGGTGGAGAAGCGACCGCTCACGGGGAGGGTTCGGGTGACGTCAGCGGTGTAGAGCGTGTCGACCTCCACCCCCATGTCGAGGAGGATCAGGTCGCCCTCGTGCAGGTCTCCGTCGTTGCGGATCCAGTGCAGCGTGTTGGCGTGATCGCCCGAGGCGCAGATGCTGCCGTAGCCCACGTCGTTGCCGAGGTGGCGGGCGTGGAGCGCAAACACACCCTCGCACCAGCGCTCGCCGCGTCCGTGCGCGACGGCGGCGGGCAGGTCGGCGACGACGGCTTCGAAGCCGACCGCGGTGGCGTCGCAGGCGCGCTGCAGCTGTTCCAACTCGAAGGGGTCCTTGATGAGGCGCAGCTCGGACAGCATCACCTCGAGCTCGTCGTCGGCGGCTCGCCCGGCCGACAGCTCGGCGATGGGGCGGAGGTCGTCGACCTGCCGTGTCAGGTGGGCGTCCGCGGTGCGCACCACGCGGATGGGGACGCCGCCGGCGTCGAGCGCCAGGGCGCCGGGCAGATCAGCGAGCGGCCGGCACCGAAGGCCGGTGAGGGCCGCCATCTCGGCCAGCGACTCCCGCTGCCCGACCCACATCTCGCCGTAGCGGGCGTCGGCGTAGAACTCGGGGTCGGTGCGCGGCGCCCGCGGCTTGAAGTACAGGGTCGGGGCGTGCGCCTCACCGTCCGGCTCGAGGATCAGGACGGCGTCCGGCTCTCGGTCGGTGCCCAGACCGGTCAGGTGCACGAACGCCGAATGAGCCCGGAATCTGAAGTCGGTGTCGTTGCTGCGCACGCTGAGCGGCCCGGCCGGGATGATGAGGCGATCCCCGGGGAACGCCCGGCTGACGGCTTCTCGGCGTGCGGAGGTGTGCTCGGCGGCTTCGAGGCGGGCCGGGAGGTGGTCGGGATAAGGCGCCCAGGCCTGGGGGATGAACGCGACGAAGGCGTCCGAGAACGGCGTCTGTCGGTTGGGCAGCGCGGGCTGTTCCCTCTGCTTCATGACTACCCCATTCGTCTCGCGGTGGCGCGATTCTACCCGGGCGGCGTCCGGACGAGCAGGGCGGCGCTGCTCCGAGGGTCAGCTGTTCCAGCGCAGGACCGCCCACGACTCTTTCTCGCGGCCGAGCACCGACACCGAGGCGACTTCGAGGGGGAAGCTCTGGCCGAAGATGAGGGGGAAGTCGAGCCAACACAGGGCCAACACCCGCGAGGCGTGACCGTGCCCAAAGCAGATCGCCTTCTCCACGCCCGATTCCCGGACCCGGTGGACCACCCGGGTGAGGCGAGCCCGCACCTCGTCGGCCGACTCGCCGCCAGGGCACCCGTTGAACCACAGCCGCCAACCCGGGTGGTGGTTGGTCCGGATCTGCTTCGACGTCAGGCCCTCATACTCGCCGTAGTTCCACTCGGCGAGGTCGTCGGTGATCTCGGGCTCGAAGCCCGCCAGCTTCGCCGTCTTGCGCGCTCGCAGGCGAGGGCTGGAGAGCACCAGGTCGAAGGAATCGGGGTCGAGCTTGTCCCGCAGCGACTTGGCTTGGTCGACGCCGGCCGGCGTGAGGTCGAGGTCGGTGTAGCTGGTGTGCTGACCGGACTTGCTCCACTCGGTCTGGCCGTGACGGACGAGGTACAGGATGGTCATGGGCCACATCCTCGCAGGGTTCTGCCCGGTGGCGCTGCGGTATCGTCGCTGTCACGTGCCGGACCAGGAGGACCCATGAAGGCTGCCCCCGAGGCGCAGCGTCGGCTGCTCGACCTGCAGGCGGTAGACACCGCGATCGCACAGCTGGACCACCGCCGGGCCACCCTCCGCGAGACGGTCCAGGCACGGGAGCTGCAGGCCGAGCGCGGGCGGGCCGCCGAGCACGTGATCGCGGCCGAGACCGTGGTGGCCGACCTCGAGGCCGAGCAGGATCGAGCCGAGGGCGACCTGACCCCGGTCCGCGAGCGGCTCGCGCGCAACCGCAAACGGGTCGACGACGGGTCGGTCGGTGATCCGAAGTCGCTGCAAGGGCTGCTGTCCGAGATCGATCACCTCGTCAGGCGCATCGCTGAACTCGAGGATCAGCAGCTCGACGCGATGGAGCGGCTCGAAGATGCGCGTGAGCGTGCCCGGGACGCCGTCGACACCAAAACGAACGTGGAGAACCGGCTGCGCGCCGTCCTGTCCGAGCGCGAGGCGAAGTTGAGTGAGATCGCCGCCGAACGCGGACGCCGCGAGGTCGAACGGGACAGCATCGCCGCCTCCGTCCCGTCCGAGTTGCTCTCGCTGTACACCCGGGTGGCCGAGAAGTCGGGCGGCGTAGGCGCGGCACTGCTACAGCACGGGCGCTGCGGCGGCTGTCAGCTGGTCGCCAACTCCGCCGACCTGGCCCATTATCGGAGCGCCGCCGAGGACGAGGTGCTCCGATGCGAGGAGTGCAACCGAATCTTGGTGCGAACCTCAGAGTCAGGGCTGTGAGGGCATGCCCGCGGCCCACCTGAGCGCCCGGCACGGGGGCCCCGCGCCGATCTCCGCAGGCCTGTCACGCCTGCGCTCGTCGTTGGAGGTCCCCGACGGGTTCCCCGCCGACGTTCTGGCCGAAGCCGAGTCCGCAGCGGCCGAAGCGGTACTGCCCGAGCGTGACGCCACCGACGTGCCGCTTGTCACCATCGATCCTGAGGGAGCGACCGACCTCGACCAGGCCGTGTACATCGAGCGCGACGGGGACGGCTACGTCGTCTGGTACGCGATCGCCGACCTGCCCACCTTCGTCGCGCCCAGAGGTGCGATCGACCGCGAGGCCCATGCACGAGGGGTGACGCTGTACGCACCCGACGGCCGGACGCCCCTGCACCCGCCCCTGCTCTCGGAGGGCGCGGCATCCCTCCTTCCTGACCAGCTTCGGCCGGCGCTGCTCTGGGAGCACCGATTGGACGCCCGCGGCGAGCTGTCCGCGGTCACGGTGTCTCCGGCTAGGGTCCGCAGCCGCGAGCAGCTGACGTACGCCGGCGTCCAGCAAGCACTGGACGACGGAACCGCCACCGAACCGCTGCTGCTGCTGCGCGACGTCGGGCTCCTGCGCGAGCAGCTGGAGCGCGGCCGGGGCGGGGTCAGCCTGCCGATCCCCGAGCAGGAGGTGAGCGTGGGCGACGACGGCACCTGGGAGCTCACCTTCCGTTCGCCGCTGCCCGTGGAAGGCTGGAACGCGCAGGTGTCTCTGTTGACTGGCATCGCGGCGGCCCAGATCATGATGGACGCCGGCGTCGGGATCCTGCGGACGCTGCCCCCGGCTCGGCAGGCTGGCATCGACCGGCTCAGGCACATCGCCAAGGGCCTACGGATCCGTTGGCCCGGCTCAGTCGGCTATCCCGACTTCGTCCGCAGCCTCGACCCGACCGAGCCCCGCCACCTGGCGATGCTCAATTCCTGCACGACCCTGTTCCGCGGCGCGGGGTACGCGGCCTTCGACGGCGAGCCGCCCGCTCAGCCCCTGCACGGCGCCATGAACGTCGCCTACGCGCACTGCACCGCGCCTCTGCGCCGGCTGGTCGACCGCTACGTCGGCGCGATCTGTGTGGCCGAGTGCGCCGGAACGTCCGTGCCCGACTGGGTGCGCGCAGAGCTGACCGAGCTGCCCAGCACGATGGGGGCGAGCACCCAGCGGGCCAACGCCTACGAGCGCGGCATTCTGGACCTGGTCGAGGCGCTGGTCCTCTCCCCACATCTGGGCTCGCCCTTCACCGGGACGGTGGTGGAGTGGAACGACAAGGCGGACCGCGGCGAGATCCAACTCCCCGAGCCGGCCGTAGCCGCGCCGCTGACCGGGCGGCGTCCGGCCCTGGGCAGCGAGGTGGAGGCTCGGCTGGTCACCGCGGACCTGATCGAGGGCCTGGTGGAGTTCCGCGTCGGGTAAAGTGGTCAGCCGGATGAGTCGGCCGGGTGACCGCGGCACCGAAAGGTGCTGAGGAAAGTCCGGACTCCACAGGGCAGGGTGGTGGGTAACGCCCACCCGGGGTGACCCGCGGGACAGTGCCACAGAGAACAGACCGCCCACCAAGGCGCCAGGCCTCGCCCGGCGACCGGTGGGTAAGGGTGAAACGGCGGTGTAAGAGACCACCAGCGCCCCCGGTGACGGGGGCGGCTCGGCAAACCCCACCCGGAGCAAGACCAAGAAGGGCTTCGGCCCGCGGACGCCGTCCGAGCGCTGCCCGCGCGAGGCGTCCGGGTAGGTCGCACGCCCATGGGCGAAGGCGGCTGGCGACAGCCGTCGCAGATGGATGGCCACCCGTCCCCTCGGGGACGACAGAATCCGGCTTACAGGCCGGCTCATCCCCGGGCTCATCGTGGCTGGGTCAGTCCCTGCCGCCGACCGTGATCTGCGCGAGCTCGTCGGCGCTGAAGCGGCTCCCGGCGGCCGGTCCGGGGGCCCAGCTCCGCTCCAGCGCGCCTGGGGTGGCCGCTTGGACCGGGATCAGGAAGTACTCAGCTCCGGCGCCGTCGCGCTCGATGCGGCCGCCCGCGGCCAGAACCGACTCCCGGGCCAGCGCTTCGGACGCCGCGACCAGCCCGTCGAAGTCGTAGTCGGTCCACTCCCAGTGCTCATGGCGGTCGAGTTCGGCGAGCAGAGCCGCGGTCAGGTCGCGGTCGTCGAGAGCGGTGAGCAGGACGCCGGCCGCGCTTGCGGGGTTGCAGTCCGAGTCCTGGCCGCTCCGCATGGCGACCTGCATGGTCCGCATCGGATCACGGTCGCCGAACAGGAGCCCCATCACCACATAGGCGCCGTTGAGCTTGGCATCGATGTTGAAGGCGGGCTGGCCCTCCAGCGTGCTGGACACCCTGCGGTAGTCGGGGTCGAGGTGGTACTTCTCGTCGACGAGCCGCCACGTCTTCTGCCAGTCGTCCGGATCCGCGCGCCACCAGCCGACGACATCGCGCACCGCCTCGGCGTACTGGCTTTCGGGCGGGATGCACGCCAGCCCGGCCTCGACGAGCGCTGGCGGCTCGTCGATGAAGAAGGCCTCGCTGTAGAGGCAGGCCATGAACAGGCCCCCGTAGAGGCCGTCGCCGTAGCCGATCATGCGTCCGAACCTGTCCCCGACGGCCAGTGCCTGCTGCGGCATTCCGGGGGAGATGAGCCCGGCGAAGTCGGCTTCGATCTGGAAGTCGATGGCGTCGGGATGCTCGTTGTAGCTGGGGTGCCCCGAGTCGGGTGGTGCGATGCCGTCGCGCAGGTTGTCGCGCGCGGCCAAGTTGCCGAACCAGAGCCGGTAGCGCGAGTTGGCGAAGTCGAGGCCCGCCTGCTCGGCGGACACCCCCAACCCGTGCTCCTGCAGGGTGCGCAGGAACGTCATCTCGACGTAGAGGTCGTCCTGGCCGAACGAGTTGTTCACCAGGCGGTGGTGGTAGCGCGGGAGGTCCTCCTCGGGGATGATCCGGCCCAGGCTGCTGAACTCCGTGGGGCCGCCGTACCCGACGCCGATCATCTGTCCCAGCCAGCCGGCCACCATGCGCTGGCGGTACTCGGAGACCGCCAGGGTCCGAAAACCGTCGGCCGAGGGGGGCTTGGACGCCGTACATCCGGTCAGGGCGAGCGCACACGTGACGAGCGCGACCAGGAACGTCCTCATCAGGCACCTCTTCCGCTGGTGTCGGCGCCCAGACTAGACGGCGGTCAGGACGCCGCCACCGCGTCCGTCTCGCCCGGAGGCACGGTGAGGATCTCGGCCCCGGTCTCGGTGACGACGACGGTGTGCTCCCACTGCGCGCACCGGGAACCGTCGTTGGTGACCACCGTCCAGTCGTCCTCCCACACGTGGCTGCTCGGATCGCCGAGGGTGAGCATCGGCTCGATGGTGAAGGTCATGCCCGGCTCCATGACATCGCGGTAGGCAGTGTTGTCGTAGTGCAGGATGATCAGGCCCGAATGGAAGGCGGAGTGGACGCCGTGACCGGTGTACTCGCGGACGACGCCGTAGCCGAACCTCTTGGCGTAGGCCTCGATCACCCGGCCGATGACGTTCGTCTCGCGCCCGGGCCGAACCGCCCGGATGGCCCGATGGAGGGCCTCCCGGGTGCGCTCCATCAACAGCCGGGAGTCCTCAGGTAGCTCGCCGCACGCGAACGTCCCGCAATTGTCGCCGTGCACGCCGTTCTTGAACGCCGTCACGTCGATCTTGACCAGGTCGCCTTCCTCCAGCGGCCGGGTGTCGGGGATGCCGTGGCAGATGACCTCGTTCACACTGGTGCAGATCGACTTCGGGAACGACCGGTACCCCAACGCGCTCGGGTAGGCGCCGTGGTCGAGCATGTACTCGTGGGCGATGGCATCCAACGCGTCGGTCGTGACGCCGGGGGCTATCCCCTTGGCCGCCTCGTACATGGCATCGGACGCGATCCTGCTCGACTCCCTCATCAGTTCGATCGTCTCCGGCGCCTGCACATGCGAGCCGGTGTAGGTCTCCGGTGCCGCCCGATCGACGTAGTGAGGGCGCGGGATGGACGCCGGCACGGGGCGTCGCGCGGTCTGAGGCCAGGGCTGGATGGCGGTCACGCGGCCGATCATATCCGCGACGCGCAGCGGCTACTCTGGCGTTACCGGCCCTGCGGAGGAGGAGCAATGGCACACGAGGGCGAGTGGTACTTCTGTCTTCTGCACAAGACCGTCGAGCCCTATGAGGGCTGCCGGTCCGAGACCCGGCTGGGGCCCTACCGCTCCCGCGAAGAGGCGGGGCAGGCGCTCGAGCATGCGCAGCTGCGCAACGAGCAGTGGGACAACGATCCGCGGTTCAACGATCCCGACGAGGACGACGACGAGGACGACGACCTCGGCTCGGCCTTCGACGCCCTTCGCCCCTGAGGGTGCGGGCCCTGGAGCGGGTGCGCGCGCCTCAGGCGAGCACCACCACGGACGCCAGCGCCACGAGCAGGCTGGTGAACGTCCCCACCAGGAAGTACTCGGTCACCTCGTCGACGGACGCCTCGTGCGCGCGCGCCGCCGCCTGCAGCTCCGGGAACCGCAGTAGGCCCTTCGCCGCCACGACGAGGCCGGCCGCCTCCACGTCGCCGGCGGCGCCGAAGCCGAGGATGAGCAGCCTCTCCATCGGCCCGAGCAGGCGGCCGCCGCGCAGCCTCTCGGCCGGGCGTGCGCCGGCGTCGTCGCGGGCGTGGGCCCCCAGTCGGGGCGGCCGCGCGTCCACCGACACCAACACGAGGCGGACCACCAGGTTCGCCGTCGCCGTGTTCACCACGGCCAGGGCAGCCAGGAGCAACACCCGGCCTGGCGAGAACCGGGCCAGCGCCGGCAGGTCCATCCAGGCCAGCCACGCGGCCAGCGGGCCGCCCACAGGGGCGGCCAGCCCCGATAGGGCCACCAGGACGACGGCCGGCAGCACCAGGCACGCCAGCGTGCGCCGCGCCGCCTGGGGGCTGGTCTCCCCGGAGCGCAGCATCCACCGCCACAGGGCCATCGAGGCAACCACGAAGCCGACCGCCACCCAGTCCGACGCCGCGTCGAACCCCGCCAGGCCTCCCACGGTCACGACGAGGAGCCCGGCGAGGGCGGTCACCACCCACCGGGACAGCGGAGGATGCGCGCGCTCGAGGTCGGGCCGGGCCGCGGCCAGGAGGTCGGCGACCCCGATGCCCAGCAGGAGGAGCGTCAGCCAGCTCATCGGACGCCCTTCAGAGCCGTGATTGCGTCGGCGATCACCGCGAGGCCGCCCCGCCGCACCCGCTGGCTCACCGCGGACGCCGAGATGCCGAGCTGGCGTGCGACATCGGACTGGGGGCGTCCGGCCAGGCGCGCGACGAGGATGGTCCGCCCTCGGCGATCAAGCCCTGCCAGCAAGGCGTCCACCGCCTCGACAGCGACCCTGAGTTCGGTGCTCACCGGCCCCTCGTCCGCGCCGGCGTCCAGGCCCGTGCGCAGAGCGGCGTGCGCGCCGCGGGCGCGACGCTCCACCTGCTCGATGGCCTCCCGGGCCGCCCACCAGGCGGTTCCGTCCTGGACGTTGTTCTCGCGGTCGATGATGCGCACGCTACCGCGCCCGACACCGAAGCGGACGTCGTCGCCTGGCCCGAGCCCCAGCCGCACGGCGTAGGTCGCTGCCAATGCTTCGCCGACCGTGGCGAACACCCCCTGAAACTCGTCCCCGATGGTGACGCGGAGCGGGTCGATCGGTGCGAAGCGCTCGTTGGCGCTGGTCAGGGCGTCACGGAGACGGCGGTGCAGGGCGGCCCGGTCGACGGAGGCGCGCGACCCAACCAGGTCGCCGAGCAGGGCGACGCAAGGGCGGGGCTTCATCTCGGACACCTGAAGATCTTAGCTTAACATCGGGCGAATTCATGTTCTTCCTTCATCGCCCCGGGCAACCGCCTCAGTGTCGTAACCCGTGCGTAACACCGTCTGGGCAGGATGGGTTCATGGACAAGCAGACCGATTTCGTCCTGCGCACCATGGAGGAACGGGACGTCCGATTCGTCCGGCTCTGGTTCACCGACGTGCTGGGGTTCCTGAAGTCCGTCGCGATCGCACCGGCCGAGCTTGAGGGCGCGCTCAGCGAGGGGATCGGTTTCGACGGCTCCTCGATCCAGGGCTTCGCCCGGGTCTACGAGTCCGACATGGTCGCCCACCCCGACCCGTCCACGTTCCAGATGCTGCCCTGGCGCGGTGAGTCCGGTGGGACGGCACGCATGTTCTGCGACATCCGGCTCCCCGACGGGTCCCCGTCGTTCGCCGATCCAAGGCACGTGCTCAAGCGCGCGATGCGCAAGGCGGCCGACATGGGGTTCACGTTCTACGTCCATCCCGAGATCGAGTTCTACCTGTTCCAACTGCCGCTGGTCCCGGGGGTCGAGCCCATCCCGGTCGACACCAGCGGGTACTTCGACCACACGACGGCGACCGCGGGCACCGACTTCCGCCGGACGGCGATCAGCATGCTCGAGCAGATGGGCATTTCGGTGGAGTTCAGTCACCACGAGGCGGGGCCCGGCCAGCAAGAGATCGACCTGCGCTACGCCGACGCCCTGACCATGGCCGACAACATTATGACGTTCCGCGTCGTGGTCAAAGAAGTCGCCGTGATGCAGAACCTGTTCGCGTCGTTCATGCCCAAGCCGCTGGCCAAGCACCCCGGCTCGGGAATGCACAGCCATGTGTCGCTGTTCGAAGGCGACACCAATGCGTTCTACGACGCGTCGTCGGAGTACAACCTCAGCAAGGTGGGGCGCCACTTCGTCGCCGGCCTCCTCCACCACGCCGCCGAGATCAGCGCGGTCCTCAACCCTTGGGTGAACAGCTACAAGCGCCTCGCCGGCGGCGGTGAGGCTCCCAATTTCATCTGCTGGGGCCAGAACAACCGCTCCGCGATGGTCCGCATCCCGCTGTCCAAGCCGGGCAAGTCGAGCTCGGCACGCATCGAACTCCGCTCGCTGGACAGCTCCGCTAACCCCTACCTCGCCTACGCGCTCATCCTCAACGCGGGGCTGTCAGGCATTGAGAACGAGATGCCGCTGCCCGACCCGGCCGAAGACGACGTCTGGTCCCTGACCGATAAGCAGCGCGAGGCGCTGGGGATCAAGCCGCTGCCCGCCGACATGGACCTGGCCGTGCGGGCGATGGAGACCAGTCAACTCGTGGCGGACACGCTGGGCGAGCACGTCTTCGACTTCGTCCTGCGCAACAAGCGCTCCGAGTACTGGGAGTTCATGCGCGAGGTCACGCCACTCGAGCTCAGCAAGCTGTTGCCCTCGCTCTAGGCCCCACGCTTTGGGACGCCGCGGCCGCGTTCGACGGCGTGTGCCAGGGTGTTCTCACCGTGAACTCCCTCATCGCACCCTTCGCCCCGGACGCCCACGGCGTCCCGTTGCCGGACGCCGTGGTGCGGCTGGCGGACCGAGTCGACCTCTGCCGGACGGGGGCTCTCTCGGCCCAGCGCGAGGGGGGTGACCCCGCCGAGTGGACCGCCCAGCACGAGCGCAGGTTCGACGACGAGCGCCACACGCTCGTGGTCGCGGAGTACCGCGGCGAGATCATCGGGTACGGGTGGCTGTCGTGGCTGACGCCGACCGCCGACGGCGGACGGAACGCGCCGGACGGCTGGTACCTCAGCGGCGTGGTTGTCTCCCCGGACTTCCGCCGGCGCGGGCTGGGGCGCCGCCTTACCCAAGCGCGCATCGAGTGGGCCCTGGCCCACGGCGGCGCAGTCCACTACGTCGTGGCGGCCAGGAACCACGCCTCTCGTACCCTGCACAGCTCGCTGGGATTCCAGGAGATCACCACCGACTTCACCCTGCCGGGGGTCGTGTTCGGAAACAACGACGGCATCCTTTGCCGGTTGCTGGCGCGGCCGGACGCCGAGGTGGTCGACCTCGCCACCCGGCGGTCCTGACTATCCGGCTTCGGACGAGCGCTCGTCGCTGACCCCCCGCGCCGCTCGCGAGCGCTCTGGGCGGTTCGCCAACGCAGCGGCCAACTGGCCGGACAGGTCCGAGTGTGCCCCACTGGCCGAGACGCGGCGCGCGGCGACCGCATCGGGCCAGGAGAGGCGGCCCGACGCGAGGCCGAGCCAGGTCGCGGCGTCCGTCTCGACGACGTTCGGCGGTGTGCCACGGGTGTGCGCGGTGCTCACCCTGGGAACGCCGACCTGCACCGCGCCGAAGGGTGGCACCCGCACCTCGACCAACCGGCCGGGGTTCGCCTCGCGCAAGCGGCTCAGGCCCGTGCGCACCGCGGCGGCCAGGTGGACGCGGGGCACAACGGCGCCGGGGGCGTCGGCGAGCAGGGCGGCTACCAGGTCGGCCTCGGCGACAGCAGCGTCGTCGGGGTCTTCGGGTGCGGGGCGCTCGAGCAGGCCGGCCAGGGAGGGCGCCGGGCCGTGCTCAGCGGTCCAGGCCACCAGGTGGTCGCGCAGAGCCTGCAAGCGCGACGGGGCCCGCAGGTCGCGTCGCGGGCTCATCGCGCCGGCGTCGGGGACGCCGAGGCCGAGCCGCCACGCTGCGCGTACTGAGCCAGGCCTCCCGGGACCGGGAGCCGACGGTCCGCCAGGACGACCCGTTGCCCATCCGCGAGGCCGGAGACGATCTCGACACGCCCGCCCCCGGTGCGACCGGTGACGACCTCGACCGTCTCGGCCGCGTCGTCGCGGGCGTTCTGCACCACCTCGACGGTGGCAGTGGTGTCGGTGATCTTCGTGAGCGCGGACGCCGGGACGGTGAGCACGTCCGTGGCCTGCGCCAGCGTCAGCGTGACCTCGGCCCACGAGCCTGCTCGAAGTGCCTGCTCGGGATCGTCCGCGACCACCCGGGTGGCGTACGTGGGGCCCCCTGCAGAGTCCGTGGGCAGGACACTGACGGTCGTCACTTGACCAGAGAACTGCGGCGCGGCCGCGAGTTGGCCGACTGTGGCCGGGACACCGGGCGAAACCCGCCCCCGGGCCGAAAGCGGGACCTCGACCGTCACTCCGGCGGCTCCGCTGCCGACCACGGTGAGTGAACGCCCGGCGGACCCCTCGCCCACCGCGAAGTCCAGCGCGCCCACCGTGCCCGAGATCGGACTGGTCAAGGTCGACGCGGCGAGGTCCACCTCGGCCGACGCGAGCCGCTGGCGCGCCTCGAGAAGGCGGGCGCGGTCGCTGGCGATCGTGGCCTCGGTGACAACCCCTCCGAATTGTGCGGCGAGGTGCGCCTCCAACTGTGACTGCGCCTGCCTGATGGCCTGCTCGGACGCCTGCTGGGCGGCCCTCTGCAGGTCCGCCTGCGCGGCCGCCAGCGCCTGCTGGGCTTGCTGCGTGGAGGCGGCCAAGCCCTGGGCGGCCGCTCCGATCGCTGCGCCCGCGACGCCCTCTGCCTGCGCGAGCGCCCCCATGGCCGTGGTGCACGCCTGGATTTGATCGACCATGCCGACCAATTGCGAGACGTCGGGCAGTTGCGTTTGGGCCAAAGCGGTCGGCAGGGCTGCGGGCAGGGCCGGCGCGCCCCCGGTCGGGGTCGGCGTCGTGACGCTCGGACCGGGTGCCGGGGTGGTCGCGCTGGGGTCAGGTGCGGGGGTGGTTGCGCTGGGGTCAGGTGCGGGGGTGGCCGTGCTGGGGTCAGGTGCGGGGGTGGCCGTGCTGGGCGCGGCCGTCGGGGCGGGGGAGTCGGCGGTGTGCCCTCGCTTCTCGGCGTCAGTCGGCTGCCTAACGCCCGGGTGCGCGGTCGGCAGCACGCTCGGGTGCGCGGTTGGTGAATCGGGCAGCGTGCTGGGCAGGGAGGCCGGGAGTTCAGTAGGCAGCGAGGTGGGCAGCGACGTCGGCAGGCTGGTGGGCAGCGCAGTTGGCAGGCTGGTGGGCAAGGCCGTCTGAAGGTCGCGAAGCTGTTGCAGTGCGGCGAAGACCGGGGTGCACTGCTGCTGCTGGGCGACCACGGCGACCTGCAGGGCCGCCAGCGACTCGTTCATCGCGGTGAGGTAGGCAGGTGGCTCGCTGGGGCCGGCCGGGCCGGACGCGCCGGGTGTGAGGCCGCCAGATGCGCCGCCCGGGGCGACGCTAGCGGACCCGCCCGAGGGAGCCATGCCTTGTCCGGCTCCTTGTGCGAGGGTGGCGGGGCCGCGGTCTGCCCCGGCGTCTCGTGCGGCCAGGTCGGCGTCCAGCTGGGCCTCGGCCTGGGCCAATTGGGCCCGTGCCTGGAGGACGGCCAGTCGCAGCGGAGCGGGGTCGAGCGTGACGAGTTGCTGTCCTGGCGACACCTCGTCACCCAGCCTGACGTGCAGCGCCGTGACGAGACCGTCGTTGGTGGGGGAGATCTCGGCCCTGCCGTCCCGTTCGACGGGGCCCACGAGGGTCAGCGTCTGGGTAAGAGTGCCCCGGGAGGCCTGCGCCGTGACGTAGGCCGCCGCGGCCGGCCTGGGCCACAGCGCCCACGTCACCAGGGCGAGAACGACCAGGGCGGCCAACGCCCCCGCCACCACCCCGCGTCGCCTCATCACTCGCTCCTCAGCGCGTCGATCGGGGGCAGATTGGCGGCGCGCGCGGCCGGGTAGACCCCGGCGACAAGACCGATGCCCAGGGAGACGCCCAGCGCGAGCAACGTGGCGGGCAGCGAGACGGTCACTTCGAGGTCGAGCAGGGGCGTCAGGATCGCGGCCCCGATGATGCCGAGCGTGACGCCCATCGCGCCTCCGAGGAGGCCGAGGATACCGGCCTCGACGAGGAACTGGCGCCTGATCAGGGCCGGCGTGGCCCCGAGCGCCTTGCGAAGGCCGATCTCGCGGACCCGCTCGCTCACGGAGACGAGCATGATGTTCATCACTCCGATGCCGCCGACCACCAAAGAGATGCCGGCCAGGCCACCGAGCAGCGTGGTCAGCACCGCGGTCATCGAGTTGGCTGCGGTGAGCAGCGCCTGGAACGTCATCACCGTGAAGTCCTGGTCGGCGGCAGTGGTGGCGTGGTTCACGACGAGGGCCCGGGTGATCTGCTGATGGGCCGAACTGATCGACGCGTCGTCGCGGGCGGTGGCGTAGATCGCCTGCAGCGAGCGGGCCCCGGCGGGAGGCGCGAGCCGCTGCGCCATCGTGGTGATCGGCAGGACGACGAGGTCGTCGTCATTGGACAGCGAGCTCGAGCCGACCGACTCCAAGACCCCCACCACCAGGAAGGTCTGCGCGTTGATGATGACGGACTCGCCCACGGCGGGGGAGTCGGCGAAGAGCCGGGCGGCGGTGGTGGGGCCCAGCACCGCCACCTGCGCGGCCGCCGCCTGCTCGGCGTCGGTGAAGAACCGGCCGTCGACGAGTTCACGGTTGCGCACCGTCTGCCAGGCGGTGGTGCTGCCCGATACCTGGGTCGACCAGGTCGTGGTGCCGTACATCACCGAGACGCGCGTGGACATGATGGGCGCGACCCCGGTCACGTCGGGCGCGACCACGGGGTCGGCGATCAGGGCGGCGTCCGCGAGCGTCAGCGCGGCTCCCCCGGACGCCGCTCGCTGCCCGGTTGCCGACGCGCCGCCCGGCATGACGATGAGAAGGTTGGAGCCCAAGTTGTTGATCTCTTTGGTGATCTGGAGGCGGGCGCCCTCGCCGAGGCCCACGGTGAGCATGACCGCGGCGATGCCGATCAGGATGCCCAGCATGGTTAACAGGGACCGCATCCGACGACCCAGCAAGGCCTCGGCGGCGGCGCGCAGGGTCTCGGTCCAGCTCACCGGGCGTTCACCAGCCCCTCGCGGGCCGGGCCTTCAGAGAGCAGGCCGTCAGTGATCCGGACCACGCGCCGGGCGTGCGCGGCGACATCGGCCTCGTGCGTGATCAGGACGATGGTGCGGCCGCTGTCGTGCAACTCTTCGAACAGCGACAGGACGTCCCGGGTGGACACCGAATCGAGGTTGCCTGTGGGCTCGTCGGCCAGGATGAGGGTCGGGCTGGTGACCAGTGCCCGCGCGACCGAGACGCGCTGCTGCTGGCCGCCGGAAAGCTCGCCGGGCCGGTGGTCAACCCGGTCGGCGAGCCCGACGCGGGCGAGCGCCGCGAGCGCTCGCTCACGGCGTCCGGCCTTGGGGACGCCGGCGTAGACCAGGGGCAGCTCCACGTTGCGCAGGGCGGTCATGGACGGCAGCAGGTTGAACTGTTGGAAGACGAAGCCAATCTGCTTGTTCAGTACCTCGGCGAGCTCCCCCTCGGTCATGTCGCTGACGTCGACGCCGCCGAGTTCGTAGGTGCCGCTGGTGGGGATATCGAGGCAGCCCAGGATGTGCATCAGGCTCGACTTGCCCGAGCCGGACGGTCCCATGATGGCGACGAAGTCGCCCTCGGACACCTCGAGGTCGACGCCGCGGAGGGCCTCCACGGCGATCGCGCCGGTGTCGTAGGTCTTGCGGACGGCCCGCATCCGCAGGAGGGCC
This sequence comes from Actinomycetes bacterium, assembly GCA_046566345.1. GTDB lineage: Bacteria > Actinomycetota > Actinomycetes > Propionibacteriales > Propionibacteriaceae > Propioniciclava. The sequence continues at coordinate 23,366 of JBKHWW010000161.1, forward strand.
GTCATGAGCGGGCACTCGGGGTCGGGTCGGGCGAAGCGATGCTGCCGCCGGGGCCGAACTGAGGCCGCGGTGGGGCCTGCACGGTGACGCCCTTGCGCGCCACCACCTCGTCGCCCTCGTCGAGGCCCGACAGGACCTCGACCCGGTCCGAGAACCGGCGCCCGAGGGTGACGACTTCGTCGGTGGTCGGGGTTGCGGCCCGACGGATGGTCGCGTCATTGCCCCGGAATTGGATGGCCGCCTCGGGGATGGTCAGGACGCCCTCGAAGCGGCCCGTGGTCACGACGGCGTTCGCGTCGGAGCCGGAGTACAAGTTGGCGGTGGTGTCGGTGATCTTGAGCGTGACCGGGAAGGTGGCCGCCGAGCCCGACGAGCCGGACGCGACGATCCCAACCGTGTCGACGACCGCGGCGACGTGCGTGCTCGTGCCCGTCGGGGTCACGATGGCCGGTTGGCCTGGCTGTAGCGAGGGCAGGTCGGCCGTCCCGACGGTGGCGTCGAGCTGCCAACTGCCGGGCACGACCACGACGATGGCCGCGCCGCCACTGCCCGAGCCCGCGCCCTGGGAGCCCGAGGTCAGCCCCGGGATGCCCGAGAGCCCGGATGGCAGCCCGGCCCCACCCGAGGGAAGGGAGGCGGAGGTGCCGGTGACCTGGTCACCGACCTCGATGGCGACCTCCGCGACTACGCCGTCGATCGGTGAGGCAAGCGCCGCGTCGGCGAGGCGGTCGCGTGCCTGATCGACCGCCGCCTGCGCGGACGAGACCTGGGCCCGCGCCACAGCAACTTGGGCGGAACGGACCTGGTCGGCCTCCTGCGCGGTCTGCAGTTGTGCCCGCGCCGCGGTCAACTGAGCCTCCGCGAGCGCGACCGCGTTGCGCAGGTCGCGGTCCTCGAGGGCGGCGAGCTCCTGGCCTGCGCGCACCTCGTCGCCGACGCGCGCGGAGATGCGGTCGACGGTGCCAGCCACCCGGAACGAGACGCGGGCCTGCTGTTGAGGCGCGAGCACCCCCGACAGCGAGACCGTCGAGGTCTGCGTGGAGCGGGTAGCGCGAACCACCTCGGTGCCCGGCCCGTCGTCCTGCGAGCCGGAGCTGGCGATGGCCCACCAGGCGAGCAGCGCCACGGCGAGCAGAGCGGCACCCATGACGATGACCCATCGGCGGCGCGACCAGCGGGTGCGCGTGCGCGGTGTCATCGGTGCTCCTTCAGTCGACCACTCGGCCTCCAATGTAGTCGCCCCCTCCGACGGCTC
>JBKHWW010000162.1:0-15600 GCA_046566345.1 Actinomycetes bacterium
CGCAGACAATCGGCCGCACCCCCGAGGGAAGTGGGGCAACCGCCGTCTTTCAAGGTTGCGACGCGAAGCTTGGCCAAACCTTGACCTAGATCGCTCGCCGGGGGCGTCGGGCTTTGGTGCCGGAGTCGGCGACGTCCCGACCCGACCCACCGCCGGCTGCGGCCGCGCCGGTAACGGTGAGGGCGGCCACGCCGGTGGTGAGGGGAACGCTCAGCACGAGGCCGATGCCGCTGCCGAGGGTGCGGATGATCTCCTCGGAGAACTGCTCGGTCGACAGCAGCAGGTTCAGGGGCTGCTCGTACAACGACAACAACAGCAACAGCGACAGAGCGGCCCCGGCGTACGCGAACACGATCGTGTAGATCGTCGAAGCGATATGGTCCCGCCCGATCCGCATGCCCGAGGCGAACAACTGGCCCCGGGTCAGGTGCGGCCCCGCTGCCCGCACCTCCCACACCGACGACGCCTGCGTGATCGTCACATCGTTCAGCACGCCCAGCCCGGCGATCACCAGACCACAGGTGAGGATGTCAGGGAAGTCGAGGTCACCCAGCAGGTTGGTCTGGGGTTCCCCCCGGACCGTAGAGGCATCGACAATGAGGATCGAGATGCCAGAGAAGCGAAACAAGTACGACCGGGAGTTCCGTGAGGGAGCTGTTCGGATCGTCGAAGAGACCGGGAAGCCGATCGCGCAGGTCGCGCGAGACCTCGGCGTCAACGAGGGCACCTTGGGTAACTGGGTGAATCGTGCGCGTGAGGCCGCTGACGGTGCGAGGGGGTTGTCGCGCGACGACGTTGAGGAACTGAAGCGGCTCCGCGCGGAGAACGCCGAGCTGCGGATGGAGCGTGAAGCGTCCGAGATTCCTGCCGCATCGTTTCCGGTCAGGAAGGATGCAGGAATGCCTAGGAAGTACACCGATGAGGAGAAGTCGCGCGCGGTGCGGATGGTTCACGAGCAGCGGTCGGAGTATCCGACACAGCGCGCCACGTGTGAGGCTGTTGGGGCCCGGCTGGGGATCGGTCGGGAGACGTTGCGTGGTTGGGTGAACCAGGCCAAGGTCGACGCCGGCGAGGTCGACGGACAGACCAGCGCCGAACGCGAGGAGGTGAGGGCGTTGAAGGCGGAGGTGCGCCGGCTCCGCGAGGACAACGCGATCCTGAAAGCGGCAGCGACTTTCTTCGCGGGGGAACTCGACCCCCGAAAGCGAAGCTGATGGGGTTCATCGATTCCCAGCGCGAGCTGGGGCATGCGGTCGAGTCGATCTGTCGGGTCCTCACTGAGCAGGGCTGCCGGATCGCCGCACGAACCTACCGGGCCTGGAAGAAGGCCTCTGCCCCGACCATGGCCGACATCGAGGTGGCCCATGTGGTGAACGCGATCCTCGACGTCATCTGGATCGTGGACGCGGAGGGCCGTCGCCGACTCGCCCCCGAGGGCCTGTACGGACGGCGGAAGCTCACCGCGCTGTTGCGCCGTCAGGGCCATGACGTGAACGGTTACGTGGTTGACAAGGCGATGCGTCTGCTCGGGCATGCCGGGATCCGGCGCGGCCGGCAGGTCCGCACGACGATTCCCGGCAAGGACGGCCGCCGGGCCGGGGACCTGTTGAACCGGGACTTCACCGCTGCGGCCCCCAACCGGGTGTGGGTGGCGGACTTCACCTACTGCCGAACCTGGGCCGGCTTCAGCTATACGGCGTTCGTCGTCGACGTGTTCGCCGACCGGATCGTGTCCTGGCACGTCCAGACCACCAAACACACCGAGTTGGTCACGATCCCACTGCGGATGGCCCTGTGGTCGCGTGACCGCGAGGCCCATCCCGTCGCCGACGGGCTGATCGCGCACTCGGATGCGGGGTCGCAGTACACCTCGGTGCGATACACGGACCACCTGATGCTGGAGGGCTTGTCCGCCTCCATTGGCAGTGTCGGGGACGCCTACGACAACGCCCTCATGGAGTCGATCATCGGGCTCTACAAGACCGAGTGCATCGGCACCACCGTCTTCCACGACGGTCCCTACAAGACGGTCGCCGACGTCGAGTACGCGACCGCCGGCTGGGTCGACTGGTACAACCACCGTCGACTCCACTCCCGCCTTGGCTATACCACCCCGGTAGAGTTCGAACACGCCCACTACACGGCCCTCGCCCTCGAGGGCCGGCCCAGATAACCAGCGGCACGAATCCCGGACGCTTCAGTTCGTGCTGGACATGGAACCGGACCCCGACGAAGTGCTCACTCTCCAGTGGTTGCCGCCGTCAGTCGCTCGAGTCCGACCGGAGGCGCAACCGCCACGCCGCGCCATCCCCTCGCCGCGGTCCGACTGCGCCCGGAGTGATGACGGGCACACCTAAGTGCTCCAGCGAGCGAGGACCGTCCGACGGGAGTGTCCGGTCATGCCGCGGCGAGCGCGGGTCACCAAAAGGTCCGTGCAGAGCGCCCAAGCCGACGCCCGTCCAGCCAAGGCCCCCGGGGTCGCCGGAGTATGCTGAAGTCGTGCCGAGCAAGGCAGACCGACGGGCTGCACGCAGCGCTGTCGCGACCTATCAGGAGGCGCAACTGGCCGCCCTCGTCGCACACGTAGGCGACGCTGTCGATCGCTTTCGCGCCGGCGAATTGGACGCCTTCGGCGTGGACGCGGTCCTCTTTCAGTACTCCCGCGCAGCGACGGAACTATGGAAGTTCTGCAACTACGTAGCGCCGGAGATCGCAGCGCGCATCCTTGCTGAGGAACCACCCGACGACTGGTGGGAACGCGGGGCGCCTCACCAGCGCTGACGCTCGCACAACGCACCACGCCCTGGCTGTTCGCCCTGATCTGCCGCCCTCCGGAAGGTCAGACGGCTTCGAGCGGCTCGATCCGGTCGAGCGCATCGCGAGGTGGTCCTTCTCGATTTCGAGGTCGTAGCGGGTCTGGAGGTTGAGCCAGAATCGGTCGGAGGTGCCGAAGTAGTGAGCCAGTCGGAGCGCGGTGTCGGCGGTGATTCGCCGCTTGCCGTGGATGATCTCGTTGATCCGGCGGGGAGGCACGCCGATCGCGACGGCGACCCGGTTCTGACTGATCTGCAGCGGCTCCAGGAACTCCTCCATCAGGACCTCCCCGGGATGGATCGGGGTGATGGTGGTCATGGGTGGCACCTCCTCAGCTCAGTGGTAATCGACGATCTAGTCGCAAGCTCCCACTGCGTCGCGACGTCGGTGGGTCCGGCGTCGGTCCAGGTGAAGCAGGGCTATTGCTGGTTGATGCGGATGCTGTGCTGGCCGGCCGGTCTCCGCGGAGTGCTTCGAGTCGGTTGCCGGGCGGCACCATGAGGTCGTCCACGGTCTCGGCGGCGTCCAGCATGACCAGCTTCCCCAGGGCGACCCGTTCGATGCGTGGGTCGATGGTCTTGACTCGTTGCCGTGACTAGAACCGTTCGGTTGCCGGGTCCCGGAAGGATCTGATCACTCACCCACACTATGACGCATCGCGTCATGCTCGCTCCCGACGCAACTGGAGGGCTTGTCGGTCGGCGCAACGAACTCACACACTGGTCCCGTGCGGCCCCGCCGGATGCAGGCCGGGGCGCCGAGTGAGGGGGCCTGGAGTGGTTAAGGATCCGAACGCTTCCGCGTCGCTGCCCGCCGGCGACGGGCAAGGGCGCGCGTCGTCAGCGTTGTTCCGCAGCGGTCTTCCGTTCGCGCGGTTCGGGCATGGGCCGCGCCCGCTGGTCGTGTTCCAAGGGCTGACCCCGGAGAACAGGGCCGACAAGACGACGGCGATGTTGTACCGCTTCTTGGGGAAGCGGTACACGGTGTACGCAGTGAACCGTCGTCCGGGACTCCCGCCGGGGTACACCCTGGGCGACATGGCGGACGACTACGCGAGGATGGTCCGCGAGGAGTTCGGCGGTCCGGTGGACGTCATCGGCGTCTCCACTGGCGGGTCGATCGCCCTGCACTTCGCCGCAGACCATCCGGAGTTGGTCCGTCGACTGGTCATCCACTCCGCGGCCCACACACTCAACAACGAGGCGAAGCGCGTCCAGCTCGAATACGCCAGGCTGGCCGGCCTTGGGCAATGGCGGGCGGCGAACTCCGTGCTCGTGGGCATGATGGTCCCCCGCACGGGTTGGATCAGTCGGGTGCGGAGGCCCCTCGTCTGGGCGATGGCATGGGTCATGTCGCTCAAGACCCCCGCGAACGCCTCGGACCTCAGGGTGACGGTCGACGCGGAGGACAAACTCGCCTTCCGGGGCCGGCTGCATGAGATCTGCGTCCCGACACTCGTTGCCGGGGGAACGGAGGATCCGTTCTACTCGGCTGCACTGTTCCGTGAGACTGCGGCCGGTATCCCGAATGCCCGGCTCGCACTGTACGACGGCAAGGGCCATGCGATGCTCGGCAAGGACTTTCAACGTGAGGTACTCAACTTCCTCTCGGAAGATGGCATCCTCCGCCCCACTGGGACTGCGTCGCAGACGCCCTGACGCTGGTGGCTTGTAGATGGACTTGTCTACAAGGTCGACACTAGGCGGTATGGCAGAGACGACGACAATCCGCATCAGTCGAGACACGCAGGCACGTGTGACGCGATTGGCCGCCGAGCGCCACGAGACCATCGATGCAACCGTCAGCAACGCGATCCGAGCACTCCGCCAGGACGCCGTGGCGCAAGACCTGGCGGCGGACGTCACCGACGATGAGGGGGCGTGGCTCGATGCTGACGCCGGACATCGTCGAGCTCGATCTTGGCATGCCGGCAGGCAGTGAGGCCGGCCTAGGGCGAGCGGCCATCGTCGTGACAGCAGGCCGGATCGTGAGGATAAACCGAACGGCGTCCAAGTCGTTCCTCTGACCCGGACGATCCGTCAGAGCAGCGCAGAGGTGATCATCGACCCCGACGAGGGCAACCGTCTGACCGCCTTCGTCCGCGCAGTGCCCGCACGTGCGCTCCGTCGCCACGAGCCCGCATTCACGAACGCGTAGGAAGCGTCGGCCCAATCATCCTCCGTGAAGTCCGCGAGACGCTCGCGCTCCTTTTGGATCTGTAGCGATCGCATTCATTTTGCCGCACTGTGCGCGGAGGGTAGCCTGTCGGCTTTCCGGTTCCCGATGCGCACCCCCTCATGGCCGCGGTGCGCGGCCGTCCACCCGCCTGCCGTGGCTTGGGTCAAGAGGCCTATCTGGCCAACTCCGCCCAGGGAAGCCTGTTGCGGAATGGGGGCGAGCGGCTCCTCATCAAGGTTGCCACGATCGTGGAACGGTTGCCCGACGACTTCAAAGCGGAGTATCCCGACATCGAGTGGTCGAACATCAACCGGATGCGGAACCTGGTCGCTCATCAGTATGACAGGTGAACGACGACCTCATGTTCGTCACCCTCCGACGCGATATCCCATCACTCATCAAACGACTCGGCCTGTCAAACTGACCGCCGGGAACGACATCGACCTGTCGAGAACCAGGAACCTGAACGCACTGTTCGCCCCCATGTGCTTGACAGAAGGGAGGTCTGGCCGCCAAGAGGGAGATTACGGTGGCCTTGGACGCGCGGCCTTCTGATCCGGGGCAGGACTGGCCTGGGGACCGAGAGTCCGACTTTCGATCGGGCGCTGGGGCTCGACTCCTCGAGGTTCAGGTGACGTGAGACAGAGGCCGTCCTACTCCGGCGTCAAGGCGTCGGGTGCTCCTTGAGCCAGGCCCTCGCGCGGGTCCTCGAGGCCCGCGACAGCCATGCGTCCTCGACCAGTTCCATGACGTGGCCGCGCGTGGTCTCGTGGAGACGGCTGGCCCTCACGAGCACTGACGGGTGTCCATCGAAGTGGGGGGTGGTGAAGAAGGGAGAGCCGGGGTCCTTGACGAGCGCCTGCTTCTCGCCCTCGCCGGCGACCCAAATGACGATCACGTCGTCCCAGCGCTCGCCGGTCTCGGGATCGAACGCGTCAGGCCTGGGCGTCCGGAAGAAGACGAACGACTTGCCGCCCACTTGGTAGACGTCGTTCCCCTTCTGTCCGCGGACGACGGTGACGTGGGGCATGGCTCGGGCGGCTTCGTGAATGTCGGCCACCTGCGCGGGACGTTCCTTGGCCATCGGGCCACGATAGTTGTGGAGGTGCCAGGTTGCCGGTCCTTTCGGTTCATCCATCACGCCGGGCCAGCGACCAGTAGCGATTAGCCAGCGATGAGAACCCGCTCCCGAGCGGACATCTGCCCAACACACCCGCCCGCACCTCGGCGGCACAAGGCCTAGTCGTGAACGTGAACCTCGTGGGCCCACTGGGGATCGAACCCAGAACCCGCGGATTAAAAGTCCGCTGCTCTGCCGATTGAGCTATAGGCCCGCGAGGCAGGAGTGTATCGCGGCGCAGCGCAGACCGCCCCGAAGCGGCACCCCGAACCGGACGCCGGGACAATGCAACAAGGGGCAACACGCTCCCGGCGATTAGGATGAGGCACGAACTAGCCGCCGCGACAAGAAAGACTTTCCCTGTGGATGCCCTGCTCATCGCACTGCTTCTCCTGAGCACGCTCCTCGTCAGTGCCTTCCTCATCACCACCGGTGCCTCACGGTTCACCAGTGGCCGGGCGTCGGGCTTCACGACATTCGGCGCCCCCCACGTTCGTTTCCCGTGGTCAGCGGGCCTCGGCCTGGGCGAGCTGCTCGTCGGCGTCGCGCTTGTCACGCTGCCCTCGCCTGCCAGCATGCTGGCGGCGTACGTGGCGCTGATGGCCATCCTCGCCTACGCGGTCACGGCGGCGCGGCGCTATCGGCCCCGCGATCAGCGCCGCCCCGGCGACGTCACCGGCCCGGGCCTGGGTGCCGTCATCGCGCTGTGCGGGGTGGCCGTGCTGGCGATCGCCGACTCACTCGCGCTGCAGTCGGCCCTGGTTCGGCTGTTCGACCCGGCGACTTTCGGCTGGTTGTCCGTGATCGCCCCGAGCGTCGTCGCGGTCAGGTGGCTGCTCCGGCGTCCGTCAGCACCGAGCGCGACCCCGGGCGCCGGCGTCCGGCTGAAAGAGGCCGCGGCCGCGCACTGACCCCGGCCTAGGCTGGCCCCATGACACCTCCGTCGTGGGGCATCCCGGTCGTCGTGGTGGTCGGCGTCCTCCTGGTCGTCATCGGCTGGTGGTGGGACCGCCGCCGGGCCCTCGCCTCGGGCGAGGCCCTCTCCGACCGCTCGATCACCGAAGAAGAACTCAGTGACGCAGCCCTGCCCCTGTCCTTGCCAGACGAGGACCTCTCGGCCCTCCTGGGCGCCCGTGGCGCCGCCGCGACGCTGCCCGCCGGCCTCGCGGACAGCGCCTTCCTGACGCACCCCGGGCGCGGCGTGGCCGCGGTCCGCGACGCCCTGGTCCTGGTGACGGACGCCCACCTCGACGACGACCGACTCGTGCTCCCCCTTCTGGAGGCCGCGCGCAGCCGCCAACGCCCCCTCGTGCTGATGGCGGCCGGGTACTCCTATCGCCTGCTCGGCACGCTGAGGGCCAACGCCGTCACCGGCCGCGTCACAACCCTCCCGCTCGAGCTTGCCGACCCCGGCCTGCAGCGCAGGACGGCGTCCTTGTGCGGCGGTCAGGTGGTCCCCGCCGCAGATCTGCGGTCGGGATGGCTCCCTGACCAGGTGTGGGGCTCCGCGGCGGGTTGGGTCGCCGACGCCGAGGACTCGTGGGTGACCAACGCAACGTAAGTCTCAACCTGTACTCAAGACTTTGCATGCGGTGACCTCATGGGGTATCCGCCTCACCCGGGGGGAGATCCCCTCCGGGCAAACCCGCACCCCCTCCGCGTCTGGGCTAGGGGCGACACGGCACCCTGCCATCGCGTGCGAAGTTAATCACATCCTGAGGATTTTAACCCCGCGGACGGCGTGTCGGCTGGACATCGCTTCAGTGAACTCTCAGTCCTGATTGATTTCTGGCGCGCGGCGCCGATCTACTGGGGCCGCGTCCGGTACCCCACGCCGGCGACCACCCCAATTTCCGCTATCCCAATGAGGGGGAGACGTGAAGCCACGAGCACGATTCCAAGCCACCATCGTCGGGTCCGGCGTCGCCGCCATGGTGCTCGGCACAAGCGGCATCGCGCTGGCAAGCGTCGCCACCGCTACCCAGGACATGACCGCGACGGCCTGGGTCAACATGCGCTCCGGGCCAGCGACCAGCCACGGCGTCCTCGACGTGCTCGCCCCCGCCGAGACCGTCCAGGCCAGCGGCAGCATCACCAACGGCTGGTACGAGGTCACCACCGCCGAGGGACTCACCGGCTGGGTGTACCAGAGCTACCTGAAGGCGAGCGACACCGAGGCCGACTCCGGCTCGGCGGACGACTCCGGCACCACCGGCGACCCCGCTACCACCCCTGAGACCCCGCCCACCGCGACGGGGAAGGCGACCACGACCGACGCGGTGAACGTGCGCACCGGGCCCGGGACGTCGTACGCCATCGTTACGATGGTGACCCAGGGCACCACCCTCCCGACGACGGGGAAGACGTCGGGCGGGTGGACCCAGGTCATCTACCAGGGCAGCGCCCGTTGGATCTTCACGTCCTACCTCACTTCGGCCTCGGCAGGGTCCACAACTCCAGTGACCGGCCAACTGCGGACCACCGCCGCCCTCAACCTCCGCACCGGCGGCTCGATCAACGACGCGGCGGTCGGCGTCCTGCCCGCCAACTCGATCGTCAACACCACGGGCCGGACGACGGCCAGCTACACCGAAATCGTTCATCAGGGCGTGAACCGTTGGATCGCCACCAGCTACACGACGCAGGTCGCGACCGCGCCCACGGCTCCGGCGACCCCCGCGGCGACAGGGACTGTCTACGTGACCGTCGGCGTCCTCAACGTGCGCGCGACCTCCTCGGCGACCGGGGCCGTCGTGGGCGAGGTGCGCTACGGCGACGCCCTCAAGACCACCGGGGTGGTCGAAGGCAGCCGCCTGCAGGTCATCCACGCCGGCGTCGCTCGCTGGGTCTACCGTCCCTACACCAGCACCACCGCGCCCAGCGCCACTCCACCGACGGGAACGACGCCGCCCACGGGCACGGGGCTCTCCTCGTCGAACGTCACCATGGCGGGCATCAGCCAGCTGAACGCCAACGCCAAGGCGGTCGTCGACCACGTGCTTGCCAGCTACCCGCAGATCCGCACGATCTACGGGTGGCGCGCCTCCAGCGCCTACTCCTCCGACCACCCCAACGGCCGCGCGGTCGACATCATGGTCTCCAGCTGGTCCAGCCAGGCGGGCATCGACTACGGCACGCGGATCGCGCGCGACTTCCAGGCCAACGCCGCCAAGTACAAGGTGACCTACATCATCTGGCGGCAGCAGGTGTGGAACGCCTCCTACCCCGAGCGCGGCTGGCGTGCCATGGAGGACCGCGGCAGCGCGACCCAGAACCACTACGACCACGTGCACGTGTCCGTTCGCGCCTGACGTATGGACGCCGGGGGCGGCGGCAGACATGCCGCCGAAACCGCGCGCGCCTTGAATATTAGTAAGGGCGACCTAAGATGGAAACGTGCTCAACCGGGCACGAACAAGCACCATCAAAAGGGGACCGCATGACTATGCGCGACATCATCAACAAGTGGAACGAGACCGCCGAGCTCATGGCGCTGGCTCACCAGCTCTGACCTTCCGGCTCCGCTCGGCCGGAGCCTCGTTCCCCGAGCCCTCACCACAATGCGGTGGTGTGGGCTCTTCTTATTCCACCGGCGCCAACGTCGAGGCGAAGGCCGCCAGCGCCTCGTAGGGCAGGTCCCCGCTCACGATGGTAACGCCCTCCGACTCCCGCACCAGGGAGCGAGTGCGGCCGTCCTCCGACAGGTAACGCGTCCAAAGCTCTTGCCCGACAGCGGTCTCCCCGTCCGGACGCCCCTGGCGCGTCACGTCCGCCACGAACGTCTCTGGCGCGACATCGCGCTGGTCGAGCGCGAAGTAGGACCGCTCCGGGCTCAGGAAGCCCAGCTGCCACGTATCACCGGGCGCCGGCTCGCCCCCGACGAGGCGGCCGCCGGCCGGCGTCCACCGCGCGCGGGTCGCCACCCATCCGTCCGGCAGGTTCTCGGGCACCAGCACCGGGTAGGACGCCGCCGCCGCGGCCTGCTCAGCGAGCGGCCGGTAGTCCACCGGCGTGATGGGCGGCTCCGGGTTGCGCGTGAAGAAGTACACGACCGCGACCAGCGGAACCAGCAGCACCAGTAACGCCGCGAGCATCTGCAGGGCGGTGACGTTCCTCGGTTGCCTGGCCATGGGGCGCATCCTGCCACGCCGCCAAAACGGGCACGGAGCCAGACCGGGTCAGAAGGTGATGTCCTCCAGCATGTCGGTGACCAGCGCCGCGATGGGCGAGCGCTCCGAACGGGTGAGCGTCACGTGCCCGAAAAGGGGGTTGCCCTTGAGCTTCTCGACCACCGCCGCCACCCCGTCGTGCCGGCCCACCCGCAAGTTATCGCGCTGGGCCACATCGTGGGTAAGCACCACTCGGCTGTTCTGGCCGATCCTGCTCAGCACGGTCAGCAGGACGTTGCGCTCAAGGGACTGCGCCTCGTCCACGATGACGAACGCGTTGTGCAGGGACCGCCCGCGGATGTGCGTCAATGGGAGCACCTCGATCAACTCCCGGCTGACGATCTCGTCCATCACGTTCTTGTGCACCACCGAGCCCAGCGTGTCGAACACGGCCTGGCCCCACGGCGACATCTTCTCGCTCTCTGGTCCCGGCAGGAAGCCCAGCTCCTGGCCGCCCACCGCGTACAGCGGGCGGAAGACGATCACCTTGTCGTGCTGCCGCCGCTCCATCACGGCCTCCAAGCCGGACGCCAGCGCCAGGGCTGACTTGCCGGTCCCGGCCCGCCCGCCCAGGGAAACGATCCCGACGCTGGCGTCCATGAGCAGGTCCAGGGCCACGCGCTGCTCGGCGGACCGGCCGTGCAGACCGAACACGTCGCGGTCGGTCTTGATCAGGCGCAGCGCGGCGTCCGCGTGGATGCGGCCCAGGGCCGTGGAGCCGCCGCCGCGGACGACGACCCCGGTGTGGCACGGCAGGTCCCCCAGCCGGCCTGCGGGTAGCTGCCCGCAGTCGTAGAGCTCGTCCATCTCGGCGGGGCTGAGTTCGGCGCTGGTCATGCCGGTCCAGCCCGAATCGGCTGGCAGCTCATGGCGGTACTCCTCGGCCGCCACGCCTACGGCAGCGGCCTTCACGCGTAGCGGCAGGTCCTTGGTGACGAGGACGACGTCGCGACCCTCCCGGGCGAAGTTCCCCGCGACCGCGAGGATCCGCGAGTCGTTGTCCCCGAGCCGGAAGCCGGCGGGAAGCACCGCCGCGTCCGTGTGGTTCAGCTCCACGTGGACGCGTCCGCCCGCGTCGTTGACCGGGACGGGCGCGTCGAGGCGCCCGTAGGTGACCCGCAGGTCGTCGAGGAAGCGCAGCGCCTTGCGCGCGAAGAAGCCCAGCTCGGGGTGGTGACGCTTGCCCTCGAGCTCGGTGATCACCACCAGGGGGACGACGACCTCGTGCTCGGCGAAGTACAGCAGGGCGTTGGGGTCGGACAGCAACACGGACGTGTCGATCACGTAGGTGCGGGTGGTGGTGTGCGCGCTGGCTGAGTTGCGGGCCTGGGCGTCAGTGGCGAGGTCGGTCACGTCGGTCCTTCGTGTCAGGGCCGCGTGGGGCTGATCCACCCGGCCTCACGTGGGTTCAGCCGAGAGCATCCCTTCGGGGAAGGAGTCGCATGTGGATTCCTCTCGAGGGCACCCGTCCGGGGCGTCCTGTTCGCGAATGTAGGCGCGCCCAGGGACGAGACGCTGCCGACACGCGAACGTTCCGGCAAAGTTCACCGCGCCGAAACGTCGGACCGACCAGCCGCCGCTGGCTGGCCCCGGCCAAGGCGTCCGGATAGCGTGAGGCTCATGCACCTGCCCGAGCGGCTTCGACCCGCGACGCGCCCTGTCCCCGATCCCGCCCAGGTGATGACCGGCCCCGGGTGGCGGATCACCGTCCTCACCGAACGCCTGCTCCGCCTGGAGTGGTCCGACGACGGCGCCTTCGAGGACCGCCCCACCCAGGTCGTCTGGAACCGCGACTTCCCGCCGGCCCCCTATGAGGTCGTCTGGCGGGGCGAGCGGCTCCAGCTCACCACGCGCGCGCTGGAGCTCGACTATGACGGGCGCGCCTTCTCCCCCGCCGGGCTCGTGGTTCGCCAGGTGGAGGCGTCCGGCCATGTCTCGGTGTGGCGGTACGGATCGCCTCAGCCGGTGCGGCTGCCGTCTCGCGGCAACATGGGCGGCACCGCCCGCACCCTCGACGACGTCGACGGCCCCGCCGACCTCGAGCCCGGCGTGGTCTCGGTGCTGGGCTGGGCCACCCTGGACGACTCGGCGTCGCTGGCCCTCGAGGACGGCTGGCCCGCGCCTCGGCGCGGCGACGTCGACCTGTACCTGTTCGTGCACGGCCAGGACGCCCGCGCCGCGGTCCGCGACCTGTACGCGCTCACCGGCCCCCAGCCGCTGTTGCCCCGCTGGGCGCTGGGCAACTGGTGGAGCCGGTATCACCCCTACATGGCCGCCGAGTACGAAGCGCTGCTGGATCGATTCGCCGCCGAGCGACTCCCGTTCTCGGTGGCGGTCCTGGACATGGACTGGCACTGGGTCTCGCTCGAGCACCGCCACGGCTCCGGCTGGACCGGCTTCTCCTGGAACACCGAACTCTTCCCCGACCCGGACGGCTTCCTCGCCGGCTTGCACGAGCGTGGCCTGCGGGTGTCGCTCAACCTGCACCCCGCCGACGGCATTCGGTCCTTTGAGGACGCCTACCCCAGGTTGGCCCGTCGCCTCGGGCTCGACCCGACGCCGGCGCGCCGATCCGCTTCGACGTCGACGATCCGGCGTTCATGGTGGCCTACTTCGAGGAGGTGCTGCACCCGTTGGAGGACGCGGGCGTCGACTTCTGGTGGATGGACTGGCAGCAGGGGTCGGCGTCCGGGATGCCCGGTCTTGACCCTCTCTGGCTGGTCAACCACCTGCACTTCCTCGACAACGCGCGCGACGGGCGGCGTCCGCTCACGTTCAGCCGGTACGCCGGGCCGGGGTCGCACCGCTACCCGGTAGGCTTCTCCGGCGACACCGTGACGTCGTGGGAGTCCCTGAACTTCCAGCCGTACTTCACCGCGACCGCCGCGAACGTCGGCTACGGCTGGTGGAGCCACGACATCGGCGGCCACATGTTCGGGACCCGCGACGACGAGATGGTGGCCCGCTGGTTCCAGTTCGGGGTGTTCTCCCCCATCAACCGACTGCACTCGACCGCGAGCATGTTCCAGGGCAAGGAGCCGTGGAACTTCGGCACCCAAGCTGCGTCGGTGATGGCCGAGTGCCTCCGGCTGCGGCACCGCCTGCTGCCCTACCTCTACACAATGAACGAGCGGGCGCACCGGCTCGGCGAACCCCTGGTGCGGCCGCTCTACCACGCCGATCCGCGCCTGGAGACGGCGTGGCACAACCGCAACGCGTTCCTCTTCGGGACCGGGCTCCTGGTGGCGCCCCTGACCACGCCGCTGGACCGCCGGACGCTGCGCGCCAGCGTGAGCACCTGGCTCCCTGAGGGGACGTGGACCGACTTCTTCACGGGCCTCCGCTACACCGGCGGGCGGCAGGTCACCCTGCACCGGCCGCTGGAGGGCTACCCCGTGCTGGCGCGCGCCGGCGCGATCGTCCCCCTCGTCGACGGCGACGACCTGGGCGTCGAGAACCCCGCGGCGCTGCACGTCCGCGTGTTCGCGGGGGCGAACGGCGAGTTCGTGCTGTACGAGGACGACGGAGGCGGGGACCCGGTGCGGTGCACCACCCGCTTCACTTGGAACCAGACCGACGGCGTGTTCACCATCGAGCCCGTGGTCGGCGACCCGGCCGTGCTGCCGGCCACCCGCACTTACCGGGTCTCGGTCACGGGGCTGGCGCCCAGCGACGTGCGGGACGCGGACGTCGAGGTGGACCTCGCCACCGGCACCCTCACCGTCGACCTCGGCGTCGTCGACCCGTCAGTGGGCAGCTCCTTCGACTTCGCGCGGCTGCCGACGCCGTCGGATCCGCGGTTGAACGAGCGCCTATTCGACCTCGTGCACGAACTGCAGGTCGGCTACGTGGACAAGCACATGCTGTGGGACTTCCTGACCGCGAACCCGTCCACGAACCGCCGCCTCGCCGGGCTGCCCGGGCTGCCGATCGCCGAGGACATCAAAGAGGTCGTCTTCGAACTGCTCTTGGCCGAGCTGCCCGGGTAGCCGCTCAGCCGACGTAGGCCGCCAGGTGTTCCCCGGTGAGGGTCGACCGGGCGGCGACCAGGGCGGCGGGCGTCCCCTCGAACACCACGCGGCCACCGTCGTGGCCGGCGCCCGGGCCCAGATCGATGATCCAGTCGGCGTGTGCCATCACGGCGAGGTGGTGCTCGATGACCACCACCGTGCGGCCTGCGTCCACCAGGCGGTCCAGCAGGGCCAGGAGTTGCTCGATGTCGGCCAGGTGCAGGCCGGTGGTGGGCTCGTCCAACACGAGGACGCCGCCCGCCTCCCCCATCCGCAGGGCCAGCTTCAGCCGCTGGCGCTCCCCGCCCGACAGGGTGTTCAACGGCTGACCCAGGCTCAGGTAGCCCAGGCCCGCGTCGGCCAGCCGGGACACGATGGCGTGCGCTGCCGGGACCTTGGCCTCGCCGGTCCGGAAGAAGACCTCGGCCTCGGTGACCGGCATGCTGAGCACCTCGTGGATGTTGCGGCCCGCGAGTCGGTACTCCAGCACCGAGGCCTGGAATCGGCGCCCCTCGCACTCCTCGCACGTGGTCGACACCGAGTCCATGAAGCCGAGCTCGGTCACGATCACGCCGGCGCCCTTGCAGGTCGGGCAGGCGCCCTCGGAGTTCGCGCTGAACAGCGCGGGCTTGACGCCGTTGGCCTTAGCGAACGCCTTGCGGATCGGCTCCAGCAGGCCGGTCCACGTGGCGGGATTGCTGCGCCGCGAGCCCTTGATCGCCCCCTGGTCGACGACGACGACCCCGTCACGCTTGGCCAGTGAGCCGGTGATGAGCGAGCTCTTGCCCGACCCGGCCACGCCGGTGAGCACCACCAGCACGCCCAGGGGGATGTCGACGTCGACGTCCTTGAGGTTGTGCATGTTCGCACCCCTGACCTCCAGGTGGCCGGACGCCGCCCGCACGGCGTCCTTCACGCGCGCCCGGTCGCCGAGGTGTCGCCCCGTGAGCGTGCCGCTGGCGCGCAGCTGCGCCACCGTGCCCTCGAAGACCACGTGTCCCCCAGCGCTGCCCGCGCCCGGCCCGAGGTCGACCACGTGGTCGGCGATGGCGATCGTCTCGGGCTTGTGCTCGACCACGAGCACCGTGTTGCCGTTGTCGCGCAGGCGCAGGAGAAGTTCGTTCATGCGCGCGATGTCGTGCGGATGCAGCCCGATGGTCGGCTCGTCGAAAACGTAGGTGACATCAGTGAGCGAAGACCCGAGGTGCCGAATCATCTTGGTTCGCTGCGCCTCACCACCTGACAGGGTGCCCGACGACCGGTCGAGCGAGAGGTAGCCCAATCCGATTTGCGCGAACGAGTCGAGGAG
>JBKHWW010000163.1:0-31559 GCA_046566345.1 Actinomycetes bacterium
ATCCGGCGAGGAAGGCGAGCGGCACCGAGACCAGCGCCGGGTTGTCGTACGGGAACCAGGCGATGTGGGCGTCCGGGAACATCGCGCTGGGCAACGGATCGGGCGAGCCGATCCGGGCCGACACGGCGGGGGAGAAGATGATCAGCACCAGCGACGAGATCAGGCCGGTGTAGATCGACCACAGCGAACCCTGGGTGTTGAAACGCCGCCAGTACAGGGAGTACAGGATCGACGGCAGGTTCGCCGAGGCGGCCACCGCGAACGCGAGGGCCACCAGGAACGCGATGTTCATGCTCTTGGCGAAGATGCCGCCGAAGATGGCCAGCGCGCCGATCACGAGCACGGTGTTGCGGGCCACCTTGACCTCCGTGGCGGGGTCGGCCTTGCCGTCCTTCATCACCGAGTTGTAGATGTCGTGCGCGAACGACGCGGACGCCGTGATTGTCAGGCCGGCGACGACGGCCAGGATCGTGGCGAAGGCCACGCCGGCGATGATGGCCAGGAAGACGGTCCCGCCCGTTCCGGCGCCCGGAAGGAAGAACGCGAGGGCGGGAGCAGCCGCGTTGGCCTTGCCAGGCAGTGCGGCGATGGCCTGCTGGCCGCCGGGGATGAGGGCCGCGGCTCCATAGCCCAGCACCAGCGTGAACAGGTAGAACGCCCCGATCAGGCCGATGGCCCAGGTCACCGACTTGCGCGCCTCGCCGGCGGTGGGGACGGTGTAGAAGCGCATCAGCACGTGGGGCAGGCCGGCGGTGCCCAGCACGAGGGCGATCGACAGCGAGATGAAGCCGATCGGGTCCTTGTACTTGTCGCCGGGGGCGAGCATCTGCGGACGGTCGTTGGCTTCCACCGCGGCGCCCATGACGGCGTCCAGGTTGAAGCCGAAGATGGCCAGCACCCAGACGGTCATGATGCCGGCGCCGGCGATGAGCAGGACGGCCTTGATCATCTGCACCCAGGTGGTGCCCTTCATGCCGCCGATGAGCACGTAGGCGATCATGAGGATGCCCACGATGACGATGACGGCGTTCTGGGCGAACTCGCCGCTGAGGCCGAGGAGGAGCGACACCAGGCCACCCGCGCCGGCCATCTGGGCCAGCAGGTAGAAGAAGGAGATCGCCAGCGTGGAGAAGGCGGCCGCCAGACGCACCGGCTTCTGCTTCATGCGGAAGCTGAGCACGTCGGCCATCGTGTACTTGCCGGTGTTGCGCAGGGGCTCGGCCACCAGCAGGAGCGCCACCAGCCAAGCCACGAGGAAGCCGATCGAGTAGAGCAGGCCGTCGTAGCCGTTGAAGGCGATGGCGCCGACGATGCCGAGGAAGGACGCCGCGGACAGGTAGTCGCCTGCGATGGCGAACCCGTTCTGTGTGCCCGAGAAGGAGGCGCCGCCGGTATAGAACGAGCTGGCCGCCTTCGACTGGTTCGCGGTCACCTTGATGACGACGGTCAGGGTCCCGACCACGAACAGGGCGAAGATGATGATGTTGAAGACGGGGTTGCCGAGGGTCGTCATCGGGCGCCTCCTTCCAGGTTCTCGCGGATCTTTCCGGCGATCGGGTCCAGCTTGGTGTTGGCGTGGCGGATGTAGAGCCACGTGATGAGGAACGTGGTCACGAACTGGAGCAGGCCCAGGAAGTGGCCGACGTTGAAGTTCTCGCCGAGGAACGGCGTCGACATGAAGTCCCTGGCGAACACCGACGCCAAGACGTAGGCGAAGTACCAGATCAGGAACGCCGCCGTCATCGGGAAGGCGAAGCCGCGGAACGTCTTCTTCAGGTGGAGGAACTCCTCGGAGCTCTGGACCTCGATGAAGGCCTCCTCGGAGATCCTGGCCTTTTGCTGACCGCCGCTCAACTCCGGCAGCGGGTTGTGGTGGGGAGGCAGGTGTGCCTCGGGATCGTCAGGGACCGGATGCTGCGGTGCATTCGGGGTCATCATGGAACCTCCATTGGTCATGAGAGCCTGGGTATCAGGGGCTAGCCGCACACTAACCCCGCGGGGACGGGGCGGTCCTCCCATGAGGGCGTGTCTACGGCACTCGGTGCAATTGGTACTGGTGGTTCGACACGGAGATTCTCCATGTCGTGATACTCACGGTAGTGCAGAGTACTGCCCTTGGGAAGAGGTTCAGCGAAAGACGATGGTGCGGCGTCCGTCGAGGAAGACGCGGTGCCCCGCGACGAGGCGGACGGCCTCGGCCAGCGTCCTGCTCTCTTGCTCCTGGCCCAGCGCGACGAGTTCGGGGACGTCCCTGCTGTGGTCCACCCGGGTGACGTTCTGCTCGATGATCGGCCCCTCGTCGAGGTCGGCGGTGACGAAGTGGGCGGTCGCGCCCACGATCTTGACGCCGCGGTCGTGGGCCTGGCGGTAGGGGTTGGCGCCCTTGAACCCCGGCAAGAACGAGTGATGGATGTTGATGGCCCGACCGGCGAGCGCCTCACACAACCCCGGCGAGAGGATCTGCATGTACCGCGCGAGCACGACCAGTTCGATGTCGTCGTCCTCGAGGCGGGAAAGGATCTCGCGCTCGAATCCTTCCTTTGTCTCGGGAGTGACCGGACGGTGGCTGAACGGGACACCGTAGAAGGCGGCCAGCGGCCCCAGGTCGGGGTGGTTGGCCATCACGCCGGTCACCCGGATCGGCAGCAGGCCCGAGCGCTGCCGGAACAGGAGGTCGTTGAGGCAGTGACCCGCCTTGCTCGCCAGGACCAGGGTGCGGCGTGGGCGTCCGACATGGTCGACGCGCCAGGTGGCCTGCAGGCGGTCGGCGATGGGGGCGACCAGCTCGGCGAACACCGACTGCTCGAATCCGGTCTGCACCTGCAGGCGCATGAAGAAGCGTCCGGAGTCGGAGCTGAACTGCTGCAGTTCGGTGATGTTGCCCTGCGCCGCCGCGACGGCTCCGGTGACGGCATGGACGATGCCGGGGCGGTCGGGGCAGTCGAGGGTCAGCACCCAGTGGGAGGAGTCGGTCACGGGCCCGGACTCTACCGCGGCGGGGTCACAGGCCCGCGGCGTCCAGCGACTCGGACGCCGCCTGCCGCCCCCGCTCGATGAGCTCGGAGGCGCGGTGGAAGTCGAACGTGCTGGCCATGTCGAGGGGGAACTCGATCAGCACATCGGGCGGGCTGGCGGCCATCCTGAAGCGGCTGATGATGGCCTCGGCGGTCTCCAGGGAGCGGGAGACGACGTCTGAGGTACGCAGACCCCGCGGCAGGTCCTCGAAGTCGAAGTCCCGGGCGACGGGCAGGGCGGCGTCGGCATCAGCGCCGAGACCAGAGCCGAGACCAGAGCCGAGATCAGGGCCGGCGTCGGCGCTGGCGAAGCGGGCGGCCCACCACTGGCGCAGGCCGCGCACCGCGTCGGAGTCGACCACGTTCCGGACCAGGCGGTCGGTCAGCTCGCCGAGCATTCCCTCGGTCTCGGCCGCCTCGGTCACCGGCGTGTTGCCGCGGTCGGCTGCGCGGCGTCCGGACAGAGAGACGGCCACCGTGGTGTCGGCGGGCGCGCCCAGGAGGGCGTCCACGGGAACAGGGTTGAGGAGCCCTCCGTCGGCGAGCATGCGTCCGGCCACCACGACGGGGGTGAAGACGCTCGGGATGCCGATGGAGGCGCGCATCGCGGTGGCCAGCGACCCGCGCTGGAACCACACTTCACGGCCGTTGTTGATGTCCGTGGCGATCGCGGTGAACGGGATCGGGAGCTCCTCGATGCGCGCCCCCCCGAGCATGTCGGCCACCCGCTCCATCACCCGCTGGCCCCAGAACACTCCCGGCCCGGTGAAGGCCGGATCCAGGAGCCGCCACACGTCGCGCTGGGACAACGTGGTCACCCAGTCGGTAAACAGATCCAGGCGCCCGGCGGCCTCGAGGCCGCCCACGACCGCCCCCATCGAGGTGCCCGCGATCGCGACGATGTCGTGGCCGCGGGCGTGCAGTTCGTGCAGGACGCCGACGTGCGCGTAGCCACGCGCGCCGCCGGACCCCAGCGCCAGGGCTATCCGCATGCCGTCAGCCTACGCGCGGGCCGGAACGCTATTGTGGGCCAGACCCTATGCAACCGTCAGGAAGTGGGCTCGAAGTGACAGCAGACCTCGTCGTCGTCGGATCGGGGCTGTTCGGCCTCACGGTCGCCGAACGTGCTGCCAGGGATCTGGGACTCAAGGTGATCCTCATCGACCGCCGCGAACACCTCGGCGGAAACGCCTACTCCGAAAAAGAGGCGCAGACGGGCATCGAGGTGCACCGCTACGGGGCGCACCTGTTCCACACCAGCAACGAGCGGGTCTGGGAGTACGTCAACCGGTTCACGACGTTCACCAACTACGTGCACAAGGTCTACACCCGGCACAACGGCGAAGTCTTCCCGATGCCGGTCAACCTGGGCACCATCAACCAGTTCTTCCGGGCCGCGTACAGCCCGGCCGAGGCGCGCGCTCTGATCGCCGAACAGGCCGCCGAGTTGGGCGGGAAGGAGCCGGCCAACTTCGTCGAAAAGGGCATCTCGCTGATCGGCCGGCCGCTGTACGAGGCGTTCATCATACACTACACCGCCAAGCAGTGGCAGACCGACCCCGAGAAGCTCGAGGCGTCCATCATCAGCCGGCTCCCGGTGCGCTACACCTACGACAACCGCTACTTCAACGACACCCACGAGGGCCTGCCCACCGACGGGTACACGGCCTGGCTGGAGCGGATGGCCGACCACCCCAACATCGAGGTCCGCCTGAGCACCGACTTCTTCGATGCGGGCCAAGAGATCAACCGCGACAACGTCCGCGGCAACGTCCCCGTGGTCTACACCGGCCCCGTGGACCGCTACTTCGACTACTCCGAGGGCGAGCTCGGCTGGCGCACCATCGATCTGGAGCAAGAGGTGGTGCCGATCGAGGACTTCCAGGGGACCTCGGTGATGAACTATCCCGACCCCGACGTGCCGTTCACGCGCATCCACGAGTTCCGGCACTTCCACCCGGAGCGCGACTACACCAAGGACGCCACGGTGATCATGCGGGAGTTCAGCCGTTTCGCCGGCCGCGGCGACGAGCCGTACTACCCGATCAACACGGACGCCGACCGCACCGGCCTCCTCCGCTACCGCGACCAGTCCAAGGCGGAGCCCGACGTGCTGTTCGGGGGCCGCCTGGGCACGTACAAGTACCTGGACATGCACATGGCCATCGGCTCGGCGCTCTCCCTGTACGACAACAAGATTCGGCCGCACTTCGCCGAGGGTGCGCCGCTGCAGAGCGGAGGAATCGACGCATGACCGGAACGAAGACGCAAGCGCCCGAGGAGTACCTCACCGGTGTCACCAGCGCCCCGATGGGCGAAGAGGTGGACCTCCGCGAGGTCGTCCGGGTGGTCTTCCCCAGCGACCGTGACCTCGACGCAATGCCGCTGTATGTCGACGGCCCCCTCAACCCCGACAAGGGGGAGGAGGTGCCCCCGCCGGTCGTGCAGGAGGCACGCGACGTGCGAGCCGACACGATCGTCTCGCGCCGCTCCATCCGCATCGACCCCGGCACCCGCACGTCCTTGGGGTCCTACTTCAACGCGTTCCCCGCCAGCTACTGGCGCCGCTGGACGTCGGTGGAAAAGGTCGTGCTCCGGGTCCGCACGTCGGGCCCCGGCGCCCTCGTGGTCTACCGGTCCAACGCCCGCGGGATCGCCCAGCGGGTCGAGGCCAGGCGGCTGGCCGGGTCGGCCACCAACGAGTTCGACCTCACGTTGGCCCCCTTCGGGGACGGCGGCTGGTACTGGTTCGACCTCATCGCCGAGGAGGAGGAGCTCGTGCTGGAGGAGGCGGGCTGGTTCGTGCCCACCGGCGGCCGGCCGTCGGGCCGGGTGACCCTCGGCATCACCACCTTCAACCGTCCTGACTACTGCGTGAACACTATCGCCACGATCGCGAACGCCCCCGAGCTCGCCGGGATCCTCGACGAGCTGATCGTGGTCGACCAGGGCAACAAGCTCGTCCGCGACGAGAAGAACTTCCCCGCCGCGGAGGCGGCTATGGGCGGCAAGCTGCGCATGATCCGCCAGGCCAACCTGGGCGGCTCCGGCGGGTTCTCGCGCAACATGTACGAGGTGGTCCAGGGCCGCGCGGACGGGTCGAAGAGCGACTACGTCCTCATCCTCGATGACGACATCCTGCTCGAGTCCGAGAGCATCAGCCGCGCGGTTGCGTTCGCCGATTTCTGCAGCCAGCCCACCATCGTGGGCGGGCACATGTTCGACCTGTACAACAAGCCGGTGCTCCTCGCGTTCGCCGAGGTCGTCAACCCCTACCGATTCCTCTGGGGCCCCATCACGGGCCTGGGGCAGATCGACTTCGCCGAGCGCGGCCTTCGCTCCCGGGCCAAGCTGCACCGCCGCTGGGACGGTGACTACAACGGCTGGTGGATGTGCCTGATCCCCCGGAAGGTCCTCGAGACCGTCGGGCTGTCGCTGCCCGTCTTCAACACGTGGGACGACTCCGAATACTCGCTGCGCGCCAGGGAGCACGGCTACGCGACGGTCTCGCTGCCGGGAGCGGCCGTGTGGCACGTCTCCTGGACCGACAAAGACGACGCGGTCGACTGGCAGGCGTACTTCCACGAGCGGAACCGGCTGATCGCGGCCCTGCTGCACTCGCCGTACGCCATGGGCGGCCGGATGATCCGCGAGTCCCTGACGATCCACACCAAGCACGTCGTGGGGATGCAGTACTACGCGGCCGAGGCTGTCCTGCGGGCGATCGAGGACGTGTTGGCCGGCCCCGGCAAACTGCACGCCGCGCTGCCCACCAAGACGGCCGAGATCAGGGCGATGAAGAACGAGTTCACCGACGCGCAGATCTCCCAAGCCATCGCGGACTTCCCGCCGGTGCGGCGCAAGAAGCCGCCGAAGCGGCCCGAGAGCCTGCGGATGCCGTCGCCGGCGAGGCTGCTGCCGTGGACGGCCAAGACCGTGCTCAAGCAGGTCGGCGTCCGCCCGCGGGCCTTGTCGCGTGAGCACCCCGAGGCCACGGTTGCCCACGCGGACGCCAAGTGGTGGAACCTGGCCAACCTCGACTCGGCGGTGGTGTCGAACGCGGAGGGCACCGGCGCCTCGTTCTACCAGCGCGACCCGCAGGTCGTCAGAGACCAGATCGCCCGGAGCGCCCGCTTGCACACCGCATTGGCCTCGAACTGGGACAGGCTGCGCAAGGAGTACCGCGAGGCCCTCGGCGACATCACCTCGACCCAGGCCTGGGGGCGCACGTTCCGGGAGAACGGGGCCGAGTAGTGGCGTCGTCCGCGCTGGCGGCACCGGGCCAGGGCAAGGGGCTCTTCGACGTCGTGTCGAACCGCTACCTCCTGCGCCTCATCGTGCGCAAGGAGGTGCAGGTCCGCTACCGCGGCTCGGTGCTGGGCATCTTGTGGAGCTACATCAAGCCGGCGATCCAGTTCGTGGTGTTCTACGTCGCGATGGGCGTCTTCCTCGGTCTGAACCGAGGCATGGCCAACTACGCCGTGTACCTGTTCTCCGGCATCGTGGTGATGAACTTCTTCAACGAGACCTTCGGCAACGCGGCCCGCTCGATCGTCGGCAACGGCCACCTGATCAAGAAGATCTACCTGCCGCGCCAGCTGTTCCCGGTCTCGGCGCTGTGGGTGGCCATCGTCCACTTCGTCCCTCAACTCGTGGTGCTGCTGGTGGCCTGCCTGGTGGTTGGCTGGCGTCCAGGCCCCCTGCACCTGGCGGCCGTGCTGGGCGGGTTCGCCATCATCGGCCTGTTCGCCCTCGGGCTGGGCCTGGTGTTCACGACAGCGAACGTGTTCTTCCGCGACGCCGAGAACATCGTGGACCGGATTGCGATGGTGGTCACGTGGGCCTCCCCGGTGCTGTACCTGTGGACGATGGTGCGCGACGCCACCCCGTGGATGCTCACCCCCTACTTCCTGAACCCGCTCACCGTGGCTGTCGAACTCTTCCACTACGGCTTCTGGGTGCCCACCACCACCGAGCTCGGGGGGTGGGAGGTGCCCCCGCAGCTCTTCAGCCTGTGGACGCCGATCGCCCTGGCTGTCTCGGCGGCACTCGTCTTCGTGGGGGACGCCGTGTTCCGGCGCCACGAGGGCCACTTCGCCCAGGAGCTGTGATGGGCGACGTGCTGTGATGGGCGACGTGCTGTGATGGACGA
Organism: Actinomycetes bacterium; assembly: GCA_046566345.1. Taxonomy (GTDB): domain Bacteria; phylum Actinomycetota; class Actinomycetes; order Propionibacteriales; family Propionibacteriaceae; genus Propioniciclava. Next base: position 8,167 of record JBKHWW010000163.1, read on the forward strand.
CGTGATGGTGCTCATGCAGAACGTGGGCAAGCAGTTCGTTCTGAGGCACACGCGCTCCATGAAGGAGGCGCTCGTCTGGCTCGTCAAGGGCCGCAAGGGCGATCTGTCGGCCCGGTTCAAGGCCCTCGACGGGGTCGACCTGACGATCCGCGAAGGCGAGTCCGTCGCGCTGCTCGGGTTCAACGGCTCCGGCAAGTCCACCACGCTGAAGCTGATGTCGGGGGTGATGCAGCCCGACGAGGGGACCGTCGCCGTCCGCGGCCGGGTGGCGGGCCTGATCGAGGTCGGCGCGGGGTTCCACCCCGACCTGCCTGGTCGCGACAACGTCTACCTCAACGGCGCGATCCTGGGCATGTCCGAAGAAGAGATCGCCACCCACTTCGACGACATCATCGCGTTCTCCGAGATCGGGGAGTTCCTCGACACCGAGGTGAAGTTTTACTCCTCGGGCATGTACCTGCGGCTCGCGTTCGCCGTCGCGGTGCACACCAACCCCGACGTCTTCTTGGTTGATGAGATCCTCGCGGTCGGCGACGAGCCGTTCCAGCGCAAGTGCATCGGGCGCATCAAGGAACTGGTCGCCGCGGGCAAGACCCTCGTGGTCGTCAGCCACGACCTCGAGCTGGTCTCGGACATCTGCGAGCGCGGGGTCGTGATGGAGAAGGGTCGCAAGGTGTTCGACGGACCGTGCCGTGAGGCCGTCGCGTTCCTGCGCGAGCGCCGCTGACGCCGATTCAGCGCCGCGTGACCATCACCTTGTACATCAGCCGGCGCAGGCCGGCCGGCACGAAGCGGTAGCCCCCGCGGACGATGACGTTGCGCAGCGCTTGACTCCAGGACGTGAACCCAGCCCTGAGCATCAGCGACTGAAGCCGGAGCTCGCTGCGCAGCATCGAGCCGCCACCACGGCGTCCGTAGGCACCCGCGCCGACCCGATACAGCACCAGGGACTCGGGCAGATTGGCGACGCGGGCCCCCGTCGCGATCATCCGCACGAACAGCCAGTAGTCCTCCATCTTGTCGACGTGCTCGTACCCGCCCGCCAGCCGCACCGCGCTGCGCCGGTACACCACGGAAGGATGGTTGAACGGGTCACGGAACCGGGCCATCGCGGCGATGTCCCCGGCGTCGGTGGGCAGGGAGCGGGTCAGGCCGGGGGAGCGCTCGTCGGCCTCGAACTCGGTGATGGCGCTGCCCAGCAGGTCGACGCCACCTGCGACCAGCGGCACCTGGCGCGCGAAGCGGGACGGCAGCGAGATGTCGTCGGCGTCGGCCCTGGCCACCACTTCGTGCGCGCACGCAGCCAGCCCGGCCTCCAACGCGCGGGCCAACCCGAGGTTCTCGGGCAGCGCGACGAAGCGCACCGGCACGCCGCCGGCCAGCTCGCCGGCCCGGTCGAGCACGGTGGTCAACCCCGGCCCGACCGGACCGTCCACGACGATGACGAGCTCGGTGGGCCGCAGCGTTTGGTCGGTCGTGACCGAAATGACCGCCCTCTCGACGTAGGCGGGGACGTCGCCGCCGTAGACCGGGAGCAGCACGCTGAAGGGTGCGGACTCAGCCACGGCCGGCCCGGCGCTCGATCGCGGCCACGTCGGCGGCCACCGGCGTCCCCGCCAGCACCTCGACCGTGCTCCGGGGTGCCCGCAGGCTCTCGGCGAGCCCGCGGCGTCCGTAGCCCGCCAGGGCGCGCCGGTCGGCGGAGCGCGCGAGCATGCGCGCCCAGCGTCGCAGCGTGGAGCCCGCGTAGAGCACACGATCCAGGGGGCCGAGCGCGTCCGACCGGGTGAACAGCCAGACCTTGTTGCGGACCTCGTTGACGAATCGCGGGCCGGGGTCGGCGTCGGAGGACCCAAAGACCTTGGTCAGGTGGTAGACGCGGCTGGCCGGCACGTACAGCCCCACGCCGTGGCGGAGCAGGCGGGCGGTGTACTCGAAGTCGTCGTTCCAGAGGAAGTAGTCGGCGATCGGCAGACCGTGGGCGCGGACGGCCTCGGCGTCCAGCAAGATCGACACGAAGGACGCCGACCGGATGGGGTGGGCCCCCGCGAGCTCGGCCGCGCCCGCCCTCATCCGCGAGACCAAGGGGCGGACGCGCGGGGTGTTCATCGGGTGCTCCCGGCCGTCGCGCCAGTCGGCGCGGGAGGCGGCCACGGTGACCCTGCCGGGGTAGCGCACCCGGGCGGCAAGCAACTCCGCCAGAGCCGGCGGGGTGGGCACGGTGTCGTCGTCCATGATCCAGACCAGCTCGGCATCATGCGTGGCCACCGCGCGGGCGATGCCCGCCGCGAAGCCGCCTGCTCCGCCGGTGTTTCGCGGGAGGCGAACCACCTCCGTGACCACCCGGTGCGCCTCGGCCAGCGCTGCGGAGTCGTCGCTCGAGGCGTTGTCGACCACCACAACGGCGTCCGGGGGGCGGGTCTGCGCGGCCAACCCGGCCAGCGTCTGGGCGAGGAGGTCACGGCGGTTCCAGGCCACCACCACGGCCACCACCAACTGGCCGACCGACGCGTCCACACCCATGGGCGTCACCCTAGCCGAGCGGCCGGACCCCTCGGCGGCGCCGGACGAGCGTGCGGCCTCGTCGGTCCCGCGGAGGCGACCGCTAGGCTGGTCCGGTGAGTCCCACCGTCTCCAACATCCTGCTGATCTTTCTGTTCATCCTGATCGGTGGCGTGTTCGCGGCTGCCGAGATGGCGCTGGTGTCCCTGCGAGACAGCCAGGTCAAGGCGATCGGGAGCCGCGGCAAGCGGGGACACAAGGTGGCCCGCCTGGCCGAGAACCCGAACCTGTTCCTGTCCGCGGTCCAGATCGGCGTCACGGTGTCGGGGTTCCTGGCGGCGTCCTTCGGTGGCGCGACGCTGGCTGACGACCTGACCCCCGTGCTGGTCGGCTGGGGTGTCCCCGAGGGGTTCGCAGCCACCTTGGCGCTGGTCGTGGTGACGATCGCCATCTCCTACTTCTCGATCGTGCTCGGCGAGCTGACCGCCAAGCGCCTGGCGATGCAGCGGGCCGAGACGTTCGCCCTCACGCTCGGCCCCCTGGTGGACGTGATCGCTAAGGTCACCCGACCGATCATCTGGTTCCTGGGTGTCTCCACCAACGTCGCTGTCCGCCTGCTGGGCGGTGACCCCAAGGCGTCCCGGGAGGAGGTCACCGACGAGGAGCTCCGCGCGATGGTCTCGAGCTCGATGACGTTGGGGGTGGAGGAGCGCCAGATCGTCGACGAGGTGTTCACCGCCGGTCAGGTGACGCTCCGCGAGGCCATGCTGCCGCGCACCGAGGTCGACTTCCTCGACGGCGACCTCCCGGCCCACAAGGCGATCCGCATCGTGGGGGAGGGCTCCCACTCGCGCTACCCCGTCGTCGGCCGCGACGTTGACGACGTGCTCGGTTTCCTGCACGTGCGCGACCTGTTCGACCTCGACCCGGCTGCGCGCCAGGCCCCGATCAGCCAGTTGGTGCGCCCGATCAACGCGCTGCCGGGCACGGTCCGCATCCTGCGGGCGCTGTCGGTCATGCAGGCCGGCGGCGACCACATGGTCATCGTCCGCGACGAGTACGGCGGCACGGCGGGCATCGTCACCATCGAGGACCTGGTCGAGGAGTTGATCGGGGACATCACCGACGAGTTCGACCTCGAGGTCACCGAGTCCCACGACGGATCCGCGGGGGAACTGGACGGGTTGACCACGCTGGAGCAGTTCGCCGAGGAGTACGGCTTCGTCCTGCCCGAGGGCCCCTACGACACCGTCGCGGGCTATCTGATGGCCGAGCTCGGCCGTCTCCCCGAGGTGGGCGACGAACTCATCCGGGGGCTGGCGCCGGCGTCCGGCGAGGAGGAGGAGCTGACCGACTTCCAGTTCACGGTGATCGAGCTTGACGGCCGGCGCGCCGCCCGGCTCAGGCTCGTCCGGCTCGGCGCCCCTGCGCCGGGGGTGGCCGTGCAGTAACCTCCCCGCGGAGGGCAGATGGTTCACGACGACGGAGCGTCCCTGCTCAGCAGCGAGGCGGTGGCTGGGCTGCTGCGTGCTGCGGTCGAGCATGCCGGCGGGGTGCTGGTCTCCTGGTCGCTGGACCACATTGACGCGAACCCCAACCAGTCGACCACCGCCACCTACAGCGCGGTGGTGGACTGGCCGTACGGGCGCCGCGACGAACTCCTGGGCGTGAGCGCCCGCGCGAACGGGCTGTCGGCGTCCGATGCCCGCGCCGAGATTTTCGCCGACGGGGACCGCGAAGTGGCCGTGTGGCTCTACCCGAACGACCCGGATCTGCCGGGGCTGGCGCGCGCGGCCTACCCCGAGTCGATGGCCGCCGTGCTGAACGCCTACCGCGCGGTGTCCACCCCCGTGGCGGCGGCCGACCTGGACTTGGAGATGGTCACCTACCGGCCGCGCCGCCGCGCCGTGCTCCGGGCGACCGTCCGCGGAGGGGAGACGTTCTTTGTCAAGGTGCTACGCGAGCGGCTGTTTCTCGACGTCACCAAGCGCCACGACCTGTTGCTGGGCGCCGGCGTCCCGGCTCCGCCGATCGCCGCCCGCACCGCCGACTTCCTGCTCGTCCTGGGCAAGCTGCCCGGGCGACCCCTCGCCCGTGCCGTCTTTGACCCGGAGCCCCCGTGCACGGCCGAGGGGCTGATCGCGGTTCTCGACTCGATGCCGAGCGCGGTGGCCGCCCTCGAGCGCCGCCCGCCCTGGGCGGACGCCATCGCCCACTACGCGACGATGGTCGCGGCGGCGCTGCCGGAAGAGTCAGGCCGCCTGGACTGGGTGGTCGCCGAGATCGAGACAGGCTTGGCCGGCATTCCCCGCGGCGACGAGCCCACCCATGGCGACTTTCACGAGGGCCAGGTGCACGTGGCCGACGGCCGCGTGGTCGGCATCCTCGACATCGACACGATCGGCCCCGGACGCCGCGCCGACGACCTCGCCTGCATGATCGCCCACTTGTCCACCATCCAGCGGATGAACGCAGAACAGGAGGCGCGGGTGCACGCGCTGCTGCGCGCCTGGGTGCCGGTCTTCGACGAGCGGGTCGACCCCGTCGAACTCCGGCTTCGCGCGGCGGCGGTCATCATCTCGCTGGCCACCGGTCCGTACCGGGGCCAGGAGCCCCGCTGGGAACGGGAGACGTCGCGCATGATCGACTCAGCGGAGGCGCTGATCAGGCAGGTCCGCTGACAGTGATGGGTCTGCATCACAAGGGTGTGAATCACAAAGCGGTATCAACCGCTCCGCGACCACGCGGGCCGGGCGTGCGCCCGGCCCGCCAGGAGTAACTTTGCACACATAGGTCCGGTCACCCCACCGGCGTGACAGACGTGCCTAGGAGGCAACTCGTGAAGAAGTCCATCATCGGTTCCGGCCTGGCGGCCGCGCTCCTCCTCGCCGGGTGTGCGACGCCGCCGCCCGCTTCCACCGCGTCTCCGGCCGCGCCGAGCGGGTCGGCGTCCAACTTCTTGGCCTGCATGGTCTCCGACGAGGGCGGCTTCGATGACAAGTCGTTCAACGAGACCTCGTACAACGGCATGATGGACGCCAAGGCGCAGCTCGGCATCCAGACCAAGGAACTCCAGTCGCAGACGACGTCCGACTACGCCAAGAACGTGCAGGCGATGGTGGACGCCAACTGCAACATCATCGTGACGGTCGGGTTCGCGCTCGGCGACGCGACCGCCGCCTCGGCCAAGGCCAACCCTGACATCAACTACGCGATCGTCGACTTCGCCTACGAGACGCCCGAGCCCAACGTGAAGGGCCTCACCTTCAACACGGCTGAGCCCGCGTTCCTCGCCGGCTACCTGGCCGCGTCCATCACCAAGACCGGGACGGTCGGCACCTACGGTGGCGCCCCCTACCCGACCGTGACGATCTTCATGGACGGCTACGCCCAGGGCGTTGAGCACTTCAACCAGGTCAAGGGTGCCAGCGTCAACCTGGTCGGCTACGACCGGGCCACCAAGAACGGCACGTTCATCCCCGGGAACAAGTTCTCCGACGTCGCCGGCGCCAAGCAACTCGCCCAGAACCTGGTCTCGCAGGGTGCCGACGTGATCCTGCCGGTCGCGGGCCCGGCGTCCGAGGGCGGCCTGCTGGTCGCCCAAGAGTCCGGCGGTAGGGTCCTGTCGATGTGGGTCGACTCCGACGGGGTGGAATCGATGTCGAAGTACGCCTCGGTGATCCCCACCTCGGTCGGCAAGGCCATGGACGTGGCCGTCTTCGAGGCGATCAAGGCTGCGGTTGAGGGCACCTTCGACAGCACCGCCTACGTCGGCACGCTCGAGAACGACGGCTCCTACCTGGCCCCGTTCCACGAGTTCGACAGCAAGATCCCTGCCGAGGTGAAGAGCGAGATCGAGCAACTCAAGGCCGACATCATCAGCGGCAAGGTGACGGTGGCGACGTCCTGACCTGACGGGTGGCACGGGGAGGCGGCGTCCATGTCGCCTCCCCGTCCCCTACCCTGTGGTTGACCGACCGACGAAAGGATCCGCCCGTGGTCCAGGGCACGAGCACCGGACTGAATCTGCGGGGCATCACCAAGCGCTTCGGGTCGTTCACGGCAGTCGACCGCGTCGACCTCGATCTGGTCCCCGGCGAGATCCACTGCCTTCTGGGCGAGAACGGTGCGGGCAAGTCGACGCTGATGAACGTCCTCTATGGGCTCCTCACCCCCGACGAGGGCGAGATCCTTGTCGACGGGCAGGCGCGGCACTTCGCGAACCCTCGGCAGGCGATGGCCGCCGGCATCGGGATGGTCCACCAGCACTTCATGCTGGTCGAGGTCTTCACGGTCACCGAGAACCTGATGCTGGGGCGAGAGACGGGGGCCCTGCTCAACGAGGCCGCCGCGCGACGGCGCGTGCGTGAGCTGTCCGACCGGTACGCCATGCCGGTGGACCCAGACGCGGTCATCGAGGACCTTCCCGTCGGCATTCAGCAACGCGTCGAGATCCTCAAGGCGCTGGCCAACGACGCCAAGTACCTCGTCTTCGACGAGCCCACCGCGGTGCTGACACCCCAGGAGATCGACGACCTGATGAGGGTGATGCAGGCACTGCGCGACGAGGGCAAGGCGATCGTCTTCATCACCCACAAGCTCCGCGAGGTCCGCGCGATCGCCGACCGCATCACCGTGATGCGCCGTGGCCGCATCGTCGGGCACGCCGAGCCGGGCACGTCCGAGACGGACCTGGCCGAGCTCATGGTCGGGCGCGCGGTCGACCTGCGTGTCGACAAGGACGCCTCGGCACCCGGCGCGATCCGCCTCGAGGTGGACGACCTGCGTGTCGCCAACGCGGCCGGCGGCGTCGTCGTCGACGGCGTCTCGTTCGAAGTCGCCGGCGGCGAGATCCTCTGCGTCGCCGGGGTCCAGGGCAACGGGCAGTCCGAGCTGGTTGACTCCCTGCTCGGCAACATCCATCCCCTCGCGGGGCGGATCCGGCTCGACGGCAAAGACGTGACCCGCGCTACCCCGAGGCGGACCATCGACGCCGGCCTCGGCTTCGTGCCCGAGGACCGCGAGACCGACGGATTCGTCAGCACCTTTACGATCGCCGAGAACCTCGTCCTCAACCGGAGCACCCGGCCCCCGTTCGCGCGCGGGCTGGCCCTCGACCTCGGGGCGATGGAGGACAACGCTGAGTCGCTGAAGCAGGAGTTCGACATCCGCGCCCAATCGGTGCACGACCCGATCTCCAGCCTGTCCGGGGGCAACAAGCAGAAGGTGGTGCTGGCCCGCGAGCTGAGCCGCGACCTCTCGGTCCTCGTCGCCAGCCAGCCCACGCGCGGGGTCGATGTCGGCGCCATCGAGTTCCTGCACAAGCGCATCGTCGCCGAGCGCGACAAGGGTACCGCCGTCCTGCTCGTCTCGACCGAGCTGGACGAGGTCGAGGCACTCGCCGATCGCGTCCTGGTGATGTATCGGGGCAAGGTGGTCGGGGTGGTCCCGCCCGAGACGCCCCGCGAGGTGCTCGGCCTGATGATGGCGGGCGTTCCCGCCGACGAGGCCGCGCTGATGGCGTCCACCGACAACGAGGAGGAGAGCCATGGCTGAGGCCGCGACGCGGTCGGTCTGGCGCACCCGGGGCCGGAGTTGGGCCATCACCGCCGGGTCGATCGTGCTGGCGCTGATCGTGGGCGCGATCCTGATGGTGGTGTCCGACCCCGAGGTGATCACCCTGTACGCCTACCTGTTCACGGCGCCGGCGCTGCCGTTGGGCGCCAGCTGGGCGAAGGTGTCTGGCGCGTACGCGGCGCTGCTGCTGGGCGCCGTCGGCTCGCCGGCCGCGGTGGCGGCCACCGCGTGGCAGGCGGCCCCCCTCATCTGCGCTGGCTTGGGCGTGGGCCTCGGCTTCCGCGCGGGCCTGTTCAACATCGGCGCCCAGGGCCAGGCCATCTGGGGCGCGATCGCGGCCGCCTGGGTCGGCTTCGCGCTGCAGCTGCCGCCGGTGATCCACGTGGTGATCGCCGTGCTCGCCGGCCTGATCGCCGGCGGGCTGTGGGGCGGCCTGGTCGGCTTCCTGAAGGCCAAGACCGGCGCCCACGAGGTCATCGTCACGATCATGCTCAACTACGTGGCCGCGGGCTCGCTGGCGTGGCTGCTGCTGACCCCGGCCTTCCTCCGGCCGGGACGCATCGACCCGATCGCCCCGGTGATCCACGACACCGCCGCCTTCGGTGTGATCTTCCAGCAGCTGCACGTCGGCTTCCTCGTCGCCCTGCTGGCCGCCGCGGTCGTCTGGTGGCTGCTGGACCGCTCGACCACCGGCTTCGCGATCCGAGCGGTGGGCGCCAACGCGCACGCGGCGGGCACCGCCGGCATGAACGTGTCCACGACCACGATCGTCACCATGACCCTGTCCGGCCTGCTCTGCGGCCTGGCCGGCGTCCAGTACGCCCTCGGCCCCGGCGCCGACGGGATCGCCACCCCCCTCTCGCTCGGCCTGGTCGGCACGGTCGGCTTCGACGCCATCACCGTCGCGCTCTTGGGCCGCAGCAAGCCCGTCGGCATCGTGTTCGCGGGGCTGCTGTTCGGCGGACTGCACGCGGGCGGACTGGCCATGCAGAGCGTCGCCGGGACGCCTCTGACCCTGTCCACGGTCCTGCAGGCGCTCATCGTCCTCTTCGTTGCGGCCCCCGCCCTGGTTGGTGCCCTCATCCCCAAGGTCAAGGCACCCCGGACCACGAGCCTCGTCGGAGGTGAAGCATGACCGCCGCCGCCCCCCAGACCGTGATCGACGACGCGCCGATCCAGCTGGAGTCCACCGAGTCCGCCGCCGGGCGCCGCGCGCGCCTGTCGACGGGTGCGCTGCTGCTCCTGCTGGGCGTCGTGATGGCCGCCCTCGGCATCCGGACTAGCGGAGACGCCGGATTCGCCCTCTCGGACGCCTTCGCCGCCGTCCAGTTGCCCACCATCACCCTGCCCGGCCTGCCGACGGTGCTGCTCTGCGCGGTGCTGACCCTGCTGGCCGGCGCGGGTTTCCTCTCTGGACGCCTCTGGGGCCGGTCCCGGGCCCTTGCGGCCACGGTGGCCGGGATCGCCGTCGCGCTCGGCTTCGTGACCTGGGCCGCCGCGGGCAGCCCCTATCCGTTCCCGGTCGCCAACCAGCTCTCGGGCACGGTGGCGCTGGCGACGCCGTTGGTGTTGGGGGCGCTGGCCGGCGTCTTGTGCGAGAACTCGGGCGTGGTCAACGTGGCCATCGAGGGTCAGTTCCTGGTAGCCGCGTTCACCGCGGCCACCGTCGGGTCGGTCACCGACTCGATCCCCGTTGCCCTGCTTGCCGCCGTGCTGGCCGGCGTCGCGATGGGCGCCCTGCTGGCACTGTTCTCGATCAAGTACCTGGTCGACCAGGTCGTCCTGGGCGTGGTGCTCAACCTGCTGGCCACCGGCGTCACCGGCTTCCTGTTCGACCAGCTGGTCCAGCCCAACAGTGCGGATCTCAACGCCGCTCCCATCATGGGCAAGATCCGCATCCCCGGTCTCTCGGCCATCCCGCTGCTGGGCCCGGTCCTGTTCGACCAGACGATCCTGGTCTACCTCGCGATGCTGTCCGTGGCGTTGGTGTTCTTCCTGCTCTACCGGACCAGGTGGGGGCTTCGGGTGCGCTCGGTCGGAGAGCATCCCAAGGCCGCCGACACCGTCGGCATCAACGTGTTGGCGGTGCGCTGGCAGGCCGTGCTGGTGGGCGGCGTGTTCGCAGGGCTCGGCGGCGCCTTCTTCACCATCGGGTCGACGGGCGGCTTCGTCAAGGACATCACGGTGGGCAACGGCTTCATCGCCCTGGCTGCCCTCATCATGGGCAAGTGGCACCCGGTGCGCGCGGCCCTGATGGCGGTGTTCTTCGGGTTCGTCACCCAGCTGGCCTCGCAGCTGCAGACGTTGAACACGCCGATGCCCAGCCAGTTCCTCCTGATGCTGCCGTACCTGGCCACGATCATCGCCGTCGCCGGCCTGATCGGGCGTTCGCGGGCGCCCAAGGCCGACGGCGTCCCCTACGTGAAGTGAGGCAGCCGTGAACGACATCGACTGGGACGGGCTCAGGGCGTCCGCCCAGGCCGCGGCCGCGCGCGCCTACGCCCCCTACTCCGGGTACCCCGTGGGGGCGGCGGCGCTGGCGTCCGACGGGCGGGTGGTGACCGGGTGCAACGTCGAGAACGCCGGCTACGGCGTGACCCTGTGCGCCGAGTGCGGCCTGGTTTCCGAACTGATCAACGGCGGCGGCGGTCGCCTGGTTGCGTTCACCTGCAGCAACGGCCTGGGCGAGGTGATCATGCCCTGCGGCCGGTGCAGGCAACTGTTGTCCGAGCACGGCGGCGTCGCGTTGCTGGTGGACACCCCGCTCGGCGTGGTCACGATGGACGCCGTCCTCCCCCAAGCCTTCGGGGTGGGTGACTTGCGGCACGGCCGGGCACCGTTCGAGCGCGGCTGAGGCCGGCGTGAGGCCGACTGGCGCTGCAATAGACTCGCGCGCATGACCTCACGGATCCTCACCTGCGCCGCCTGGCCGTACGCGAACGGGCCGCGCCACATCGGGCACGTGTCCGGCTTCGCCGTGCCCGCGGACGTCTTTTCCCGCTATCAGCGCATGGCGGGCAACGACGTCCTGATGGTGTCGGGAACCGACGAGCACGGCACCGCGATCCAGGTGAAGGCGGACGCCGAGGGGCTCACCGCCCGCGAGACAGCCGACAAGTATCACCAGATCATCGTCGAGGACCTCCAGGCCCTGGGGCTGAGTTACGACCTCTACACCCGGACGACCACTCTCAACCACCACGCCGTCGTCCAGGAACTTTTCCGCGCCCTGCACGCCAACGGCTACGTCGTCGCCCACAAGCAGATGGGCGCACTGTCGCCGTCGACCGGACGCACGCTCGCCGACCGGTACATCGAGGGCACCTGCCCTATCTGCGGCGCGGACGGCGCGCGCGGCGACCAGTGCGACACCTGCGGCAACCAGCTCGACCCGATCGACCTCATCAACCCGAGGAGCCGGGTCGACGGCGAGGTGCCGCAGTTCGTCGAGACCGAGCACTTCTTCCTCGACCTGCCGGCACTGGCGGACGCCCTCCAGGCGTGGCTCTCGACGCGGACCGACTGGCGACCCAACGTGATCCGCTTCTCCACCGAGTTCGCCAAGGACCTCAAGCCCCGCGCCGTCACCCGCGACCTCGACTGGGGGGTCCGGATTCCCGTCGAGGGCTGGCAGGACGCCGACATGAAGCGCATCTACGTGTGGTTCGACGCGGTCACGGGGTACCTCTCTGCGTCGGTGGAGTGGGCCCGCCGCGTGGGGCGTCCGGAGGCGTGGAAGGACTGGTGGACCGGCGGCCAGGCCGAGTCGTACTACTTCATGGGCAAGGACAACATCACCTTCCACACCGTCATCTGGCCGGGGATGCTGACCGGCGCCAACGGCGAGGGCTCCCGTGGCGGCGAACCCAGCGCCTTCGGCGTCCTGGACCTGCCCACCGAGATCGTCAGCTCCGAGTTCCTGACGATGTCGGGGTCGAAGTTCTCCAGCTCGCGCAACAAGGTCATCTACGTGCGTGACTTCCTCGCCGAGTTCGGTCCGGACGCGCTGCGCTACTACATCGCCGTGGCCGGCCCTGAGAACCAGGACACCGACTTCACCTGGGACGAGTTCGTCCGCCGGGTGAACTTCGAGCTCGCCAACGAGTGGGGCAACCTGGTGAACCGGTCGATCGCGATGGCGCACAAGAACGTGGGTGCGATCCCGGCAGCCGGGGAACTCACCGACGCCGACCGCGCCCTGCTCAGTGCCTGCACCACGGCGTACGACACCGTCGGCGAGCTCCTGGCGCGGGCCCGGTTCAAGCAGGCCATCGGCGAGGCGATGCGGGTCGTGGGCCTGGCCAACAAGTACCTGTCCGACTCCGAACCCTGGAAGCTCAAGGCCGACCCCGCCCGCCGCGACACCATCCTCCACGTGGCGCTCCAGGCGGTTCAGGAGTGCAACACGCTGCTCACCCCGTTCATGCCCCACGCCGCTCAGAAGGTGTTCGAGGCCCTGGGCGGCAGCGGCGTCTGGGCAGCCCAGCCGCGAATTGTGACGGTCGAGGAGGAGGGCGCCCCGAGCTACCCCGTGCTCATGGGCGACTACGCTGCCGAGGCCGCGTCCTGGGGCTCCCGGCCGATCGCTGTCGGGACGCCGCTGGCCAAGCCGTCGCCGATCTTCGCCAAGCTGGACGAGGCCCTCGGCCAAACGGGTCCCGCCTGGGCGCCGCTGCAGGCGAGCTGACCGTGGCCGGGGCGTTCGACGGGCGGGTCGGCGAGGTCGAGGCGCTGTTCGCGGCGATGACAGGCGAGGACGCCGCCCTCGTCGCCGCCCGCACCTCACGCGACGTCACGAGCCCCGGCATCGAGGTGGCGCCAGCCTTCGGGCGCCTGCTCCACACCGTGGCCGCCGCGAGCGGTGCCCGCCGCGTCCTCGAGTTCGGGACGCTGGGCGGCTACTCCACGATCTGGTTGGCACGCGCCGTCGGACCCCTGGGCCGCGTGGTGTCCCTCGAACTCGACCGCGGCAACGCTGCCGTCGCCCGCCGCCATCTCGACGCTGCCGGGGTGAGCGCCTGGGTCGACATCCTCTGCGGGCCGGCGGCCGACACGTCGGGCCGCCTCGTGCAGTCGGGCGTGCCGGCGTTCGACCTCGTCTTCATCGACGCCGACAAGGCGTCGATGCCGCTCTACCTGGAGCGCGCGCTCGATCTGACGCGCCCCGGGGCCCTGATCGTGCTCGACAACGTCGTCCGAGGCGGGCGGGTCCTGGACGCCGAGGGCGACGCGGCCAGCCGCGGCGTCCGGGAAGCGCTGATGATGGCCGACTCCGACCCGCGCCTGGAGATCGCGGCGATCCAGACGGTAGGCGGCAAGGGCTGGGACGGCTTCGCGGTGATCCGGCGAACCGCCTGAGTCAGGACGCGGCGGGTTCGGGGTCGCGCGCCTCCGGATCGCGCGCGTAGCGTGCCGCGAGCGCTGAACAGGCCATCAGCTGCGCCTGATGGAAGACCATCAAAGGCAGCATGATGAGCCCGATCGGCTGTCCGGCGAACAGCACCGTGGCCATCGGCAGGCCGGTGGCCAGCGACTTCTTGGTGCCGCACATCTGGATCGCGATGGAGTCCTCGCGATCGAACCCCAGGCGGCGGGCCGTGAACCACGTCAGCCAGAGCATCACCCCGAGCACGGCGACCGACACCACCACGATGGCCACCAGATCCGGCCAGCCGACCATGGACCAGATGCCCTCGCGGACGCCCTGAGAGAACGCCGCGTACACCACCATCACGATGGACGCCTGGTCGAACTGCTTGAGCTTCTTGTGGCGGGTGACGAAGTCGGCCGTCCACCGGCGCGACAGCTGGCCCAGCACGAACGGGAGCAGGATCTGGACGACCAGGTCGCCGATGGCTCCCAGCCCGACGTTGGCGTTTCCGGTGGTGTTCATCAGCGCGATCGCGAGTAGAGGCGTCAAGAAGACGCCGAGCAGGTTGGACGCCGACGCGCTCACGATCGCCCCGGCGACGTTCCCGCGGGCGATCGAGGTGAAGTTGATGGAGCTCTGCACGGTCGAGGGGCACAAGGTGACGTAGAGCAGTCCCGGGTACACCACGGCCGACAGGGGCCAGGGCGACAGCAGCCCGAGCGCCAGGCCCACCAGGGGGAACACGACGAACGTGAACGTCAGGATCGTCAGGTGGAGCTTCCAGTGCCGCAAACCTGCGAGCGCGTCCCGGGGGTGCAGGCGGGCCCCGTACAGGAAGAACAGGCAGAAGATGGCGACCTTGGTGGCAACCGAGAGGACCGCGGCCCCGGCACCCGTGGCGGGCAGGAAGGACGCCACCACGGCGGCGGCGATGATCGCCGTGAGGAAGGGGTCGAACCGGATCCGCGAGGTGACTGCCACCGGTCCAGCCTAGTGGGGACGGGCCTCCGGGCCGCTGGTAGGGTGCCGCGCATGGTCGAGGTGCTCGAGGCGTCCGCCTATGGGGAGGCGTTGGGTAATGCAGGTTCGGTGCTCCGCAGCAACGCGGCGAGTGCGGGCATGGCCGCCCCGGTTCCCACCTGCCCCGGCTGGTCCGTCGCGGACCTCGTCCTGCACCAGGGCATCGTGCACCGCTGGGCGACCGACATGGTCTTGGGAGAGCCCGGCCGGTCGACCGCCGAGGTCCGCGCCGAGGCCGAGGCGGCGTCCGACGTGCTGGATTGGTTCGACGATGGCCTCGTCGACCTCCTCAACGCGCTGGCCAAGGCGCCCGACGACCTGCAAGCGTACTTCTTCCTGCCCGACGCGCCCCCAGCCCGGCTCGCCTGGCTGCGACGACAGGCCCACGAGACGACGATCCACGCTGTCGACGCGATGGCGGCTCGCCTCACGAGGCCACCGCTGGCCTCTGAGGTGTGGGTCGGCACCGAACTGGCGGCCGACGGGCTCGACGAGTTGCTCACCGGGTTCCTGCCGCGCAAGCGGCACGTGCTGGGGAGCGACGAGCCCCAGCGGGTCCTGGTGGCGCCCAGCGACGCCGAGCGCGCCTGGTTGATCGAACTCGGAGCCGAGGCGCCTGCGGTCACCCGGGTGGCGGCCGACACGGACGCCGACGTCGCTTGTGCGGGGACGGCCAGGCAGCTGTACCTCGGTTTGTGGAACCGGGGTGACGAGGTCGCGGTGACCGGCGAAGTCGGCTGGCTCGACCGGTGGCGCGAGAGCGTCCGCGTCACGTGGTCCTGATCGGCGTCACGGACGCAACCGACCCCCGGCTCGCCGACTACGTCAGCTTGCGCGACGCCACGCTGCGCCGATCCCTGGAGTCGGAACGCGGCCTGTTCATCGCCGAAGGCGAGAAGGTGATCCGCCGCGCGGTCGAGGCCGGGCACGTCCCACGCTCGTTCCTCCTCGCCGACCGGTGGCTGCCCGACCTCGCCGACGTGCTACGCCGACACCCTGAGGCCCCGGTGTACGTCGTCACCGAGGGCCTCGCCGAGCGTGTGACCGGGTTCCACGTGCACCGGGGCGCGCTGGCCTCGCTGCATCGCGCGCCGCCGCTGCCCCTGTCGGCTCTTCTGGCGGCGCGCCGGCTCGTGGTCGCCGAGGACGTCGTGGACCACACGAACGTGGGCGCGATCGTTCGCAACGCCGCCGGACTCGGCTGGGACGGCGTGGTGTTTTCGCCGCGAGCGGCTGACCCGCTGTATCGCAGGGCGATCAAGGTAAGCATGGGAACGGTCTTTTCGCTGCCGTGGGCGCGGGTGGAGGACTGGGCCACCGCGATGCCCACCCTGCGAAGGTCCGGCTTCACCGTGGTCGCCCTGGCGCTGACGCCCGACGCCGTTTCTCTCGACGCGTACGTGGCCCGGGGCGTCCCGAACCGGCTCGCCCTCGCGGTCGGCACCGAGGGGGCGGGGCTGTCGCAGCGGTGGATAGCGCAGGCGGACGCAGTGGTGCAGATCCCGATGAGGGCGGGCGTCGACTCACTCAACGTGGCGGCCGCCACAGCGGTCGCCTGCTGGGCGCTGAGGGCCGCGGCGCCTTGATGCCGCCCGGCGTCATTCGTCGGCGGTGCGCTTCTTGGGGGACACTGGCCAGTCGTCGGGGTAGAGGTGGGCCAGATCGTTCTTCTGCTGCTCGAGCTTGCGGTAGACGCGAGCCGAAAGGCGGTCGCCGAAGACGATGCCGTTCAGGTGGTCGGTCTCGTGCTGCAGGCACCGCGCCAGCGTGCCGGTGCCGTGGACCGTCACCGCGGCGCCCCACGGGTCCTGACCGGTGCACGTGGCCTCGTCCGGGCGCGCCAGCGGCTGGTAGCCACCCGGGAACGACAGGCAGCCCTCTTCGCTGGAGTCCAGCCGTCGGTCCTTGCCGGTCGCGGTCGTGACGACCGGGTTGCAGACGGCGCCGTAGTGGATCTTGTCGTCGGCGTCCGGGCATTCGTAGACGAAGAGGGCGACGTCGCGGCCGACCTGCGTGGCGGCCAGGCCGACGCCACTGGCTGCGTGCATCGTGGCGAACATGTCACGGACCAGGTCGCGCAACGCGTCGTCGAAGTCGGTGACTGGCTTGGTCTGCTCGTGCATCACCGATTCCCCCCACCGGGTGATGGGCAGCACCGTGCCGCCGCTCATCAGTGCCTCGATCGTCATGTCGTCTCCATCCGCGTGCCTGGCCCGTGGGCAACCGCCTCATTCTGGCACGCTGGCGAGCATGGACCCTGCACCGGACGCCCCCGCCGACGGCCAAGTGCCCAAGGGCCTGGCGGGTGACCTGGACGCGTGGGCAGACCACCTGCGCCTGGAACGCAACCTGTCGCCGCACACCTGCCGCGCGTACGCGGGCGACCTCCTCGACCTGGCCGGGTGGCTGGCGGCACGCGGCGTATCGCGGTGGGGAGACGTGGACCACCGGCTGCTGAGGGCTTGGCTGGCAGAGCTGCACCGGCGGGGGTCGGAGCGGGCGACCATGGCCCGGCGGGCCACGGCGGCGCGCGTCTACTTCGCGTGGGCCGCCGCGGCAGGGAGGCTGGCGTCCGACCCGGCCAGCGCGCTGCGGGCACCGCGGGCGGCCCGGACGCTGCCGCCCACCCTCGATCGCGGTGCCGCCAACGCGCTTTTCGAGCACCTCCAGCTCCGGGTCGATGAGGCGTGCGGGAGCCGCGACCGCGCCCTCGCGCGGAGGGACCTGGCGATGGTCGAGGTGCTGTACTCGTCGGGGCTGCGAGTCGCCGAACTCTGCGGCCTTGACACCACCGATCTGGACGCCGCCCGCGGGCTGGTCAGGGTGCTCGGAAAAGGAGGCAAGGAACGTTCCACGCCGGTGGGAGGCCCTGCGCGCCGAGCCCTCGATCTCTGGCTCGCCGACCGGCCGCGCCTGGCCGGCCCCGAGGCGGCCGCGGCGGTCTTCGTGGGCGCCCGGGGCGCACGGATCGACCAGCGGGTGGTGCGGCGGGTGGTGCACGCGGCCCTGGACGTCGTCCCGGACGCCCCGAACCTCGGCCCCCACGGGCTGCGGCACGCCATGGCCACGCACCTGTTGGAGGGCGGCGCCGACCTTCGCAGCGTCCAGGAGATCCTGGGACACGCCTCCTTGGGGACCACCCAGATCTACACCCACGTCACCAACGAGCGACTGCGGGATGCCTTCCGTCAGGCCCACCCGCGGGCCTGAGTGATTAGGCGGGGGGCACTCCGCGGGGTTCGTATTCTTGAATCATGGCGTACGACCAGAAGACCAAGCCGTCCGAGGGCGGCGTGATGGAGTTCCTGCATTCGGTGCAGCCAACGAAGCGGCGCGAGCAGGGCCTGGAACTGCTCGACATCTTCGCCGAAGAGACCGGCGCCGAGGCCCTCCTGTGGGGGCCGTTGATCGTCGGCTTCGGTCACGTCGCCTACACCTACGAAACCGGGCATTCCGGGGAGATGCCTCGCGTGGGCTTCAGCCCCCGCAAGGCCGCCTTGACGTTGTACGGACTGACGCTGTACGACAGCAACGCCGACCTGCTGGATCGCCTGGGTAAGCACAAGACCGGCAAGAGCTGCCTCTATGTGAACAAGCTCGAGGACATCGACGTCGGCGTCCTCCGCGAGATGATCCGCCGCGGCTGGGAGGACAGCGTGGGCTTCGGCGAGGTGCACTGATGGCGCGCGATTCAGCAGTGGGACTGTGCATTCCGGACTAATGTCGAACTCATCACCTCGCCTCAGGTGGGGAGGCATGTCATGACTGACGTCGCCGAGTTCCCGCGGCCGCTCGCCTTCGTGCTGAGCGGTGGAGCCGCGATCGGGAGTGCCCAGGTGGGTCACCTCTTGGTGCTCCGCGACCTGGGCATCGTTCCCGACTTCATCGTGGGCACCTCCGTCGGGGCGATCAACGGCGCAGCCGTGGCGGCGAATCCGGCCGAGGGGGCCGGAAAGCTCCTGGAGATCTGGGCCGCCGTACGTCGCGAGGACGTTTTCCCGCCCCCGTCGCTTCACATGATCAGCTCGCTGCACCGCGGCATGACCGGCGTCCTGCCCGTGAGGGGGCTTGTCTCGCTGATCACCAGCCACCTCGATGTCGCCCGACTGGAAGACCTCGTCATTCCGCTGCACGTGGTCGCCACCGACGCGGTGACGGGCGCGCTGGTGGACCTCGTCGAGGGCCCGGTTGTCGAAGCCCTGCTCGCCAGCAGCGCCATCCCCGGCATCTTCCCGCCCCGCGTCATCGGCGGTCGGACGCTGATGGACGGGGGCCTGGTCGCCAACGTGCCCGTCGACCATGCGCTCGGCCTCGGCGCCAGAACCGCGATGGTCATGGACGCGGCCTGGCCCTGCGAGTTGACCCAGCCGCCCCGGTCGATGCGGGAGTCGATCGGGGTCGCGCTGCGGCTGCTGACGCGCAGCCAGGCCGACGCTCAGATGGTCGCCGCCGCTCGGCGTGGCCTCGTGGTGCACCTGCCGACCCCGTGCACGCCGCGACGCTCCGCCCTCGACTTCAGGGGAGTGGTCGACGTGATCGAGGCCACTGCCGACCTCACCCAGGAGTTCTTCGATGATCGGGCCGGGCTGCCCTGGCCCCAGGTCGGTGCGGTCGGGCAACCTCATCGGCACCCCGAGGCGCAGCACGTGCCGTCGGCCTGAGCCCGGTGCGCCTGGATCGAGGAGCGCAGGCGAGCGTTACGTGGCCGCTGACAGTCGGGATGCGGTCGCCGATCAACGTGACACGGCGGCTGACGCTCGCGATGTGGTGGCTGGAATGAGGGACCACCTTGCTGAAGCTCGTGAGGATCGGCTACTGCTCTGGGAGCGGGAGCTGGAGGCGCGGGCACAACAGCTTGGGTTGATGCCTGAGGGCGGGCCCTGGTCGCAGGCCGGGCTCGCTGACGCCGCCACCGCCCGAGATGCGGCTGCCGGAGAGCGCGTCATCAGAAGTGGTGAGCGACAGCAAGCAGCAGCTGCTCGGGATGCTGCCGCGCTGCGCCGCTCGGCGAAGCGTCGGGACACGCTCTTGGCTGCTGTCTTCGCCGGCATCGCCGAGCGCCTGTACGAGTCGCAGACGGCCGAACAACTGCTCACCCGGGTAGCGGAGTCGGCGATGGTCACCATCGCGGGCGCGACCGGTGCGGCGGTCAGCATGAAAGACGCCGGGGACCCGGACGCGGCGCCGGCTCCCGCTTTCGTTCCTGCATCAGACGACGGGGAGTACACGCTTTCGTTCCCCTTTACCGCCGCCAGCGAGAGGCCTGCGGAAGCACATGCGGCGTTGCTGAACGTCTTTGTCGGAGATCCTGCTGCCTTGGACCAGGCCGCCGAAGACATCGGATTCATCCTCGCCGCGCACGCGTCGCTGGCTGCCCGCGAGGTCGGGGAACGCCTCACCCAGGAACGCTTGATCGAAAATCTCAGGCATGCGTTGTTGTCGCGTGACGTGATCGGGCAGGCCAAGGGAATGCTGATGGAACGGCTCCAGACCACCCCGGATGGCGCCTTCGAGGTGCTCAGGCGCTCATCGCAACTCCTCAACATCAAGCTCCGGGACGTCGCCCGTACCCTCACCCAGACTGGCCGCGTGGAACCCGACCACCTCAACCCGGCGTAACCGGCGGGCTGCGCCCTGCAGGACCGAGGGCCGCGTACTCGATGCCGTGGGGGAAGGTGCCTGTCGCACAACCGCAACTGGGCGGGCACGCGCTCCTGCCAGGCCGGGAGTTCACCCGAGCCATCGCTCCGGATCGACGTGGCGTCCATCGGCCTTCGTCGAGAAATGCAGGTGGCACCCGGTCGACCACCCCGTCGTGCCCATCGTGCCCACCCGCTCGCCTCGCGCCACCCGGTCCCCGGCGCGAACCCTGTACCCCTGGGCGTGCAGGTAGACGCTCTGCAGGTCGACCCCGTTGACGCTGCCGTGCGACAACACCAGCCTCCAACCGCCCGAGGCGTCGTACGCCATGTGCGCGACCACCCCGTCGGCGGCGGCGAGCAGGGGCGTCCCGCAGGGGGCCGACAGGTCGATGCCGTTGTGCATCCGCCACTGTTTGAAGATGGGGTGAAAGCGCAAGCCGAAGACCGACGTCAGGCGACCGGCTGACGGCCGAGACAGGACGCCCGCTCCGTCCACCGTGGGGAGCAGCGCCCCTGCGACCGCGGCGGCGGCCGCCGCAGCCGCGCGGGCCTCAGCGCGCCGGGCGATCGCCTCGACCGCGGCGTCCGGCAGCAGGCGGTACGCCCCGCCTACCAGCGACAGAGGGTCGAGGTACACCTCACCCCGTTTCAAGCCCCAGTGGAGGCACGCCTCGTCGGGGCACGGCTGGTGGCCCGCCTCGAGCCGCCCGACGACCTCGCCGGACTCGACCTGGACGCCCACGCCGACGGTCGCGGCGACAGGCTCGAGGGTGCTTCGCGTGTCACCGTGACTGATCACGAGCACCGGACGCCCGGCCACCAGCCCCGCGAACGTCACCACGCCCGCAGCGGGACTCCGGACCGGCGCGCCGGCCGCGCCGGCCAAATCGACTCCACGGTGGCCGGCGCCCCACGCCTCCGCGGGCGGGTCGAAGCCGCGCACGACCGCCCCGGGCACTGGGAACACCCCCGCGAGTGCACGGGCGGGGGTGCCGCCGAGCGGGATGATCGCCAAGGCAAGAACCAGCGCCCAACCGGCACGTCGGACCCCTCGCATGCTGTACGTCCTTCCGGCCCGGCACCGTCGTCCGGGCGCCCATACGTTAGGCAGGGCCTGTCACGGCGAGCCGTGATGCCTCGGGTGGAGCCTTGACGCGCTGGTTGGCCGGTTCGATGATGGGGGCATGCCCGGGCGGCTCGGTCCTACCGTGGCGGGGGTGTTGCTGGTCGCGCTCGCGGGCTGCGGCGTGCCGGGATCGCCGGCCTCCCCGGAGCCAGTTCCGTCGGCCACCGCCTCTTCGCCGGTCCCCAGCCCCTCCGCGGCCCCGAGCACGCCTGCGCCGACCACCAGTTCGCCCACGAGCGCCGGCCCGACTCGCACCACGGCGAGCGCACCGGCGACCCGGCCTCCGCGAACGACTTCCCCGGCCACGACCTCGCCGGCCACGACGGCGCCGACGACGACACCGCCCACCCAGCCGCCCTCGTGCGCGATTCCCTCGGCACTGAAGGGGCGGGACGTCGCCTCCCTGGGCAGCTCGGCCCGCGTGATAGCGCTGACCTTCGATGGTGGAGGCAGCAACGCCGGCACCGCCGCGATCCTGGACACGCTCGCCACCACCGGGACGCCGGCGACCTTCTTCCTCACCGGCGACTTCGCGAACGCCTACCCCGAGTCGGCGCGCAGGATCGCGGCGTCCTACCCGATCGGCAACCACACCCAAAACCACCCTGACCTGACGACCCTGTCGGACGCCGGCGTCCGCGAGGAGATCCGCACCGGCGCCGCCAGCATCCGCTCCGTGACGGGCGTCGACCCGCGCCCGTACTTCCGATTCCCCTTCGGGGCGGTCAACGCGCGTGTCATCAGGCTCGCCAACGCGGAGTGCTACGTCCCCTTCCGCTGGACCGTCGACACGCTCGGCTGGCAGGGCACGAAGGCGATGAGCGCTGACACGGTGCGCCAGCGCGTCCTCGACGGCGCCAGTCCGGGCGGCATCATCCTGATGCACCTGGGAGCACACCCCACCGACTCCTCGACGCTCGACGCGGACGCACTACCGGGCATCATCGCCGGCTTGCGGGCCCAGGGCTACACCCTGGTCACCGTGGAGCGCCTCCTCCCCGCCGCGCCCTGACCAAGAATGGCTTTGCGGCGTCGGCGTTTGGACGACGGACGCCCCGGGTCCTAGCATGGTCCCAGCGACCCGGCCGATCCGGGTCGACTTCGCGTGCAGGCATCTGTCCTGCCCCATGGGTCCCCGAAGCGGGGCGGGGGAGGGCATCTGCACCAGGTGGGGCCGAAAGCCGACCCCGGACAACCGAACAGGTGGCAACGCCACGGCGCGCATGCGCTGGCCCGGCCACCGAGGAAAGGAACGGCCATGGCCGTCGTGACCACGCGTCAGCTGCTCGAGAGCGGTGTCCACTTCGGGCACCAGACCCGCCGGTGGAACCCCAAGATGAAGCGCTTCATCTTCGGTGAGCGCAACGGCATCTACATCATCGACCTTCAGCAGTCCCTCACCTACATCGACAAGGCTTACTCCTTCGTCAAGGACACCGTCGCCCGGGGTGGTCAGGTGCTGTTCGTCGGCACCAAGAAGCAGGCGCAAGAGGCGATCGCCGAGCAGGCCACGCGCGTCGGGATGCCCTATGTGAACCAGCGCTGGCTGGGCGGAATGCTCACCAACTACGCCACGATCTCCAAGCGCACCGCGAAGATGAAGGAGCTCGAGGCGCTCGACTTCACCTCCACCGTCGGCACGGGGCTGACCAAGAAGGAGCTCCTGCAGCAGGAGCGCAAGAAGGACAAGCTGGAGAAGACCCTCGGCGGCATCCGCGACATGCACCGTCTGCCGCAGGCGATCTGGGTCGTCGACACCAAGAAGGAGCACCTGGCGATCGACGAGGCGCGCAAGCTGCGCATTCCTATCGTGGGCATCCTCGACACCAACTGCGATCCTGACGAGGTCGACTACGCGATTCCCGGCAACGACGACGCCATCCGGTCGGTCGCCCTCCTGACCCGCATCATCGCCGACGCCGCAGCCGAGGGCCTCCTGGCCCGCAGCTCCGGTGGCGCGACCGCCGGATCGGCCGAGGCCGAGCCGATGGCCGAGTGGGAGCGCGAGCTGCTCGAGCAGCACGCCGCCGAGCAGACCGCCGCCCCGGAGGCCTCCGCCGAGGCCCCGGCCGAGGCCGCCGCTCCCGCCGAGACCGTCGCCGAGACCGAGACCGCCGCCGAGTAGTCTCCGTTCATCGTCCGTTTTCCCCGGTGG
>JBKHWW010000164.1:0-2803 GCA_046566345.1 Actinomycetes bacterium
CCGTGGGCAGCACCGGCCTCTCGACCGCCCCCCACCTGCACTTCTCGGTCTACGTCAACGGAGTGAACAGCGACCCGGCCCCCTACCTCAAGCAGTAAGACCGCTCCACCCCCCTCCACACGTGCCCCCCGGCCCCCCGGCCTCCGGCCCGCAAGGCCTACAGCTTCTCCATCGGCGCGTGCCGGACGCTGAGCTTCTTCACCCCAGCTGAGCCGAAGTCGACGACGGCCTTCAGGTTCTCTCCGGAGCCTGCAGTCTCGGTGACCGTGCCCATGCCGAACGTCGTGTGCAGCACGCGGTCCCCGACAGCCAGCGCCGCCACGACCTTCGGTGCGGCCGTCCGCGACCCGAAGCCCACCGTGTTGCGCCACGACTGCTCCGTCCGCCTCTGCGCCGACGACGTCCAGCTACCCACAGACGACCCGAGCCGCCTCCAGTCCACCAGGCGGTCGGGGATCTCGGCGATGAACCTGCTCGCCGGGTTGTACTGGGGCTGGCCCCACATGACCCTGACGGTCGCCCGCGTCAGGTAGAGCCGCTGACGCGCACGGGTGATGCCGACGTAAGCCAGGCGCCGCTCTTCAGCCAGTTCCTTCGGGTCGGTCATCGCCCGCATGTGCGGGAAGATGCCGTCCTCAAAGCCGGTGAGGAAGACCACGGGAAACTCCAGCCCTTTCGCGGTGTGCAGGGTCATCAGGGTGACGACACCTCGACCGCCCTCGTCGGCCCCGTTCTCAGTACCTCCGGACGCCTGCCCCGGCGCCGCAGACGGGATCTGGTCGGAATCGGCCACGAGCGCGATGCGCTCCAGGAACGCGGGCAGCGAGTCGTCCGGCTCGGGCGAGCCGGCGGCCAGGCCGGCACCGTCCTCGTCCTCGGGGGGCAGCAAGCCTGAGTTGCCCGGACCGATGTCCTCAGTGTGCGCGGCGGCCACGAACTCGCCGGCCACGCTGACGAACTCGATGACGTTCTCCAGCCGGGTTTGGTCCTGGGGGTCGGTGGACGCCTGCAACTCGTCCAGGTAGCCGGAGGCGTTCAGGATCGAGGCCAGGACCCGGTCGGCGCTGACGCCCTCGGCCACCATCGCCCGATGCTCGGCCATCATGGCCGCGAACCCACCGAGCTGTTTGGCCGAGCGCGGGGCGAGCCCCGCGATCTCGGCGACCCGGTCGAGTGCCTCCCCGAAGGGGATGCGGTGCTCGGCGGCGAAGGCGTCCACCAGCGCCTCGGCCCGCTCACCGATCCCGCGCTTGGGCACGTTCAGGATCCGCCGCACGCTCACGTCGTCAGCCTGGTTGGCGATGGCGCGCAGGTAGGCGATCGCGTCCCGGATTTCCCGGCGCTCGTAGAAGCGGACGCCGCCGACCACCCTGTACGGGAGGCCGACCCGGATGAAGATCTCCTCGAACGCCCGCGACTGCGCGTTCGTCCGGTAAAAGACCGCCATATCGGAGTAGTTCCTGCCCCCGTCCACGAGCGCGTCGATCTCGGTGGCGACGAACCGGGCCTCCTCGTGCTCGGTGTCGGCCACGTACCCGGTGACCAGGTCGCCGTCGCCGGCGTCCGACCACAGCCGCTTCGCCGGACGCCCCTCGTTGCGCTCGATGACGGCGTTCGCCGCCGTCAAGATCGTCTGGGTCGACCGGTAGTTCTGTTCCAACAGGATGGTGCGGGCGCCCGGGAAGTCGTTCTCGAAGTCCAAGATGTTGCGGATCGTTGCGCCACGGAACGCATAGATCGACTGATCGGAGTCACCCACCACCAGCAATTCGGGGGGCTCCACGGCGCCCACCGCCGGATCCGCCGAGCCGGCAGGGCCTGCGCCACCCGCGCCGCAGAGCTCGCGGACCAGGGCGTACTGCGCGTGGTTGGTGTCTTGGTACTCGTCGACCAGGACGTGCCGGAACCGGCGGCGGTACTTCTCGCGTACGTCGGGGAACGCCTGCAGCAGATGCACCGTCGTCATGATCAGATCGTCGAAGTCGAGGGAGTTCGCGGCGACCAGGCGCCGCTGGTACTCCGCGTAAGCCTCGGCGTGGACGCCCTCGTGACCCCCCTGCGCCTGCGACGCGGCCGTCTCGTGGTCGACGAGCTCGTTCTTCCACCCCGACACCGCGTTCATCACCGCGCGCACCGGGTAGCGCTTGGAGTCGAGGTTGAGGTCGCGGCACACCAGGGACATCAGGCGCTTGGAGTCGGTGTCGTCGTAGATAGAGAACGTCTTGCGCATCCCGAAGCGGTCGATCTCGGCCCGCAGGATCCGGACACACGCCGAGTGGAACGTCGACACCCACATCAGCCGGGCCCGGTTGCCGACCAGGTCCTCCACGCGGTGGCGCATCTCGGCGGCCGCCTTGTTGGTGAAGGTGATCGCGAGCACCGAACCGGGGTGGACGCCGCGCTGCCCGATCAACCAGGCGATCCGCCGGGTCAGGACGCGCGTCTTGCCTGAGCCCGCCCCCGCCACGACAAGCACCGGTGAGCCTGCGTGCACCACGGCCTCGCGCTGGGGCGGATTGAGCCCCTCGAGCAACTCCTCCGGCGACGGACGCCGGCGCGCCGCCAACCTCGCCGAGCCCTCGCCGGCGCCCGCTTCCCCCTCCGTGGCCACGCCGCCGCGCTCGGGGCGGACGACCCGGACGCGCGGTTCGGGCTCGGTGAGTGTGGCGAAGGAGAACAGGTCGGGGAGCTCAGTCATGTCAGCGTCCAGCGTAGGCGTTCGGCACACTGGCTAGAGTGAGCGCCATGCTGTGGGCCAGGGTGAAGTCGACCGTCAAGGTGGGCCTGGCAGCCTTCGCCTTCA
>JBKHWW010000165.1:0-6404 GCA_046566345.1 Actinomycetes bacterium
GCTCGGCCAGCCACTGACCGAGCACGGCTGCGGCGGCGGACGCCTCGTCTGCGGCCACCCCCTCGCGGGCGGCCAGCGCAAGCGCCGCCAGAGGCCCGGGGATGCCGTGCGCCAGCCCGAGATTGACGTTCCCGTACGGGTAGTAGTGGCGCTGCTCGTCGTCATAGAGGTGCTCCGGTGGGGTGTACCAGGCGGGTGTCCCGTTCGACTCCAGGGCCAGGGCGGCCAGGGCCTTCACCACGAACGGGGCAACCGGCGCCGCGGGTTGTTCGTCGTGGGGCAGCGCACACAGGAGGACGCCGCTCAGACCCGAGATCTGGTCGAAGGTGCTCACCGAGATCCCGGTGCGGCCTCTGATGGATGCCGCCGTGCCGAGCGCGTCCTGGGCGATGGCGGCGTCCAGCCCCGGAAGAACCGGGGCGAGCTGCGGGTCGGCACGGCGCCGCGCCACGAACGCGACCCCCGAGGAGCCGCTGACGGTGCCCATCGGGGGCCGGTACCCCCGACGCAGGAACGCGGACGCGGTCGAGACGTGCGCGGCCCCGACGCGGTCCCAGCCCGCGTTCGGATCGAGCTGGTGCAACTCGCCGCACAGGAGGGCCTGCCCGAGGTCACCCTGGGCGACCGAAACCGGATCCCAATGCAGCGTGTTCGGGAACAGCGTCTGTCGTTGGCACAACTCGTTCGCCGCCCGGACGCCGTCGGGATCGGTGCAGCGGGTGGCCAGTTCGAGGGCGGCTGCGAGGGCCTCCTCGGCGAGGGCGGGGGGCAGCGGTGACGTCCAAGGCTCCGCCCCGGGCGACGCACGCCCGGGGCGGACTTGGTCTGCGCTCACGGGCATGCCGGGACCGTGGGGCACCTGATGGCCTGGCTGATGCCGCACAGGCCCGGGGTGCAGGTCGGTCCGGCGATCGTGCGCCAGCAGTCCTGCAGGTTGAGGGTCCGGCAGGTGACATTGCCGCAGGTACGGCACGTGGTTTGGGCGCACGTCTGGCAGGTGGCCTGGAAGCACGTCCGGCAGGTGGCGTTGCCACACGTGACGCACGTCCCCCCGCACGTGTTGCAGGCCGTGACGCACGTGCGCTGGGTGAAGCACCGAGTGGGTCCGCAGGTCCACCAGGTGCGCGGCGGCAGGTTGCAGTCGTCGAAGATGGTGTCGGGAACGCACCCCACGCCCGCGCTCTGGAAGTCGGTGGTGATGTTCGTGGTGAAGTCGGTGGGCAGGCCGCCCGTGGGCCCGTTGGGGTCGGGGGTGAACCCGACCGGCACGCCGGGTTGGACGTCCAACTCGAAGCCCTCGGGGGGACCCGTGCGCGAGCGCACGTACTCGACGGCGGCGTCTCGCTTGAGCGTCACGCGGGTGGCGTCCAGCCCCACGAAGGGCGCCGTCTCGGGGCTGACCGCCTCGACGGCGAGGACGTCCGCGCTCTTGAACTCGACGTAGTAGTCGAGGCTCGTGCTCAGGTAGAGGCGCCGGTAGCCCTCGCGGTCACTGTCGCCGAGCAGGCCGGCGAGCTGGAACGAGGCTGCGGGCGGCTCGGCCGGATTGTTGACCCGGGAGGCCACGAAGGGGTCGGGGGGCCGACTCTCGATGCTCTCGTCTGACATGGCAACTCCTAACTGGTGAGGGGATCGGCTCAGATCGGTGGGTCAGCCCCGGATCAGGCACCAACCCGGGTTGGTGTCGCAGTGGCCGCAGCTGAGGAAGCAGGTCCAGCAGGTCTCGCACGTGGCCTGGCAGGTGCCGGCGCAGGTGAAGCACGTGTCGGCGCAGGTCTCGTGGCAGGTCCCGGCGCATGTGGAGTCGCAGGTGCCCTGACAGGACACGTCACAGGTGACGTTGCAGCTCGCGCACGTGCCCTCACAGGTCTGGACGCACGACCAGCCGCAGCTGGCACACGTCTGTTCGGTGCAGCCCTGGCAGGTCTCCCTGCCGCATGTCCAGCAGGTGTCCGCGACCGTCACGCAAGCCGGCCCCTCGCACGTCACGCAGGTGCCGCCGGCGCAGGTCACGCAGGTGCCGTGGTCGCAGGTGACGCAAGTGCCGTCGTTGCAGGTTTGGCAGGTTCGGCCACCCGCCGTCGGCCAGGGCCCGAAGGTGCCGCCTCCGCCGCCTCCGCCGCCGCCTCCGCCGCCGTTACAGGGGTCGAAGTCGGATTCCCCAAAGTGCTTGGTGATGGCGGGACAGTTCGCCTCCCACGTCTCGGTGAACTGCGGCTGCACCGTGGCGTCGCTCGTCCTGAGCGCCTCCAGGGCGAAGGGATCCTCGCCGCCGGACTGCCGACGCACCCAGTCGAGGACCGCGTCCTTGGTGAGGGTGACGCGGGTGGCGTCCAGGCCCTCGAAGGGTGCCTCGCCGGGCGGAATCGACTCCACCGCCACCACGTGATCGAGGCTGAACTCCACGAAGTAGTCCAGGCGCGTGGTCAGGTACAGCCGCCGACAGCCCGGGCGGTCGCTGTCCCCCCACAGCCCCGACAGCGTCTGGCCGACGGACGCACCCGCCCGGTCACGGACGAACGGGTCGGGCGGTCGGTCGTTGATCTCGTCCATGGGGGCTCGTTCCGGGTCAACAGAAGTCGGTCCGGCAGCGGCAGGTGAAGCAGTGCGTCTGCAGCTGAGTCGGACACAGGACGAGGGTCTCGCACAGCTCGGGCACACAGGTGGCCCGGCAGGTCGGGCCACAGGTGCGCGCACAGGTGTTGGCGCAGGTGTTCGCGCACGTCGGGGCACACGTGTTCGCGCAGGTGGGGCCGCAGGTGCGCACGCAGGTGCGGCACGTGCGGCACGTGACGTTGCCGCAGGTCACGCAGGTGGTGCCCCGGCAGGTGTCGCAGGTGGCGTCCCCGCACGTGCGGCACGTGTCGCAGGTGGCGTTCTCGGTGAAGCGGCACGTGGCGGGCTTGCACACCGTCCAGCCGCTGGGGCACTCGATGTTCGTCCCGCACAGCTCGGTGGGGCAGCCGCCCCACGTCGGTCCGGGGCACTCTGCCTCCCAGGTCTGAGCGGGCAGCGGCACCACGTCGGAGGCACGCGGCTGTAGGGCGAAAGCGTCCTCCTCCAGACTCTGGGTCCGCACGTAGTCCACGCGGGCATCGCGCGCTAGCGTCACCCGGGTGGCGTCCAGCCCCATGAAAGGCGGCTGGTCGGGCGCGACGGGCTCCACCGCGCGGACGTCATCTGTCAAGAACTCCGCCCAGAAGTCCAGCCGGGTATTGAGGTAGAGGCGCCGGCGTCCGGGCCTGTCGCTGTCGCCCAGAAGCCCCGCCAGCGTGAAGGTGCGCGGCGGCGGAGCCGACGGATCGTCAATGCGGGCCGCCACGAAAGGGTCGGGCGGACGATTGCTGAAGGGGGTGGACTCGTCCATGATCGCCTCGGATCAGTGCCGTTGGGACATGACGATGGTGCGCCCGGCACCGCGATGTGTCAACGGTTGCGGACGCCGGGGCCCGCCACCCTGCGGCGGCGGGCCCCGGCGTGGTCGGGTCGGCGGGTCAGCTGCTGAGGCGGCCCGCCATGGCGTCGACGGGGTCGGCCCCGCCCAGCTTCAGCTGGCCGATGCGGCGTCCGGGCTTGCCGGCGACCCCGTTCACGTCGGCCGTGGACGTCGCGAACGTCAACACCGCCGTCGCGATCGCGTCGGAGTTGACGTCGAGCGCCTTGAGGCTCAGGTTGTCGAGGTCGTCGCAGGCCGCGTGATAGCAGGGGTCGTAGGCGATACCGGCGGTGCCGCCGTAGAGCGCCTGCTCCTGCGCCGTCTTGACGCCCTCGGCCCCCGTGAAAAGTCCGCCCGCGGGGATGCCCACGGCGATGAACGGCCCGTAGTCAGAGCGTCCGGAGAACTCCGAGTCCTGGTAAGGCTCGCCGCGGCTGATGTAGAAGCTCTCGAAGACGTCCTCGATCTCGGCCGAGCCAGCGGGGATGAACCCCGCGGGCGCGGTGCCGCCGGAGTTGTCGCCGTCGTAGACGCCGAACATGTAGTTGGGTGAGGCCACCATGTCGAAGTTGAGGTAGAGCGCGATGCTGGCGGCTTCCTCCTCGGTCAGGTGGGCGACATAGTATTCCGACCCCAGCAGACCGTACTCCTCGGCGCCCCACCAAGCGAACCGCACCGTGTTGGCCGGCTTCACCTTGGCGAACTGGATCGCGGTCTCGAGCAGGGCGGCGCTGCCGGACCCGTTGTCGTTGATGCCCGGGCCCTCTTGCACCGAGTCCAGGTGGGCCCCCGCCATCACGACGTTGGCGTCGTTGCCGGATTTCGTCTCCGCGAGCACGTTGTAGCTTGTGCGTTGGTCCTCGGTGAAGTCCACCGTGACGGTGACCGTCGCGCCGGGGGTCTGCGCCAGGTCGACGCCCGCATCGTAGGTGGCGAACACCGCGGGGATGGTCAGGCCGGTGGCGTCGCCGATCATGTTGAGGAGTCCGGTGCGGCCGGGCTGGCCCTCGTTCATGATGATGACGGCGCTGGCGCCGGCGGCTTGGGCGTTGAGCGCCTTGACCGCGAAACCACAGGTTCCGCGCTGCAGCAGGGCGATGGCGCCAGCGGGGAAGCCCGCGAAGTCGGCGGGCTCGCAGCCGCTCGTGCTGGAGTTCGCCGGCCCCGCGGGGTTGAGGACCAGGTCCACGGGAGTCAGCGCGCCGGTCGCCGTACCCTCCGGAGTCCCGGAGTCGAATGTGTTGCGGAGAAAGTCAATGCCCTCAACGAACGTCCGGGGTAGGGGGCTCACGCGGATCAGCTCGGAATTCTCCTCGAAGTAGTCGAAGGTGAACTCCTGCACCACGGGGTCGTAGCCCGCAGACTCCAGCTGCTCGACGACGTAGTCGACGGACGCCTTGTAGCCCGGGAGGCCCGAAGCGCGGTTGCCGCCGTTGGCGTCCGCGATCTGCTGGAACGCTTCCAGGTGGTCCATGACGCCGTCGACGGTGACCGCCCCGGTCAGCTTCCGGACGGTGTTGTTGTTCGGCGCCGCATACGCTGTGGTTGCGGCGGAGGCGACAAGCAGAGCGGCGGTTGCCGCCAGCGCCGTCGCTTTCCTGAGTCTGGGCATCGGACGTCCTTCTCTCGGGCCCGTCCCGGGGTGAAACGGGCGTGGGGGCGACTCTAAGCAGACCCGAGGCCCCAAGGGAAGGGGCTCGCCGTGCTTGCTCGCTAGAGTGCTCGCCATGAAGATCCTCAAGGCGATCCTGGCCGTGCTGGGTGTGGTGGGCCTGGTGGCGGCGGGCATCTACCTCGGCTTCGTGTGGGTGGACAACGAGCGCCTGCTCGCCGCCGCGAACGCCAACAAGTCGGGGAACCTGTTTCCCAGCCCCATGACCAACATCTACCTCGCCGCTGCGCTGGGGTCTGCGGGCGGCCTTCTGCTGGGCCTCGGCATCGGCCTGCCGATGCGCACCCCGGGCTCGGTCCGGCGGGCGGCGCTGGACGAGGCGAACAGGAGCCGCACCAACGCGATTGCCGCCAAGGCGGCGGGCGCGGGCGCGGGTGGATCGGGTGGTCCGGGTGCTGCGGGTGGTCCCGCGCAACCAACCGGGCCGCAGGCGTGAGTCTCGGGGACGCGGACCGCGTGGTCGTCACCACGTTCGACGCCTCCGGGACCGCGACCACGTCGTCGGAGTTCTGCGTCCCCCTCGGCGAGGGCCGCGTCGGTCTCTGGACGCCCCACGCCACGCCGTGGCGCGAGCGGCTAAGGGACTCGGCGGTGGTGTCGGTCCAGGCGGCGTCGGCGTCCGGCCGGGTCGTGCACACCGAGCCCGTGTTCGAAGGACGCGCCGAGTTGGTCAGTGAGGGTCCCGACTTCGAGGCCGCTCGCGCGCTCACCCACGACAAGTACGGGTTCGCGGCCCAACTCGCGGACGCCGTCGACTGGGCCTGGGAGCTGGGGGCGCAGAAGTCGCCTGCCGGCGTCGTCGTGGTCAGCGTCGTCGGCTGAGGTGGACGCCGACCTGGCACGCTGGCTCACGTCGGACGCCGCCGCCCCCGCCCTCGCGGCGGCCGCGTCCGAGCCAGACCCGTCCTCGCTGGGTGCGGCGACACGACTGCGGTCGCTGGTAACCCCGGACCAAGCGGCAGCGGTCCTGACCCAGGTGGTGCTGCGGCGCAAGGCGTCCGCCAAGTTCGGCGCGGGAGGCGACCGCCTATGGTTCACGCCCGACGGCCTGGAGCAGGCCACACGGCCTCGCGTGGCCGCGCGTCGGGCCGCTCGGCTGGCGCGCATGCTGGCGATGGTCAACCCGCGGTTTGAGGGCGACGCGGGGGTCGTGGTGGACCTCGGCTGCGGGATCGGCTCCGACGCGTTGGCCTTCGCCGAGGCCGGACTCGTCGTCCTGGCCGTCGAGCGCGACGAGGGCACGGCAGTCCTAGCGTCTGCGAATCTGGGTCGCGAGGTGATCGTCGGGGAGGCGGA
>JBKHWW010000166.1:0-3694 GCA_046566345.1 Actinomycetes bacterium
CGACCCAGGGTCGGCCACTCACCTGGTGGCCGAGGACCGCCGTGGAGAGCACGACCAGCGCGAGCACGGGCAGCGGCCACAGCCGCAGGACGATGGTGGGCACGTCGATGGCCGTCACCAGGGAGGCGGCCCCCAGATGGGCATGGACGAACCACGAGTACTTCAGCAAACCCTCCCCAACAGCCTGCGGCGTGGCCAGCGGGAACCCGCGCGTCGCCTCCCAGGCGAGCCCCATGTGCCAGGGCAGATCGACGTAGTAGCCCCGGCCGCTCGGCGGGAGGTCGTAGCTGGCGAAGAACGTCCGCCCGACGTGGTAGCAGTCGAGGATGATCGCGCCCGCCACCGTCACCGAGGGCCAGAACGGCCAGGGTGCGCGAGGCCGCTGAAGCACCCGACCCCGGGCCCTCCGAAAGGCGAAGACCAGCAGCGATGCCAGCGGCCACAGCCTGAGCCAGGCCCCAGCATCCAGACCGACGAACGCGGCCCAGGCGAACAACTCCAGCATCAGCCCCGTCAACGCCCCGAGTGTCAGGTCGACGAGCCACGACCCGCGGGTTCCGAGCAGCGCCTTCGACACCAGCGTCCCGGGGAGCACCATTCCCAGCACCCAGTAGGCACCGTAGGACGCCACCTGGGAGCCGGGCGTCCCGTACGACAGCAGTGTCGCGACCGCGGCCCCCATCGTGGCGAGCACCAGCACGGGGGACGCCCACGGCACGGGCCGGCCGACGAGCAGGGCGGAAGGTGCGGTCACGGCGTGAGCCTAGACCTCACGTCCGCGGGCGCACGGAGTTCGTAGATCGTCACGCGCTGGTTGCGATATCGCTCGTCCGCGAGCGCGTTCAGGCGTGGCGACACGGCCACGAACTCGCCCCGCTCGGCAACGAGCCAGCGGACGCCGCGGCGCCAGGCCGCAGCCAACCGATCCGGGGTGGGCGCGTCGAAGAGGGCCATGTTGAACGTGTACAGCTCGACGTTGTCGAACCTGCCGTTGGCGCCCTGGGCGGTATACCACCAGCCGTCGAGGAGGGCCCGCCGCCCGCCCAGTCCCGAGACCCACCAGCGCCGGGCGTCGCATCTCATCCCCTTGCCGCTCAAGCAGGTGGCGTTGGTAGCGACAACATCCAGGTCGGGGATGTGCCGGCGCATCCACAGGGCCGCCTCCGACTCCGCCAACAGCGCAGGCCTGGCGCTCGACTCCCGGCGACGCGCCTGGTCGGAGGGCCCCACGAACGGGAATGTCAGCGTCGACGCGAGCGTGGGCCCTACGACCAGCCCGACGAGCAGCGGCCGGAGGACGGCCAGCCGGTCCCTTCGGCCGAACAGCCACGCGGCGCCGAGCAGGACGAGGACCAGGGCCAGGTAGGCGCTGGCCTGCGCCGCGAAGCTCTGGGTGGCCGGCACCCACGCCTCCTTCCCCCTCGCGGGATTGGGCTGGGCGTTGGCCCACACGGCGACGGGAATCGACGCGAGCGCGGCGACCGCGAGGCCGAGCGCGAGTGCGCGAGCGTGGCGGGTGCGGTCACCGGCCACGACAACCACGATCCACGCCAACAGCGCCGCCCCGAAGGGGAGGGCGCCCCGCACGAAGTAGTACTCCGAGTAGCCGCGGTGACCCACCACGAAGAACGGGACCCAGGAGCTCAGGCAGATGCCCGCCAACAACCAGGCCGCCGCGTCGCGGCGCAGTGGCCCGAAGAAGGGCACCGCCAGGAACGACACCAACCGGCCGTACAGCATCGCGACCGAGGCCAGTAGCGCCACCGGCAACCACGGCAGGGTTTGCGCCGCGAACAGCCCGGGGAGGAGGCGTGAGTCGAAGGTGTTGGTGCCCACGATGTTGGTGTACTGGGGGAGGATGCCCAGTGCGGAGAACAGCTGAATCCCCGTGCCGTAGCCGCCACCGGTCACCAGCACCAAAGCGAGCAACTCCAGCCCCAGCGCCACCCCCGACAGCGCCCACGCCACTGTCCGGTTCCGCCCCAGCCACAGGCTGGCGAGCGCGGCGAGCCCGACCCCGCAGAGCAGGATCGCCATGGTGCTGCTCTTGGTTCCGGTCACTGCGAGCCCGGAGAGGGCGGTCAGGAGCAGCGGGCCGACTCCGATCCGCCACCCGGTCCGGACGACGTCGGCGGCCACGTCGACGAACAACAGGCTGATCACCACGGAGAACGCGTGCGTCGGCGAGAGCGGGTTGGAACTGTCCCAGCGGGGCACCATTACC
Organism: Actinomycetes bacterium; assembly: GCA_046566345.1. Classification (GTDB taxonomy): domain Bacteria; phylum Actinomycetota; class Actinomycetes; order Propionibacteriales; family Propionibacteriaceae; genus Propioniciclava. The sequence goes on from JBKHWW010000166.1 coordinate 2,225, forward strand.
TGCCAGAACGGAACTGTCTGCAGGGCGACGAAGAGTGCAGCCGCCAGCAGGCCGCCCCACGCTCGCCCGCTCAGCCGTTGCACCAGGACCGCGGTCGCCGCGATGCCCACCACCGCCACGGGGATGATCCACAACCGCAGCATCAGCACCGTCACGTCGATGTGCGTGATCAGTGACCCGGCCGCGACATGAGCGTGGACGAACCACGAGTATTTGATCGGACCCTCCTCGACCAACTGGGGGGTCAGGAGCGGCAACGCTCGGGTCGCCTCCTGCGCGAGGCCGAGGTGCCAGGGCAGGTCCACGTAGTAGCTCCTGGCTCCCGGGAGGAGGTCGTAGCTGTTGAGGTAGGTGCGGTCGAGTTGCCGCACCACCAACGCCGCGACGACGCCGAGCCCCGCGACCGTCCACCAGGGCCAGTTGGCCCTCGGAAGGGCGAGGACCCGCCGGCGGGTGCGCCGGAAGGCGAGCACCAGCAGCGTCAGTACGGGCCAGGCAACCAGCCAGGCTCGCGCGTTCAACGAACTTGCGACGGCCCACGCTCCCAGCTCGAGGCAGAGCCCCGTGGCGGCCCCCATCGCCAGGTCCGCTACCCAGGAGCCGAGCGTGCCCCGCGCAGCCTTGTGCACCAGGACGCCCGGCACCACGACGCCGAAGGTCCAGTACAAGGCGTGGACGCCGATGTCGGCCGCCGGGACGGAGGTGCTCAGATACGCCCGCACCGAGATCCCGATCAGCAGAGCAGCGACGGCAGCGAGAGCGACGAGCGCGGGGAGTTGGCGGGAGGCATCGCCGCTCACGTGTGCCTCCTGCGCCTCGTGGGCGCCCGGACCCGGCTCCAGGGGTGTCATGTCCTCAGTCTCCACCGATGTGCCACAGCGTGATCGACTGCTCTCCCGGGGCGCCCCTGACCGACCCTTCGAACCCATCCGTCGGCTCGTAGGCAGCAGTGGCGGCCCGGACGGGCCGCGGGGAGAGTGACGAGAGCCAGGTCGTCGGCCCGCATCCCGAGTCGGTGAGGATCCAGCCGATGTTCGCGCGTGCGGCCACGGCGTCGGTCAGTCGCGAGTCACGCGCGTCGAGGGCGGCGTCCACGGCGTCCTTGTCCTGGGGCCACGCCATGCCCAGCCGGTAGTACGCGACGGGCACGGCTGACACCACCTTGACCGGTTGCGGGTCGATGCACGCGTCCGTCAGCAGCAGCCGGCCGTCGGTGGCGCCGGCGGCGGTGCTCGCGAGGACCTGCATCCGGCTGGTCCGGGTGTCCCACACGTCTTGAACGTCGGGGACACCGGCCCACCGCACAAAGTCGGGCAGAGAGAGCCCGACCACCGCGAGCCACCCGCACGCCGCGACCAGCGCGGGACGCGTCAGGTTCGTCGTCGCCGGCGCGTACGAGGGGGAGAGGTGGGACGCCGGCGCGAGCGCGAGCGCCAAACCGATGATCAGGGCAACGCCCCCGAGCTGGAA
>JBKHWW010000167.1:0-7806 GCA_046566345.1 Actinomycetes bacterium
CGCCGGTAGAGGTTGCGCATCCGCTGGGTGTGCGCGTCGAGGGCGCCACCGGCCATGTAGTGCGCGAGGGCGCGCTGGGCGACGAGCGAGACCGGCGTCCCCACGGCCTCGCGTACCCGCACCACTGAAGCCAGCATCGAGGGCTGGACCACCACGAATCCCGTCGCCAGTGACGGGCTCAGGGTCTTGCTGAAGGTTCCCAGCAGCACAACCTGGCCATCGACTTCGTCCAGCGCGGTGAGCGTCGGCAGCGGCTGGGTCGTGTAGCGCAACTCGGAGTCGTAGTCGTCCTCGATCACGAGAACGCCGTGCGCACGGGCCCACGCCAAGAGCGCCTGGCGCCGGTCGATCGGGAGTGACCCGCCCAACGGATACTGGTGGCTGGGGGTGACCAGGACGGCGTCCGGGGTGACGTTCGCCGGTAGATCGGCCGTCCGCAGCCCCTGCTCGTCAGCGGCCAGAGGGACGGCGGGGATCCCCAGCAGCGGCGGGACCCGGCGCAGCGACAGGTAGCCCGGCTCCTCCACACCGATCGACGCCAGCCCCGCCGCCCGGAGCACCAGCGCCAGGCCCTCGCGCCCGCCTGCGGTGACGACGACCTGCTCCGGCGATCGAACCAGGGCCCGCATCCGGCGCAGGTGATCGGCGATCGCGGTGCGCAGCGGCGGCCAGCCCAGCACGGGGACGTCGGCGTCCAGCGGCTGATCCGCGGCGCGGCGCCACGCCGCCTTCCACTGCGGGCCCACGATGTCGCCCTGCCACGGACGCCCCGGACGCAGGTCCACGGTTGCGGCCGCGTCGGGTGCTGGAGGGTTCGAACGACCCCCTGACGAGGGGGCAACGGGCGGCGCGCCCACGCGCGGCGTCACCGGCACGCCGGACGCCGTGGGCCGCACCTCGCGGAGCCGGGGGTTGACGCGCGTGGCGCTGCCCGCCTCCGCCACGAACCAGCCCTCGGCCAGCAGCTGCTCGTACGCTGCCATCACCGTCCCGCGGGACACCCCCAGCTGCGCCGCCAGAGAGCGCGACGAAGGCACGGTGTCGCCTGAGCGGAGCACGCCAGCGTCGAGGAGCCCCCGCAGGCCTGCGACGACCTGCGCGGGGAGCGGCTTCAAAGCTGCCCGATCCAAGTGCAGCGGGAGGGTGACCTCGCGTGCGGTACGCATGGCGTGATCGTCGCACAGGCCTAGCCCGGCGGGCCGATACTAAGGGGGTCGGCACCCGCACGCAGGAGGCACCCATGCAGGTTCCCCAACCCGACCTCCCCGCCACCCTCGTGGTGAGCAGCCCGCATTTCGTCGAGGGTGGCCGCGTCCCCGCGCGGTTCACCTGTCGCGGCGAGGGGCTCTCCCCAGGTCTGGCCTGGTCCGGCGTGCCCGCGGAGGCCCTCGACCTGGCCGTGATCGTGAGCGACCCCGACGCTCCGCGGGGCACCTACCTGCACTGGTTGTTCACCGGCCTGGAACCCCGCGACGGGTCGTTTGGTGACGGCGCTCCGCCTCGTGGGGCGCGGGAATTCCCCAACAGCGCGCGGTCGACGGGGTGGGTGCCGCCCTGCCCACCTTCCGGGACACACCGGTACGTCTTCGCCGTGTACGCGCTCGACGCTGGAGTCCGCGCGGCGTCCAGCGAGGACGCGCTCGCCCAGATCCGTCGCCATGTGATCGCCTGGGGAGCCCTCACGACGCTGGTCTCGGCCTAGCCGCTGCCGGCACTGGCCTAGAGGTTTTCAGGCATTATCGGCTCTGGTGGTGGACCAGTCTGCCGGACACGATGGCAGCCGTGACCATCAGCACCGGTACGCCGCTCGTCAAGCGCGGCCTCGCAGACATGCTCAAAGGCGGCGTCATCATGGACGTCGTCACCCCCGACCAGGCTCGCATCGCCGAGGACGCCGGCGCCGTGGCCGTCATGGCCCTTGAGCGGGTCCCCGCCGACATCCGCGCCCAGGGCGGGGTTGCCCGCATGAGCGACCCCGACCTCGTCGAGGCGATCATCGCCGCGGTTTCGATCCCGGTGATGGCCAAGGCCCGTATCGGCCACTTCGTCGAAGCGCAGGTGCTCCAGGAGCTACGGGTGGACTACATCGACGAGTCCGAGGTCCTCTCGCCCGCCGACTACGTCAACCACATCGACAAGCATCAGTTCACCGTCCCGTTCGTGTGCGGGGCCACCAACCTGGGCGAGGCGCTGCGACGCATCACCGAGGGCGCCGCCATGATCCGCAGCAAGGGCGAAGCGGGCACCGGAGATGTCTCGGAGGCGACGAAGCACCTGCGCACCATCCGCGGTGAGATCGCCGCGCTCCAAGCGACGCACGCGTCCACCCCCGACGCCCTGTACGTCGCCGCGAAGGAACTGCAGGCGCCCTACCCGCTCGTGCGGGAGGTCGCGGAGACGGGCACGCTTCCGGTTGTCCTGTTCGTCGCGGGCGGCATCGCCACCCCCGCCGACGCGGCGATGATGATGCAGCTGGGAGCCGACGGCGTCTTTGTCGGCTCGGGCATCTTCAAGTCCGGCGACCCGGCCCGCCGCGCGGCGGCCATCGTCAAGGCGACCGCATACTTCGACGACCCCGCCGCCGTGACTGAGGCGTCGCGGGGTCTCGGCGAGGCGATGGTCGGCATCAGCGTCGCCGACCTGGCTGCCCCGCACCGCCTGGCGGAGCGCGGCTGGTGACCACGGTCGGCGTCCTCGCCCTGCAGGGGGGCGTGGCTGAGCACGAGCGGGTGCTGCGCTCGGCGGGCGCGCGCGTGCGGCTCGTCCGGCGGCGCGATGACCTGGAGGGTCTGGACGCCCTGGTCCTCCCCGGCGGCGAGTCCTCGACGATGGGCCGCCTGCTGACCACGTTCGGGCTGCTTCGTCCCCTGGCGGACGCCGCGGCGTCCGGAATGCCGGTGCTCGGCACCTGCGCAGGGTTGGTGTTGCTGGCGCGGACCGTCCTGGACCCCGCACCCGGCCAGGCGACGCTCGGCGTCCTGGACGTCGTGGTGCGGCGGAACGCGTTCGGGCCTCAACTCGACTCCGCCGAGGTACACCTCGACACCGCCTTGGGGCCAGTCCACGTGGCGTTCATCCGCGCCCCCGACGTGGTGTCGGTGGGCGCAGGGGTGGAGGTGCTGGCGCGCTACCGGGGACGGGTCGTGGCAGTGCGGCAGGGTCCGGTGACCGGTCTGGCGTTCCATCCGGAGCTCACCGGGGACCCCACCTTCCACACCAAGCTGCTCCGTCAGGTGGCCACGTCACGCAGGTGGGCCCCGGCCCGACTACACTCGGCCTGATCGCGTCCGCCCTGCTGCCGGCGAAGGCGTCGACCTCGCCGGGGTGGTGATCGGAGGAGCGCGTGCAGAGACTGAGACCGGGAGTGGTGCTGTCCGAGCGCTATCGCCTAATCGCCCACGTGGCCTCCGGCGGGATGGGGCAGGTCTGGGAGGCGTTCGACGATGTTCTTGAGCGCCGCGTCGCGCTCAAGGTGATGCACCCCAGTACCCAAGACGAGATTGCGCTGGCCGAGCGGTTCCGCGACGAGGCGCGCTTCGCGGCACAGCTGGCCCACCCCAACATCGTCACGGTGCACGACTACGTCGATTTCGACGGGCTGTCCTACCTCGTCATGGAGTTCGTGGACGGGCCGACGCTGGCGGCCCTGCTCGCGCGCGGACCCCTGCCGCCCGCCGACGTCCGCAGCATCATGGTGGAGCTTGCCTCGGCGCTGGCGCTCGCCCACGAGGCCGGCATCATCCACCGCGACATCAAACCCGCCAACGTGCTGATGCCCGAAGCCGGCGCCAAGCTGATGGACTTCGGGATCGCCCGCTCCATCGACGCCGACTCGCGCACGATGACCGGCCAGGTGTTGGGCACGGCGCACTACCTCAGCCCCGAGCAGGCGCTCGGCCAGGAGGTCGGCCCGGCGTCGGATGTCTACGGCCTCGGCGTTCTGGCCCACGAGATGCTCACGGCCACCAAGCTGTTCGACCGCGGCTCGCCGATCGCCACCGCGCTCGCGCACGTGCAGGAGGCTCCCCCGCCCCTGCCGTCAGGGACGCCCCCCGACCTGGAGTCGGTGATCACCGCGTGCCTCGCGAAGGAGCCCGCGGAGCGCCCCTCGGCGGCGCTGCTCGTGCGCCTGCTCGCCCCGTCCGTCGTCGGCGTCGCCGTCGAGGCGGCCCCGCAGGAGGCGGACGCGACCATGCACCTCGAGGCCCTGCCCCGCCGGGCGATCGTCGAAGACTGAGGGCTTCAGTCGAGCCGGCTGAAGTCGATGGTGCGGACCGCCAGCTCGCCGGCCTCGTCGCTGGCGTCGAGGTCCACCTCGGCGGTGAGGGCCCAGTCGTGGTTCCCTGCCGGGTCGTCGACGATCTGCCGAACCTCCCACCGGCGCCCGCGCGGCGTCACCACGAAGAGGGCCGGCCCGCGGGCGTCCGCACCGGTGCCGATGGAGTCGTGCTCGTCCCAATAGGCACCGAAGGCCTCGTGCCATCGGCTGCGGGTCATCATCACTGCGGCCCCGCCCTCGAGGGCGGCGAGGGCGTCCACATCGTCGTCGGCCATCAGCTCGACGCGACGCCACAGCGCATTACGGACCAGCACCCTGAAGGCGCGCTCGTTGCCCGTCACCGGACGTGACGGAGGGGGCACCTCGTCGGTGGCGTCGTCGGGTTCGCCGGCCAGGCCGGCCAACGCTGCCCACTCGTCCAGCAGCGAGGAGTCGACCAAGCGGGTCACCTCGCCCAGCCAGGCGATCAAGTCCGCGAGTTCGTCGGTGCGAAACGCCTCGGGGACCGTCTGCCTCAGAGCGCGCCAGGCGTCGGAGAGGTAGCGCAGCAGCAGGCCCTCGGAACGCTGGATCTTGTAATGCGCCACGAACTCGCCGAAAGTCATGCCGCGCTCGTACATGTCCCGGACGACCGACTTGGGCGTGGGCGGGGCCTCGAGGAGCCACGGGTGTCCGGTCGCGTACTCGGCCAGGGCATCCTCGAGCAAACCGGCGAGCGGACGCGGCCAGGTCACCTCGTCGAGGACGGCGAGCCGCTCCTCGTAGTCGTACCCGTCCGCCTTCAGCTCGGCGACCGCCTCACCGCGGGCGCGGAACTGCTGCTGGAGCAGGACGCTCGTGGGGCTGTCGAGGGTCGACTCGATGACGCTGACCACGTCGAGCGCGTAGCCGGGGGCGTCGGGGTCGAGGGTCTCGATGACCGCCAGCGCGAAGGCGCTCAGGGGCTGGTTGAGGGCGAAGTCGGCCTGCAAGTCCACGTTGAGGGCGTGCCGCCGGCCCCCCGCTGTCGGTCGGGCGAGTCGCGTCACCACGCCGGCCCTCAGCAAGGAGCGTCCGATCTGCGCGGCCCTGCGCAGCATGCCGCGCCGCACGGCGCGGTCTGAGGTGGTGGAGTCGATGAGGCGGACGATCGCGGCGCCGGTGTCCTCGTCGCGTTGGAGCAGGTTGAGCAGCATGGCGTGGGTGATTCGCATCCGCGGGTGCAGCTCTTCGGGCTGCGACTCGACCAGCCTGCCGAAGGTTGCCTCGGTGTAGTTGACGAACCCCTCGGGTGGCTTCTTGCGCCGCACGCTGCGTAACTTCTCGGGATCGTCGGCGAACTTCGCCGCGATGCGGGCGTTCTCGACCTCGTGCTCGGGCGCCTGAGCCACCACGTACCCGACGGTGTCGAACCCGGCGCGCCCGGCGCGTCCGGCGACCTGGTGGAATTCGCGGCTACGGAGGACCCGGGTCCGGCGGCCGTCGAACTTGGTGAGCGTACTGAACAGCACCGTGCGGATCGGGAGGTTGATGCCGACGCCGAGCGTGTCCGTGCCGCAAACGACCGCGAGCAGGCCGCGCTGGGCGAGCGTCTCAACCAGGCGCCGGTACCGCGGAAGCATGCCCGCGTGGTGCACCGCGACCCCATGACCGAGCAGCTTGTCGAGGGTCTTGCCGAACCCCGCCGCGAAGGTGAACCCCTTCAGGGCGGACGACAGCTGGGCTCGGCGCTCCTTGTCGACGAGCCCGCCGCTGGTCAGCGCCTGTGCCCGCTCGACCGCGGCCGCCTGGGTGGCGTGGACGATGTAGACCGGCGCCTGCCCCGTCTGGACGATCTCGGCCACGGTGTCGTGAATCGGCTCGAGCGACCAGCGGTAGCTCAGGGGGACCGGACGTACGGCGTCTGAGACCACTGAGGTGGGTCGCCCGGTGGTGCGCTCCAGGAGCCGGGCGAGATGGGTAGTGTCGCCTAGCGTGGCCGACATGATCACGAACTGGGCCTGCGGCAGTTCGATGAGCGGGACGTGCCACGCCCACCCCCGATCGCGGTCGGCGACGAAGTGGAACTCGTCCATGACGACCTGCGCGACATCGGCACGCGCGCCCTCGCGAAGGGCGATGTTCGCCAGGATCTCAGCGGTGCAGCACACGATTGCGGCGTCGGCGTTGACCGAGGCATCCCCGGTGACCATCCCCACGTTCGCCGCACCGAAAGTGTCCACGAGCGCGAAGAACTTCTCGCTGACGAGCGCCTTGATCGGCGCCGTGTAGTACGTCCGCCCGCCGGACGCCCACGCGGCGAGGTGCGCCCCGGTCGCGATGAGCGACTTACCCGAGCCCGTCGGGGTGGTGACGATCACGTTGGCGCCCGCGAGGACGTCGACGAGTGCCTCGTCCTGGTGCGGGTACAGGACGATGCCCTGGCTGTGCACCCAGTCCGTGAAGCGCGTATAGAGCGCGTCCGGATCTGCGGAGGCGAGGTCGCCCAGTCTGACGTCGCCGCCGCTCATCGGCCGCCGTCGTCGACGACGCCCTGCGTGCCGCTGCCCCGCCGGACCAACGCACTCATGCTCACTCCTTCTCGACGTCGTCGCCGCCGGTTCACCCACGCGCGGACGCTCAAGCGCGCAGCCTGGCTCCGTAACGGCGGGACGCCTCGGCCACCGCCGCATCGCGGGCGGCTGTGACCTCGGGCGCGGTCAGCGTCCGGTCTGGCGCTCGGAAGCGGAGCGCGAAGGCCAGCGATTTCGACCCCTCCGGCACGGGTGCCCCGCGGTAGACGTCGAAGAGCCGGACCGACTCCAGCAGTGCGCCCGCTCCAGCGACCACGGCGTCCTGCAGATCGGCGGCCGGAACGGACTCGTCGACCACGAGCGCGATGTCTTCTTTGGCGACCGGGTGCCCCGACACGGAGGCGATCGAACCGGGCCCCGGCAGAAGGTCGACGAGGGCGTCGAGGTCCAGCTCGAGCGCGGCGGTCCGCGCCGGCAGACCGCAGGCCTGGACCACCCCGGGATGGAGTTCGCCGGCGTACCCCACCACCGAACCGTCGACTTCGAGCGCTGCGCAGCGGCCGGGATGCCACGGTGCCACAGACGCCGCCCGGCGCGTCAGGCGGATGCCCAACACGTCGGCGACCACCTCGGCGAAGCCGAAGGTGTGTTGCCATCCGGCCCTCTCCGCGGCCCCTTCCCAGCCGGCGGGCTTCCAGTCCCCGGCCAGGACCGCCGCCAGGTGGCGCGGCTGACGCGGCAGGGTGGTCCCGAAGGCCTCGAGGTCGGCAGGAGGAGGCCGGTGCTGGACGCCCGGCAGGGGCGACGCCTCGTCCCCGGCCGAGAAGAAGACGCGGCCCGCCTCGAACAGCGCCAGGTCGTCCTGACCGCGTGAGGTGTTGCGCTGAACCGCGCCGAACAGCCCGGGCAGCAGCGACGTGCGCAGCAGCGGTGCGGTGTCCGCCAGCGGGTTGGCCAGGCGCACCGCGTCCCTGCGCGAATCGTCCTCAGTCAGGCCCAGTGCGTCGAAGTCGGCGTGCGAGGCCCACGGGAACG
>JBKHWW010000168.1:0-25568 GCA_046566345.1 Actinomycetes bacterium
CTGAGCGACCCGTGGATCGACTCCAAGATGTGCTTGCGGGACAGGCCGCTGTCGTTGTGCCCCTTCGGGCCGGTGGGCCAGTACACCTTGGTGAAGATCTCCAGGCTCTCGCGGCGCTGCCCGGCCAGGGCCTCGCCCAGCACACTCTCCGCTGCGGTGTTGGCGTAGACGTCGGCGGTGTCGTAGCTGGTGATCCCGGCATCGAGTGCGGCGCGCACGCACGCCTTGGCGGCGTCGTTCTCGACCTGCGAGCCGTGCGTGAGCCAGTTGCCGTAGATGATTTCAGAGATCTTCATCCCGGAGCTGCCGAGGTGGCGGAACTTCATCGGTGAACCTTTCGGTGGTGGATCTGTCGAGACCCATCCTGTCACCTAGCCGGTCGCGCCCGGTTCAACCCCCGGCCGGGAGCGTGGCGGTGCGCGTGAAGCCGCGGCTCTCGTAGAAGCGGACTGCGGGGGTCCGGTTGGCGCGCACGGCCAGCCGCACGACGTCCATCGTCGCCCGCGCGAACAGCTCGCGGAGGGTGGCGGCAAGCAGCACCGATCCATCGCCGACACCCCGGGTCGCCGGGTCGACGGCCATGAAGTCGAGGTGCCCCGTGCCGTCCTCATCGACGTGGCCGGAGGCGTACCCGATCGGGCCACCGTCGCGCTCGACCACGAACGTGAACAGGGCAGGGTCGTGGATCAGCTGGGCGGCGGTGGCGTATGTCGCGGGGAACTCGCTGTCGTGCAGGTCGTGCACGTAGCCCAGGTCGGCCTCGGTCGCCTGCCGCGCCCGCGCGGTGTCAGTTGACTCGATCCAGGTGCGCGCTGCCTCCCGGGTGAGCGAGTACTCGTACAGGGTCGCCGCAGCGGCCCCCTGGTCGGCCGGGCGCGGTGTGTTGGACGCCGGGTGGGTGAGGGGGCGGGCCTGATCGTGCGTGGCGTGAAGTGGCACCTGACTCCTTCGTCTGGTAGGAGGGTAGGGGACCCCTGGTCCCGGCGACAATGGGTCACGCCCCGTTCCCGACACGCCCGGCACAATGGGGCCATGTCGTATCAGGAGCCGGTCCGCCCGGTCGAGCTGGCCCGCACGCCGCCGCTGGAGTTGCGAGGTCGGCGCTTCGACGCCGGCAGCCCCGCCGTGATGGCCATCGTGAACCGCACCAAGGACTCCTTCTGGGTGACCGCCGGCACCGGAGGGCTCGAGTCGGCGCTGGCCGCCCTGGCCGTCGCCGTCGAGTCCGGTGCCGACATCGTCGACGTGGGTGGGGTCCGGGCGGGACAGCAGGAGGAGCCTGTCGATGCGGGCGCCGAGGTCGCGCGGGTGCGGCCGTTCCTGCTGGCCGCCCGCGAGGCGTACCCCGATGTGGTGCTCAGCCTGGACACGTGGCGCAGCGAGGTGCTCGCCGCCTGCGCCGACGCCGGAGTGGACTTGGTCAACGACACGTGGGCGGGTGCCGACCCAGAACTCGTCCACGCCGCGGCCGAGCTGGGCGCCGGTTACGTCGTCTCCCACACCGGTGGGCTCCCACCGCGCACCGACCCGGTGGACGTCTCCTACGGCGACGACCCCGACGCCGTCGTCGCCTCGGTGCTCTCGGGACTGGCGGCTGGGGCACAGCGGGCGGTGGCTGCCGGGGTCCGGCGCCGGCAGGTGCTCGTGGATCCGACCCTGGATTTCGGCAAGACCACTCGCCACTCGCTCCGCGTCCTGCGCGCCACCGCCCAGGTGGCCTCTCTTGGGTACCCCGTGCTGCAAGCAATCTCGCGCAAGGATTTCGTCGGGGAGACCCTCGATCTGCCCGCCGACCAGCGTTTGGAAGGATCGCTGGCCGCTACCGCGGTAGCAGCTTGGCTAGGGGCGACGGTGTTCCGCACACACGACGTCCGCGCTACGCGCCGCGCGGTCGACATGGTGGCCTCCATCCGCGGCGAGCGCCCTCCGGCGGCGGCCCGCCGCGGCGAACGCCTCGGCTGAGGGCGCCAGCGCGGCGGTCGCCGCGACAAATCGGGCGCTCGATGTATGGGGGCCGTGTCCCGCCTCTCGCTGACTACGGGTATCGCCGCGGACCCTTTCATCGAGCGCCCATTTTGTCGCACCCAGGGTCAGACCACGGTAGTAGTCCGTAGGACTAGATCAAGACCGTGGTCGAAGGAAACGCCGCGACAGCCACCGGGGGGCCCGGGTTACGGTGGAAGCATCATGAGTGCCACGCAGACCCTTCCCGCGCCCAGCACCGAGACCGAGATCGAGAATCCCCCCGAACAGGACGTCGCCGCGCCCGCTCCCTCCGCGGCGCGCGAACTGCCCGAGCGCCCGCAACTGACCCTGTCGGCGACGGTGCTGATCGCCGGCGCCCTGGCCGCTGTGACCTCGACGGCGATTGGATCCCAGCTTGGCATGGCGGGCACGATCGCCGGGGCGGCCATCGGCTCCATGGTGGGCGCGATCGCCACGGCCCTGTACACCTTCGGCCTTCAGCGGACCTGGTACGCGCTGTCCGGCCTCAACCCACGGCGCACGAAGATGCTGGCGGGTCTGCTGGCGACGGCGGCGGCCGCCTTCCTGGTCGGGCTCGTCGTCGTCACCGGCGTAGGCAAGGCGGCAGAGACCATCGAGACGAACACGGGCTGGACTCCTCGGTCCAGCGTGGCGTCCGGGCGCACCGCCGAGGCGACCACCGAGCCCGCGGCCGACGCTTCGCCGAGCGCGACCCCGACCGCGGACGCCAGCGCGACACCCGAGCCCAGCGCCGAAGTCACGACCACGCCGGACGCCGCCACCCCCGCTCCGTCTACGGCCCCGACGACCCCTGCGGAACCGTCGGCGGCAGCTGAGCCGACAACGGTGGCCACGACGGCGCCGACCACCGAGTCGTCCTCAGTGGTCGCGGCCGCCTCCGTGATCACGCACTGATCACTCGTCGGCGTTGATCAAGTAGGTCGCTGCGCGTTGTGCGTAGTCACGCATGAGTAGGGCGTCCTCGGGGGCCAGGCCCACGGCGTCGATGGATCGGTTCATGCACTCCACCCAGTGGTCTCTCATCCGCTCGGTGATCTTGAACGGCATGTGGCGCATCTTGAGCATGGGCGCGCCGCGCGTGCGTGAGTAGGTCATGGGGCCGCCCCAGTACTGCTCGAAGAACAGCAAAAGGCGGCACTCGGCCCCGTCCATGTCGTCGGCCGGGTACATCGCAGCGAGTTCGGGGTCTTTCTTGATCTCTTGGAAGAACGTGTGGATGAGGGTGAAGAACGTTTTGTGTCCGCCGACGCGGTCGTAGAACGTCTCCTCCTCTTCCGTCGCTTCCTGCACCTGTTCATTCTCGGGCGCCCCTCGCCCCGCGGAGGCGTTTTCGACCAAACGGCTAGCATGACCAGGTGAGCACCGCCACACCCCCCTCCCCGGCAGCACCCGCCCTCGGTCAAGGGCGCGGACACGGCCGCCGGGCCCTCGACGGCCTGCTCGCCCTGGTCGCGCACGGGGCGGTCGGCGCCGCTTGGGGGCTCACAACGCTGGCCGTGATGGGATCCCTGGACGTCGGCCGGCGGATGGTCATGAACAGCGAGTTCGCCTTCGACACCGGACGCCTGCCCCAACCTTGGGTGATCCCGCTCGGCCTGCTCGGCGTCTGGCTCGCGCATCGGTTCTTCCGCTGGAGCATGGCCCGCGCCGGCGGCGGGCGACCCGCTTGGGACGCCCGCGTCATCGCGTGGTGCGGCGTCCTCCTCGGCGTGTTGCTCGGCGCCTACCTGTGGACGCCGGCGTTGCAGGTGGGCGCTCAGGTCGGGCCGGCGTCCGGGCAGTCGACGCCCTGGGGAGCGCTCGGGTGGGCCGCGCACTACGCCAGGCTCGCCGTGCCCGCTGCGGTCGGACTCATCACCGCCGCGATGCTGCTGTTATCGCGGCACTCGCCGCTGGTGGTGACGTGGAGGGCGGTCACCCGCAGCGTCCGAGGCCTTCGAGCTAGCACCGCGAGCCGCTCGGCCCGGTGAGATCGCCCGACCCAGCGCCGGCTCCGTCGAGCCCCACGACGACGAGGTCAGAACTTCTTCTGCCAGGCCCCCTCGATCCCGGTCGGGACGTAACCCAGGGCGTCGTTGATCGCGAGCATGTAGGAGTTCTCCGACGCGTTCCACGTGTGCACGCGGGCGGCGTCGGGGTTCGCCGCCAGAAGCCGAGGCAGGTTGGCTGCCTTGATCAGCAGCCCCAGCCGGTGTCCCCGGTGGTCGGAGCGGACCAGTGTGGTCTCCTGCCACACGCCGGCGGGGTTCTCGGCGGGCCACTCCAACCGGGTCAGGGCGACCAGCTCACCCGTCGGGCGGTGCCGGACGCCTGCGCTCACCCACTGGATGCCTGCAACCTGACGACGTTCCTCGAAGGTGGCCAGGCGGTCTAGGTCCCAGTGCTGCTCGTCGAAGGCGAGGCCGGCTGCGGGCGCGTCGGTGCTCATCCGTGACTCCAGCCAGGCCACCCCCTCCTGGAACTCGTTCGGAGTGGCCCCCACCCACCCGACGGACTCGTAGTCGTGCCCCGCGGCCGCCTCAGCCTTGGCCCTGAGCGCGTCCGCCCGCGCGAGAACCGCGTCCCGGTCGTCGAGCGGGAGCGTGCTGGTGCGCTCGCACTGCTCGAGCTCGAATCCCTCGGCGAGCAGCCACCGGTGCGCCGGCAGGGTCGGGTCGACCGCCCCCGTCCCCGACTTCGCGGGCAGCGCGTCCGGCCCGGTGGCGAAGGTGCCAGGGATGAGTGCGAACGACATCCACGTCGTGCGCCCGCGGGCGCGCAGTTCGGGGGTGACGGCGTCCAGCAGCGAGCGGGCGATGCCGCGGCCGCGGGCGTCCGGCCGGACGGCGATGTACACGTAGGCGCTGTCGAGGTCCTCCTTCAGGGGCAGGCTGACGCTGGCCAGCCCGAGCACGTCGTCGGGGGCGCAGGCGTCCGGTCCCACACCGTCGTGCGTGGCGGCCCACAGCAGCCCGATGCCGTCGTCGGCCCCGAACAGGCGCACGGAGCGGGCGCGGGCCGGGTCGACGAAGTCGGCGTGGCCGAAGTCGGCCGTCTCGATGGCCCGCTCGGCGGCGTTCACGCCGACGACGAGCGGGTGCGGTGCAGCGTCGCGGGACGCCGGCCGGGGGACGAAGTGGATCTGCATGGTGGTTCCTCCGGTGGGCAGCCTTCCAGCATGGGGCGCGGGGGCGGATCTGGCAAGGTCACAGGCGCGCGGCGAGTGCGGTGAGGGTGGGAGACGTGCCACCGTGCACCCGCACCTGGGCCAGGTCGTCGGCGCGGGTCGGACCGTGGTTGACGATCACCAGCGGCTTGCCCTGACGGACCGCGTGACGCGCGAACCGCAGGCCCGACATCACGGTCAGCGACGAACCGGCCACGACGAGCGCCTCGGCGGCGTCCACCAGGGCATAGGACGCCTCGACCCTCGGGGCCGGCACGGACTCGCCGAAGAAGACGACGTCAGGCTTGAGGACGCCGCCGCAGAGGTCGCAGGGCGGCACCACGAAGTCGTCGGGATCCTCGATGTCGGCGTCGCCGTCGGGCCGCAACTCGGCTGTGCCCGCGGGGATCGACCCGGTCACGCCCGGGTTGGCCTGCTCGAGGCGGGTCTGCAGGGTGGCGCGTGAGCTCAGCGTCCCGCAGTCGAGGCAGGCGACCCGGCCGATCAGGCCGTGCAGGTCGACGACCTCGCGGCTGCCGGCCTCCGAATGCAGGTGGTCGACGTTCTGGGTGATGACCGGGACCCCGAGCGCCGCCAGCGCGTGGTGGCCATCGTTGGGCCGGGCCGCCCCGAAGCTGCGGAACCCCATCATCGAGCGGAACCAGTACCGGCGGCGGGCGTCCTCACGGCGCATGAAGTCGCCGTACTGGATCGGGTTGGTGGGCCGGCTGCCGGGGCCGCGGTAGTCCGGGATTCCGGAGTCGGTCGAGATTCCCGCGCCGGTCAGCGCCACCCACCGGCGGCCCCGCAGGGCCGCTGCGGCGGCGTCCACCTCGGCGGGGTGCGGTGGGCGGATCGTCACGGTGCCGAGCGTACCGGGGCCCCGGAATGCCATGATGGGCGGGTGCGCGCACTGGCGAAGATGGAGGCCGGCCCGGGTCTGGCCCTGGTCGACCGTCCCGAGCCGGAGTGCGGAGAGTGGCAGGTCAAGATCAGGGTTCTGCGGGCGGGCCTGTGCGGCACTGACCTGCACCTCCAGCAGTGGGACGACTGGGCGGCGTCCCAGATGCGAACGCCCCAAACGATCGGCCACGAGTTCTACGGGGAGATCGTCGAGGTCGGCGCGGAGGTCAAAGAGCTCAAGCCCGGCGACCGGTGCTCGGGCGAGGGCCACATCGTCTGCGGCTACTGCCGCAACTGCCGGGCGGGCCGCCGCCACCAGTGCATTCGGACGGTCGGGCTCGGGGTGAACACCGACGGCGCCTTTGCTGACTACGTGGTGCTGCCGGTCGAGAACGTGTGGAAGCACCCCGATTGGGTCGACCCCGACCTGGGCGCGATCTTCGACCCCCTCGGCAACGCGACGCACACGACCCTGCAGTGGCCACTCGTCGGCGAGGACGTGCTCGTCACCGGCGCCGGACCGATCGGTGTGATGGCCGCCGCGATCGCGCGCCACGCGGGCGCCCGGCACATCGTGGTCACGGACCTGTCCGACTATCGCCTGGCACTGGCGGACGCCGCCGGCGCCGACCTGGTGGTCAACTCCTCCACCACCCGGCTGCGGGACGTCCAGCGCGGGCTGGGCATGAAGGAAGGGTTCGACGTCGGCCTGGAGATGTCGGGGGCGCCGGCCGCTGTGGCCGAGATGCTGGAGAACATGAACCACGGCGGCAAGGTCGCCATGCTGGGGTTGCCGGCGTCCGACTACGCCATCAACTGGGGCCGGGTGATCACCCACATGCTCACCCTGAAGGGCATCTACGGCCGGGAGATGTTCGAGACGTGGTACCTGATGACGTCGATGCTGTCGACGTCGGCCACGCTGAAGGACGCCGTGCGCTCGGTGATTACCCACCGGTTCGCGGCCGAGGACTGGGAAGAGGCCTTCGCCGTGGCCCGCGCCGGGCACTGCGGCAAGGTCATCATCGACTGGAGCTGACATGTACGGAGCCTTCGCCGACCACCTCGCCGCCACCCTGGCCGACATCGATGCGGCGGGCCTCACCAAGCGTGAGCGCGTGATCACGACGCCGCAGTCCGCCACGATCGGCGTGGAGGAGTCGTCGGCGCCCGTGCTCAACTTCTGCGCCAATAACTATCTCGGCCTGGCCGACGACCCTCGCATCGTCGCGGCCGCCCACACCGGGCTGGACGCCTACGGCTTCGGCATGGCGTCGGTGCGCTTCATCTGCGGCACCCAGACGCCCCACCGCGAGCTCGAACGGCGGATCAGCGCCTTTCTCGGCACCGAGGACACCATCCTGTTCGGCTCGTGCTTCGACGCGAACGGGGGAGTGTTCGAGGCACTCTTCGGGCCCGAGGACGCGATCATCTCCGACGAGCTGAACCACGCTTCCCTCATCGACGGGATCCGCCTGTGCAAGGCCTCCCGTTACCGGTACCGGAACGCCGACATGGCGGACCTCGCGGCCCAGCTGGACGCGGCGTCCGGGGCACGGTTCAAGGTCGTCGTGACGGACGGGGTCTTCTCGATGGACGGCGCGTACGCGCCGCTGCGCGAGATCTGCGACCTGGCGGACGCCCACGGTGCGTTGGTGCTCGTCGACGACTCGCACGCCGTCGGATTCGTCGGCGAGGGTGGCCGCGGGACCCCGGAGCTGTTCGGTGTCGCCGACCGCGTCGACGTCTACACCGGAACCCTCGGCAAGGCGCTGGGCGGGGCCTCCGGCGGGTACGTGAGCGCGCCGGCGTCCGTGGTGGAGCTGCTCCGCCAGCGAGCCCGCCCCTACCTATTCTCGAACTCGGTGGCCCCCTCGGTCGTCACGGGGTCGCTCGCGGCGCTGGCGTCCATCGAGGCCAGTGCGGACGCCCGTGCGCGGCTCGTCGCGAACACGCTGTTGTTCCGCGAGCTCATGGGCGACGCGGGCTTCGATCTTGACCCCTTCGCGGGACCCGTGTCGGGGGCGGTCCGCCCGCATGACGTGCCGCCGCACCCGATCACACCGGTGATGTTCCCCGGCGACGACGGCGCCCGGCTGGCGGGCGAGATCGCCCAACACATGCTCGGGTCGGGCGTGTACGTGATCCCGTTCAGCTTCCCGGTCGTGCCGCGTGGCAAGGCGCGCATCCGGGTACAGCTGTCGGCCGCGCACCGGGAGGCCGACGTGCGCGCCTGCGTCGACGCGTTCGTCGCGGCCCGCGAGGCGGTCCGCGGCGGCTGAAGCGGGGTCAGCTTACGTAGGGCGGGCGTCCGGGCCGCGAGTGCACGGTGCCGCCCTGGAAGGTCTGGCGGACGCCGCCGGCCTCGGGGATCTCGTCGCTGGTGGGGTAGCCGAGCGTGCCGCTGCTACCGCCCTGGCTGGCCCAGAACTCCCGGATCTCGCCGCCCACGGCATGGGCTCCGGTGTCGGGGCTGTAGTAGAGTGCGGCCCGCTGGAAGTCTTGGTGGCAGCCCTTGTCGTCGCACGTCGCGTCCGCCACCGGGTACCCCCAGGCGGTGAACCGGTCGGTGAAGCCACGCGGGACGACGTGCGCACCGTGGGTGGGGTGCCAGTAGATCGAGCCGCCGGTGAAGGCCTGGGAGCACCCGCCCTCGGGTAGGCCGCAGACCTCGCTCTTCGCCGGCTGGCCCAGGGGGCCGTGCTCGTAGCCGTGCGAGATCCACTTCTCGCGGATGTCCCCGAGCACGACCGCGGCCTGCCGCCCCGGCTGCCAGTAGATGTCGCCGCCCACGAAGCTCTGGAAGCAGTTACCCGCCTCGCTGCACGCCTCGTCCATCAGGGGGAAGCCCAGCGTGCCGCCCTCGGAGCCCGCCGCAGCGTAGGCAGCCCGGATCGCGCCCTTGACGGCCCACGTCCCGGAGGCCGAGTAGTAGAGGGTGAGGTTGTTGCGGTACTGCTTCAGGCAGCCGCCGCCGGCCAGGCCGCAGACCATCGCGCCCGCGGCGCCGCCGGTCGCGTCCGAGCCCAGGCGCGCCGCCGTGCCGTTGATCGCCATCAGGGCCGGCGGGGCGCCCGACCCGGCCTGCGGGGCAAGCGGGGCGGCCGTCGAGGCGGACACCGACGCCGGGAACCAGGCCTTGAAGTAACGGTAGAAGTTGCGGTTCCCATAGGCCGAGCACGCGTCGCCGGTGGCGCTCACGGCGTCCAGCGCCGCCTGGTTGGGCACGAACGGGGTGTAGTTGTACAGCCCGGCCGTGGCCTGGTTCTGGATGAACACGGACGCCGCCCCGCACGCGGGCTCCGGGTTGTAGGCGATGGTCTCGGTTTGGCCTGCCTGGTGCCGGAAGCTGTTCGGGTGGGCGCGGTACTTCTGGAAGTGCTCGCCGGCCCCGTACACCTGCGTGAAGAATCCGGCGCGGGAGGGGTCGCAGCCCTGGAAGTCGGGGCACCCCGACCCGGTCGCCCGGGCGTACTTCGTCGCGCTGAGTGCGGTGCCGGACGCCGTGAGGAGGCCCTGCTCCTTCTGGATGAGCACCAGGAGCACCTGCGGGTTGATCCCGCACGCCTCGCTGACGCTACTGATGATGCCGGCGGCCGTGTTGGAGGCCACCCCCGCCACCGGCGCGCAGTAGGCGGTGGCCGGCACCGACGGGGTCGCGGTCCGGAAGTCGCGCAGGCATGGTGTTCCGTCGGGACTGGGTGAGCAGCCGGATCCGCGCGCGTTGATGAAGTCGGCCACCTGCTGGGGGGACATCGAGTCGGCGTTGTAGAAGGCAGCGTCTGAGATGATCATGCCCGGGTCGAAGCCCTCCAGGCCCGTGGCGGCCGCAGGCGCAGGTGCGGCGGGCGCCGGGTTGGCCGGCTGCGGCGCGGCGAACGCGGGCCCGGCCAGCATCGACACCACGCAGGTGGCAGCGAGCCAGAGGGAAACCAGGGGGCGCTTCTTCGTCATTGAGGATCTCCACCAGTGCGGACATGACAAGGGTAGACCTCGTTTCGCCTCGTCGGCCAGAGATCTGCCAGGTCGTGCGCCGCTCGGCCTGTTCTAGCTGCGACGACTGCGGCGCCGGCGTCTGGACTGGGGGTCATCGCGCGAACCTGCCACGCGATCCTGTGCCGTCCGCGAGCTGTTCTCGGTACGGCCTCGGACGACCCCGACGAAGTCGACGACCGCCTCGTTGTTGCCGTCCACCAGCCAGGCGAGCGCCACCGTGGCAGCCGGGGCGTCCGTCACCGGCCGGTACACCAGGTCGCGTCGGCTGTGTGAGCGGGCGACGGACATCGGTACCCGGAGCACGGCCTCGCCCCGGGCCACCCGTTCGAGGGTGGCTGGATCCACCCGCTCGAGCACATGCTCCGATGCAAGGTCGGCCTCGGACACGTCGTCGAAGGCGGCCAGAGGGTGCTCCGGAGAAACCCACACCACAGGAGCCTCGTCGTACAGTCGGATCACGTGGAGCCCGTCCGTCTCCAGGGGGAGCCGCACGAAGCACGCGTCGACATCGCGGACCACCAGCGCGCGCCGCTGGTCGTCGACCTTCAGTTCCACCACCGTGAGCGGCACCCGGGGGTAGCGCTGCCGCCAGATCGTGCGCCACTTGCCGAGGGTGACTCCCGGCACGACGCCGATTCGGAGCCCGGCAGACCATTGCCCTGGCGCAGTCGTCACGTCGGCAGGCTAGCGGACGCCGGCACCACGCCCGGTGGGGCTAGGGGCGAACACGACGCACGACACGCGTCATGCCTGACTCAGAAGGAGATGCCGGGAGGAAGGTTGGCGACGTTTCCGGGCTCGACGACGTAGATCACCGCGGTGTCTTGCTGGGTGCGGATCTGGAGGCGAGCCGTGAACAAGGACCAGCGGCTGATGGCGAGCCTCTTCACCGTGACACCGTCGAGCCGTTGGCGCTGCCGGTCGACCCCGACCCAGCCGCCCGAGTAGCGGATCTTGACTTCGGCACCGGCCGGACGCTGGAACCACGCAGTGGTCGTGACGTTCCAGAACGTCTCTAGCGTTCTCCAGTCCCCGGCACGGACGAACTTCTCTCTGACTGGCATCGCAGATCATCCTCTCTCGTTCGGCAGCGCGGGTTCACGCTCGCCCACGCGCTCTCAGGAGGCGCCTCTGATCCGTTTGATACCGAGCGGCCGTCGCTCCCGAGTCGCCGAGGGCGCACCATGAAGGGATAGGGGAAGGAGCACGTCATGGTCGTCACTCTCAACCACACCATCGTCAACGCGACCGACAAGCACGCATCCGCAGCGTTCCTGACCGAGATGCTCGGGCTCGGCTCGCCCGTGCCGTTCGGGCCGTTCGTCGTCGTGCGGGTCCGGGAGACTTCGCTGGATTTCGCCGACGACCATTCCCCGCAGGGGTTCCAACGTCAGCACTACGCCTTCCTGGTCTCGGAGCAGGAGTTCGACACCATCTGGGGGCGCATTCGGGCGCGGGGCCTACCGTTCTGGGCGGATCCTTTCCACCGTCGCGAGGGTGAGATCAACCACAATGACGGCGGCCGCGGGCTGTACTGGGAGGACCCGGACGGGCACAACCTGGAGATCCTCACCGTCCCGTACGGTGGCTGGGACTGAGCCTCACCCCGGCGGGGGCGTCCGGCTGGCCACCGTACGGGTGCGCAGATCACGCTCGAGACGCGCCACGTGCATGGTCAGATAAACGACCTCGTCGGAGGACACGGGATGGTCGAGGCGCAGTTCCAACAGGGCCCGGATCCGCTCGGCGAGTTGGTAGGCGCCCGGGTTCTGCGCGCGCAGCGCGGCACCCACCCCGGACGCCTCGCCGTCGAGCTGGACGCCCGCGTGGGCCCGCGCGAAGAAATACCGCAGGTGGGTGGCGAAGCGCGCGGCGTCGATGGAGTCCCGGTCGAACCGCGAGCCGTAGTGACCCGAGAGCAGGTCGAAGATCTGCCTGATCAGCCCGGACTGGACGAACGTCTCCTGCATGCTGGCGCTGCCGGTGACGGCGTGGAAGAGGTGCATGGCCAGGGCGATGGCCTCACCGGGGGGCAGCTTGACCGTCAACGTGGCGTTCAGGCGATCAAGGAGCGCCTCGGCCATACGGAGCTCCTCGGGGTGCAGGTGGGCAACCTCGGCGCGCAGTGGATACTCCATCACGACCCCGCGGCTCACCCGTGCGATCGCCTGATGGATGTGATCGGCAGCGGCGACGATCGCCAGCGGCGGCAGCGTCGCGCCGAGAGCGCGGACGGCGTCGGAGAACAACTCGGCCACCTGTTGTAGCCGCTCGGGTGGGATGTCGGCGAGCACCTGGGCCACCGAATCGGGGTTTTCAGCGGGCACGAACCGGCGCGCCACCCGCGACTCGTCCACGGTCGCCCCTCGGCGGGCCTGGAAACCGACGCCGCGCCCGGTCACCACAACCTCGCGGCCGAGTTCGTCCCGGGCGAGCACGACGTTGTTGTTGAAGACCCGCAGGACCTCCATGTCGCTCCCTCCCGTGACGAACTCGGCCAAACCGGCTGGACGTGCGGCGCTCAGCCGAGCGAGGCGCCGTTGCTGGCGATGATCTCGGCGTATGCGTCGAAGGACTTCTTCTTGTGGCGCGCGAGCGTGCCGCTGCCGTCGTCGTTGCGGTCAACGTAGATGAACCCGTACCGCTTCGACAGCTGCGCGGTCGAGGCGCTCACCACGTCGATCGGGCCCCACCAGGTGTAACCCCACAGCTCGACCCCGTCCTCGATCGCCTCGCGTACCTGCACGAGGTGATCGCGCAGGTACGCGATCCGGTAGTCGTCGACGACCGTCTGCACCCCATCCACCTCGACCAGCGTGTCGCGGGCGCCCAGGCCGTTCTCGACGATGAACAGCGGCTTGCCCCAGCGATCCCAGAACTGGTTCAAGACGATGCGCAGGCCGATCGGGTCGATCTGCCAGCCCCACTCCGACTCGGGCAGCGTCGGGTTCCGGAACCCGCCCATGATGTTGCCCTGGCCGGCCTCGCCGCCGGTCGCCGACTCGCACAGGCTCATGTAGTAGCTGAACGAGACGAAGTCGACGGTGTGCTGTAGGGTCTCGCGGTCGGCGTCGGTGATTTCGAGCTCGATCCCCTTGTCGCGCAGGGTGCGCAGGAAGTACCCGGGGTACGCGCCGCGCACGTGGACGTCGCCGAACGCCAGGTTGGCGTGGTCGGCGTCCAGCACCTTCAGCACGTCGCGGGGGTCGGGGGTGAGGGGATAGATCGGCATGGCGATCACCATGCAGCCCACCTTCAGTTCGGGGTCGAGCTCGTGGGCGATCTTGGTGGCGGACGCCGACGCCACCAGCTCGTGGTGGATGGCCTGGTAGAGGTCGGCCTCGGAGAGCTGGTCCTTCGGCGTCCAGATGCCTCCCGACATCAGCGGCGCGTGCAGCACCGAGTTGATCTCGTTGAAAGTCAGCCAGTACTTCACGCGGCTGCCGTAGCGCTCGAAGCAGGTGCGGGCGAAGCGCTCGTAGAAGGCGATCAGGTCGCGGCTGACCCAGCCGTCGTAGGTCTTGGCCAGGTGCAGCGGCGTCTCGTAGTGGCTGAGGGTGACCAGCGGCTCGATGCCGTGGCTCTCCAGTTCGTCCAGGACGCGGTCGTAGAACGCGAGCCCGGCCTCGTTGGGCTGGGCCTCGTCGCCCTGGGGGAAGATCCGGCTCCAGGCGATCGAGAAGCGGAAGACCTTGAACCCCATCTCGGCGAAGAGCGCGATGTCCTCGGCGTAGCGGTGGTAGAAGTCGATGCCCTCGAGCTTGAGGTTGTCGGGCGTCGGCTCTTCGGTGGGCGGGGCCATGATGCCCTTCGGCATCACGTCCTGGATCGAGAGCCCCTTGCCGTCGGCGTCGTAGGCGCCTTCGTACTGGTTGGCCGCGACGGCGCCGCCCCACAGAAATCCCTCGGGAAAGGTTCGGCTCATGGGTGTGGTCTCCTTGCTGGTCGGTGTCTGGGTGGACGCGTTCATCGGGTCACCACGAGCGCGGTGTCCTGGGCCGTCACGGTGTCGGCGCCGGTGGCGACGACGGCCGACTGGGCGGCGGTGTTGGTGACCAGCAGCACGGTGGTGGTGGAGTAGCCCGCCGCGACGATGGCGGTCAAGTCGACCTCGGCCAGCACCTGGCCCGCCTCGACGCGGTCGCCCTTGGCGACCTTCGGGGCGAAGCCTCGGCCCTTCATGTTCACCGTGTCGAGGCCGACATGCACCAGCACCTCCACGCCCTCGTCGCTGCGGATCCCGTAGGCGTGCCCGGACGCCATGGCCACGACCACCTTGCCGCTCACCGGAGCGTACACGGTGCCGTTGCTGGGGATGATGCCCACGCCGTTGCCCATCTTGCCGCTGGAGAAGACCGGGTCGGCTACCTCGGAAAGCGGGATGACGCGTCCGGCCATGGGCGTCGCGACGCGCACGTCGGTGCGAGCGAGGGTCGCGGTGGCCGTGCCACCGGCTGCGGCGGCGAGCGCGGCGGGAGCGGAGGCGTCCGTCGCAGTCAGGGCGGGCCCGGAGTTCGGGGTGGTCTCGGGCTCGTCCTCGCCGTCGGGCTGCTCACGGTCGACGAACAGGTAGGTGAGGGTGAACCCGATGACGATGGCGACCCCGGTGCCGATGAGCTGGAGCGTGAAGTTGCCGATGTTCATGAAGGCGGGCAGGGCGAGCAGCGAGGGGAAGACGAACGAGTTGGCCGCTGAGCCGCCGGCCGCCGCGATGGCGCCGCCGATGGTCCCGCCGGCGATGCCGAAGTAGAACGGAAGCTTCAGGGGCAGGTTGACACCGTAGATCCCAGGCTCGGTGATTCCGGCGACGAAGCCCGACAGCGCGGACGGGCCGGCGACCTCACGGCGCGAGGCAGAGCGGGAGCGGAGCATGACGGCCAGCGTGGCGGCGGCCTGGGCGAGGACAGCGGCGACCAGCGGCCCGGTCAGGATGGAGTACCCCTGGGTGCTCAGGTCGTTGACCATGATCGGGACGAAACCCCAATGCAGACCGAAGAGCACGAAGACCTGCCAGAAGCCGCCCATCAGTGCGCCGCCGAGCCAGGGGGCGAGCGCGAAGAGTGCGGTGACGCCGGCGGAGATGCCGCGAGCGGCGAACGTCGTGGCCGGGCCGATCGTCATGAGCACGAGGGGGACCATGACGAGGATGACCAGAAGCGGGGTGGTGAAGTTGCGCAGCCAGTGCGGCAGGATCTTGTTGAGGAAGTTCTCAAGGTAGCTCTGCAGCCAGACGGCGATGATGATCGGGATGACCGAGCTGGTGTAGTTCATCATCACCACGGGCAGCCCGAGGAACGTGACCGGGTCGGTGCTCGAAGCGAGCGCCACGATGCTGGGGTAGACCAGCGCGCCGGCGATCGCCATCGAGGTGAACTGGTTGGTACGGAACCGCTTGGCGGCGTTGATCGCCAGGAACAGCGGGAGGAAGTAGAAGATCGAGTCGGCCGCCGCGTTCAGGATGGTGTAGGTGGTCGACGTGGCGTCGAGCAGGTTGAAGTTCGTCGCGAGGCTGAGGAACGCCTTGAGCAGGCCGGTGCCAGCCAGCGGCCACAGGGCCGGCAAGAAGATCGAGCTGATCAGCTCGATGAAGCGGTTGAGAAGATTCCCCTTCGGGCCCTCGTCGACCGCGCCGTCGGCGCCCGCGCCCAGGTTCGTGATCTTGGCGATCTCGGCGTACACGACAGGA
This sequence comes from Actinomycetes bacterium, assembly GCA_046566345.1. Lineage (GTDB taxonomy): Bacteria > Actinomycetota > Actinomycetes > Propionibacteriales > Propionibacteriaceae > Propioniciclava. The sequence goes on from JBKHWW010000168.1 coordinate 15,738, forward strand.
ACGTCGTTACCGATCACCACCTGGAACTGGCCGCCGGCCTCCACGACCGCGATGACGCCGGGGAGCTTCTCCACCGCCGCCTTGTCGGCCTTGGCCTGGTCCTTCAGCTTGAGGCGCAGGCGGGTCGCGCAGTGAGCCAGCGACGAAATGTTTTCCTCGCCCCCCACCCTCTCCAGAATGCCGCCCGCGAGCGACGTGTAATCGACCGATCCCATCGTTGTGGTCCTTTCTGACCTGTTCTGAGCAACAAAAAAGACCTGGGACGCGGTGCGTCCCAGGTCTTGCTTCGCATCATGGCGAGTAACAATCCTGTGTCGAGTCAACGACTCGTTGCTCTGAAGGTACCTGAACGTGTGCTGCGTGCGCAAATCGGCGTCCGCCCCTTGCACGTACAACCGTTTGGTTGTACGTTGGGGACGTGAGCGAAAGCGAGGACAGGGCGGACGCCCTGTTCCACGCGCTCTCCGACCGGACACGGCGTGACATCATGCGACGGGTGCTGGCCGGGGAGCACTCGGTCACCAGCCTCGCGGCGCACTACCCGATGAGCTTCGCCGCGGTGCAGAAACACGTTGCCGTGCTGGAGAAGGCGGGCCTGCTCACCAAGAGGCGCAGCGGGCGAGAGCAACTCGCCACCGGAGACGTGGAGGCGGTCCGCTCGGTTTCTTCGATGCTCACCGAGCTCGAGGCGCTCTGGCGGGGCCGCATTGATCGGATCGACGCCCTACTCACCGAGGAGAACTGACATGCCTGTCACCGGAATCATCAAGGACGCGGACAACCGCACCGTGACCATCACCGCGGAGTTCGCGGCACCCGTCGAGCGCGTCTGGCAGCTGTACGCCGACCCGCGCCAGCTCGAGCGCGTGTGGGGGCCGCCCACCCACCCGGCGACCTTCGTCGACCACGACCTGACCCCCGGTGGGGTCTGCCGCTACTACATGACCAGCCCCGAGGGCGAGAAGTTCGGGGGTTGGTGGAAGATCGCAACCGTCGAGGCACCGCACCGGTTCACGTTCGAGGACGGATTCGCCGACGCCGAGCTCAACCCCGTCGAGGGCCTTCCCGTCTCGCGTAACGTGTACTCCTTCGAGGCGGTCGGCGAGGGCACCCGCGCCACCTTCGTCGCCACCTACGATTCCGCCGAAGCCCTCCAGCAGGTACTCGACATGGGCATGGAGGAGGGCGCCACGCAGGCGATCAACCAAATCGACGCCTTCCTGGCGGCGCCCGTCTCTTCCTGAGGCTTCGCCTCAGGAGTCCTCGAGGGGCTCGAACGACGCCTCGTCGATGACCAGCGGATCGGACGGGCGCGCCGCCTGCTTGCGGCGGGGGGAGGCCGGCTTCTTCTTCGGCGGAGCCGCGGTCTTGTCGGGCTTGGCGACCTCGGAGCTGCTGCGCCGAGGCTGCTCCACCGCCTTCTCCCGCCGGAGGCGGGGGATCTTGACCCCCCGGAACCCGCGCTTGTAAGGCTGGCCGCTGCGGTCGACCTGGAGGCCGCCCCCTCGACCCCACAGGTTCTGCGGCTCGGGGTCGGGCAGCTCGGCCGGGCGAGCCTGCAGCACGACGATCGACCACGGCTCGACGGTGTACTCGCCCGTGACGTGGAGGGCGTCCTCCATGTCCCAGGCGTTGCCCTCGGACTCGGCCCACGGCGCGGTGTCGATGATCCGGTGCCAGTCGTGCTTGCGTTCGGAGTGCTCCGACCACTCGGCCAGGTCGAACGTAGCCGGCTCGTCGAACATGTTCACCAGCACCCAGAAGTCGTCCCCGTCGGTCCGACCCGAGTCGATGGCCACGGCGATCTGTCGGTCGCCGGGCCGCGGCGCGTCGTTCAGGGCCGTCCCGAAATACACGTAGGACACCCGGTCACCGCCCAGTTCGAGGTCGCCCCAGCCGCGCTGGCGGAAGGTCCGCTGCGTCGCGCGCAGGCGGGCCACGTGCCGGGCGAATCGCAGCAGCGGGTTGACGCCCTCGGGCGAGTCCGTCTGGCCCATCACATCGTGGTAGCCCGGCAGGTCGGGCTGGGCTGGGTCGACCGGCAGCTGGGTCGGCGCCGGCGAGGCCGCCTGGGCCCAGTTGTTCCACATGCCGATCGTGTTCAGCGACCAGGGGTTGTTGTTGCCGTTCTGCGTTCGGCCGTACTCGTCTCCCGACACCACCATCGGAACGCCGCGAGCCAGAAACGTGACCAGCCAGAAGTTGCGCCAGCGCGTCCGGCGCAGGGCTTGGTCCCCCCCCGAATCCCAGGAGATGTTGTCGTCGGAACCGCCGTCCGAGGGGCCGAACGGGTACTCCTGGTCGTTGACCTTGTCGTTGTACGAGACCAGGTCGAACATCGTGAACCCGTCGTGCGCGGTGACGAAGTTGACCGACTTCTGCGGGCCGCCGGAGTCGTTGAAGTGCAGCCAATCGCCGTTGAAGAACGCCATGAAGTCGTCGGTGTTGCCGTCACCCTTGAGGAAGCGGCGCATGGCGTCCCGGAACCGGCCGTTCCACTCGCCCCACCCGGACGGGAAGTTACCCACTTCGTAGCCCCACAGGTCCCACGCCTCGGCGATGACTTCGAACGAGTTGTCGGCGGCCAGCTGGCGGACGGCCTCCAGCAGCGGATGGTTGGTGAAGAAGCGCCGCTGGGCCTCCCAGTCCTCGGACTGGGCGGCGTCCGGGTGGCGGCCGAGCACGGGAGCAAGGTCGAACCGGAAGCCGTCCACACCCATCGTGTGGTGCCAGTGCCGCAGCGAATCCAGCACCAGGTTGCAGGTGATCGGGGAGGAGAAGTTCATCTGGTTCGAAGTGCCGGTGGCGCCGTCGATCAGCCCGCCGTCGCTGGTCAGCACGTAGTACTCGGTGGTGGCGAACCCGCCCAGGGTGGTGAACCCCGCGGAGTCGAGGTCGCCGCCCCAGTTGCCACCCTCGGCGGAGTGGTTGTACACCACGTCGAGGAACACCTCGATGCCCGCCTGGTGGAACGCGCGGACCATCGCCTTGAATTCGCGTGTCGGGCCGCCCAGGGACTTGTCCGAGCTGTAGTCGCGGTTCGGTGCGAAGTAGGCCAGGGTCTGGTAGCCCCAGTGATTGGTCGTGCCCGTCGTGTCACCGACCTGGTCGGAATCGGTCTCGTGCACCGGAAGCAGCTCGATCACCGACAGGCCGAGCGCCTTCAGGTACGGCGCCATCAGCGCGGCGCCGGCGTAGGTGCCGCGCACTTTCGGGGGCACCTTCGGCAGCTTCTCGAAGCCCGGCACGGAGCCCAGCAGGTCGCCCAGCCGGGCGGAGCTGGGGTGCATCGTGAGGTTCTTCACGTGCGCCTCGTAGATCGCGTTGTCCTCTTCGGGGTGCTGCGGGTGCTTGCCGAAGGACGTGGTGTCCTCGATCACCACGCCCTTGGGTGCGAACCGACCCGTGTCGTGCTCCCGGCCGGGCTTGTGCTCGTATGGGACCGGCCCCGAGCCCAGCACGCCGATGCCCGGTCCCAGGGACATCGGGTTGTGCGAGACCTCGCGGGCGTACGGGTCGAACAGCACCTTGTTCGGGTTGAAGTGGTTGAGGTCCTCGTCGCGGTCGGAGACCCAGCCGGCGGTCGATCCGGGACTCCAGTCGGGGTCGACCTCCCAGTTGCGGCCCCACACGCGGAAGCCGTACAAGGTACCGTGCCGAGCGCCGGACGCCTGAGCCCGCCAGACGTCGTCGGCTCCTCGTGCCATCTCCAGCTGGGCGTGGGCGTCCGCGCCGGTCGCCTCGGGGTAGAACTCGAGCACCACGCGGGTAGCCCGGGGCGCCGCGACGGCGAAAGTCGTGTTGCCGGTGGCGCTGTCGATGTGTGCACCCAGGGGCCAGGTGGCGGTCGACCAGCCGGCCTTGTTCACGGGCTGAGGCAAACTCATGCGCTCACGTTCCCACTTCAGGGGTGCCGTTGGCGAAACGGCGCGGCAACTGCACCGGGGTCATCGGCCCAGAGCGTCCAACTCGTGGACCAGGTTCTCCCGGGCGGCGTCCGCCCACAGGCGGGCACCGGTCGGCGTCCTGAAAAGGGGGTCGAGCTCGAGAAGGCGGTTGAGCACCCGCGCGCGTCCGGCTGTGAAGGTGGGCTCGTCGAGGTGACCGTACTCGAGCCGAACGTCCCGGACGTAGACGTGGTAGCGGCCGGGCACGGCGCCCAGGATGGACAGGTCGGCGTCCACCAAGTGGGCGCCGGCCACGTCGCGGGATGCCGGGTCGTGGCCGGCGGTGAGCAGGACGAGGCGAACCACCTCCGCGACGTCGCGACGAGGCAGCACCCCGGCCAGGCGGGCGGACGCCAGCGCCGCCGAGTCCTCCTCGTCCGGGCCGGGGACGCCGGCGTAGACCGCGTCGTGGAACCAGGCGGCCAGGTGGACAACCTGATCGGAGCAGCCCAGCGCCGCCAGCGAGTCCACAACCGAGGCGACGTGCCGGACGTCGTGGTAGTGACGGTGCGGCTCCGAGTTGCGCTCGAGCAACTCGTCGCGCAGCGCCTCGCGGCCCGGAAGCAGCGCCTCCCACGCCTGGCGCAGGCGAGCGGACGCCGCCGCACGGCTCGGCGTCTTGTGCACCGGCCGGACGCGCAGCCCGGCCGCGCGCAGCCGCCGCATCAGTTCGGTGGACTCGACCGGCATCGCCCCGAGCGCCACCAGCTCGTCGCGTCGGGACAGCGGGAAGTCGTAGTGATCGTGGTCGAAGCCGCGAGAGGGGAGCCCGGCGGTCCGGGCGAAAACATGCAGTTCCTCCAGTGAACTGTCGGAGACGAGATGGCCCCACAGCGTCCCGTGCGCGGGCCAGGCTGGGGCGTCGAGGAGGATCATGCGGGCAAGAATGGCACGACGCCCGTCCCCCGACGAGGGGCGGGCGTCGCCGTGGAGATTCGTGTGAGGATGGGGGCTGGCTTAGGCGTTGGGAATCCGGAAGACCTGACCGGGGTGGATCAGGTCCGGGTTGGCGATTCCGTTCAGCGCCGCTATGTCGCGCCACTTCACCCCGTACTTCTGCCCGATCGCCGACAGCGTGTCGCCCTTGCGCACCGTGTGGGTCCGCAGTTCGGGCTCGACGGGCGCCGGAACCTCGGCAGGAGCGACTTCCGGGGCCGACAGCGGCTCGGCGGGCGGCGCGTCCGCCTGCTCCTGAGCGGCCCTGGCCTTCATCGCCTCGACGTTGCGAATGGCCTCGGCGTCCGACTTCTCTTGGGCGGCCCGGGCTTTCATTGCCTCGACGTTGCGGATTGCCTGGGCGTCCTGGCTGGAATCTGAGAGCCCCATGATGTCCCTTTCGTGATAGGGGTCGGCTGCGAGAAGCACGCAGCCGGTCGACGGACACCACCATGCCAGACCCGGATGTCGGGAGAGGGGACGGAGGGCGATGCCCTGTCAGGCAAGCATGACGCGCGCCACCATGAGAGCGAGCGACAGGCCGACGATGCCGGCGACGGCGAGCCACTGGGTCGGCGGACCGGCCTTGCGCAGCCCGACCAGCGCGAGCGTCAGCGCGACGCCTCCGACGAAGCCGCCCAGGTGGCCCTGCCAGGAGATCGCACCGGCCCCCACAACCGTCACGACGACGTTCAGGCCCAGCCACACCAGGATCTGACGCACGTCGCCGCGCGCGCGGGTGGCGAGCACCAGCAGGGCACCCATCAGGCCGAACACCGCACCCGACGCGCCGACCGTCGAGGTGGTCGGCTCGGCCAGCCACAACACGAAGGCGGACGCCGTCAGCGCCGACCCCAGGTACAGGGCCAGGAAGCGGGCGCGGCCCAGGATGCGCTCCAGCTGAGGCCCGAGCACCCACAGGACGAACATGTTGAAGCCGAGGTGGATCCAGTTGGCGTGCGTGAAGGCGCTGGTGATCACCTGCCACCACGCGCCGTCGAGGACCCCGGGCAGGAACGTTCCGCCGGTCAGGGAGCAACCCGCGGAGTCCATGCCGGTCCACAGCTCGTTGCCGATCGCGCACAGGCTCGCCGGGGTGAGGGCGAACGTGGAGAACAGCCGGGACCCGGAGGCCCCGGTGAGGCTGGTGCCCACCCAGACGAGCACGTTGAGCACAATCAGCGCGATGCTGGTCAGGCTGCTGTTGGCGACACGCCTGCCCCCGTAGGGGCCCTCTGCCTGACGGCTGCGGGCCATCGCCTCAGCGACGCAGCGGCGGCAGTGGTGCCCGACGGGGGCCTCGACCATGCACTCGCCGCAGATCGGGTTGCCGCAGCGCTGACAGCGGACGCCGGCGAGCCGGTCGGGATGGTAGGCACAGGCGAGCGGAGCGGGGTACGGGTAGTACTGCGCGTACTGTCCGGGGCCCCCGTTGCCGACTGTCACGGGGCCAGCCTATTCGTGCGGGCCAACTGCCGACCGAGCCGTGGACGGGGTCGGCGATGCAATGAACATGTAACCAAACCGCCCCGTCGGGCCATAGTGGGCCGACTATGGTGCCGGACATGACCCAGCCGACCGCGCCCGTCGTCGAGATGGAGCACGTGGAGAAATACTTCGGCGACCTGCACGTGCTCAACGACATCAACCTCGTCGTCGACAAGGGGCAGGTCGTCGTGGTGATCGGCCCGTCCGGCTCCGGCAAGTCCACCCTGTGCCGCACCATCAACCGGCTCGAAGGCATCAACGGCGGCACGATCCGAGTCGCGGGCCAGACGCTCCCCGAGGAGGGCAAGGCGCTGGCGGAACTGCGGGCCAAGGTGGGCATGGTCTTCCAGTCGTTCAACCTGTTCGCCCACAAGACCATCCTCGAGAACGTCACGCTGGGCCCGCTCAAGGTGCGCAAGGTGCCCGCGGCGGAGGCGAAGAAGCGCGGCATGGAACTGCTGGAAAGGGTCGGGGTCGCCGACCAGGCGGCCAAGTATCCCGCCCAGCTGTCTGGTGGCCAGCAACAGCGCGTCGCGATCGCTCGAGCGTTGGCGATGGACCCGACTGTGATGCTCTTCGACGAGCCGACCTCTGCGCTCGACCCTGAGATGGTCAACGAGGTGCTCGACGTCATGGTCACGCTGGCCAAACAAGGCATGACCATGATCGTGGTGACACACGAGATGGGCTTTGCACGCAAGGCCGGCGATCGGGTGGTGTTCATGTCGGACGGCCAGATCGTGGAGGAGAACACTCCCGAAGGGTTCTTCACCCACCCGCAGACGGCCCGCGCCCGAGACTTCCTGAGCAAGATCCTGACCCACTGAATGTCCGGACGCCGCCGGCGTCCGGCGACTCGGCGACGAGTCACGCACGAGAGGACACGACCATGACCCGTTCCCCCAAGTGGGCCCTCGCCGCGGGTGCGGCCGCGCTCACCTTGGCGCTGTCCGCCTGCAGCGGCGGCACCGCCACCCCGGGCGCCACCGGGAGCCCCGGTGCCCCCGCCGGCACGATCAAGATCGGCATCAAGTACGACCAGCCCGGCCTGGGATTGCAGGAGGGCAACACGTTCACCGGGTTCGACGTCGAGGTGGCCAAGTACGTGGCCGGTGAGCTCGGGTACGCGGAGGACTCGATCGAGTTCGTCGAGGCCAAGTCCCCCCAGCGCGAGACGATGATCCAGGGCGAGCAGGTCGAGCTGATCTTCGCCACCTACTCGATCACCGACGCGCGCAAGGAGAAGGTCTCGTTCGCCGGGCCATACTTCATCGCGGGGCAGGACCTGCTGGTCCGCACCGACGACACCTCGATCACCGGGCCGGACACTCTGACGGGCAAGAAGCTGTGCTCGGTGGCCGGCTCGACCCCGGCCCAGAACGTCAAGAAGGACCATCCCGACGTCGACCTCGTCGAGTACGACACCTACTCCAAGTGCGTCTCCGCGCTGGAGTCCGGCGGCGTGGACGCCCTTACCACCGACAACGTGATCCTGGCCGGCTACGCGGCCCAGCCGCAGTACGCGGGCAAGTTCAGGGTCGTCGGCCAGCCGTTCTCGACCGAGCGCTACGGCGTGGGCATGACCAAGGGTGACGTGGAGACCTGCACCAAAGTCAACGACGCCCTCAAGAAGATGGTCGACTCGGGCGCCTGGAAGGAAGCGCTGGACAAGACGGTGGGGGCGTCCGGCTTCCAGCCCGACGACCGCAACCCTCCGGCGACCGAGCCCTGCAGCTGACCGGCCCCTGAGCGAGTCGACCACCCGCCCGCCCCTCGGCCGGGCCGGTGGTCGGCCGTCGGTGCTCTTGACCCGAGAAGGAGGGCGCGTGGAACGGCTCAGCCAGATGCTGTCCGACTACAACGTGCTGCAGGCGTTCTGGATGACCGTTCAGCTCACGCTCTGGGGCGCGGTCGGCGCCCTCCTGCTCGGCACCGTCGTTGCCGTGATGCGCGTCTCCCCGGTCAAGGTGTTCAGCCGCGCCGCCGCGCTCTACACCAACGTCGTGCTGTTCACCCCGCTCACCCTGATCGCGTTCTTCTTCGCCTTCGGCGTGTACATGAAGATGCAGGTCTCCCTGGCGCCGCTGTCGGAACCGACGCGCGTGCACAACTTCTTGATGGGCGTCGTCGCGATCGCGGTGTATCACAGCTCCTTGGTGGCCGAATCGCTGCGCTCCGGCATCAACACCGTTCCGGCCGGCCAGGCCGAGGCCGCTCGGGCGATCGGGCTCGACTTCGGGCAGTCCCTGCGGCACGTGATCCTGCCGCAGGCCTTCCGGGGCGCGATCGCTCCCCTGGGCAACACGCTGATCGCGCTGTGCAAGAACACCACCGTGGTCGCGACGATCAGCGTCGCTGAGTCGGCGTTCCTGATGAAGGAGATGATCGAGACGTACGCCGACCTCATCATCCCGATCTTCGTCATCATGGCCACCGGTTTCGTCCTGCTCACGCTACCGCTGGGCGTGCTGTTCACGTGGTGGTCCAAGAGGGCGGCGGTGCTGCGATGAGCGTCCAGACGGTTCTGTTCGATCTGCCGGGCCCCCGGGCACGGCGGCGGTACGCCGTCCTGGGCGTCGTCGGGACGCTCCTCTTCCTGGCCCTCGTCACCGGCATGTTCTACCTGCTGCAGGACGAGCTGGCACCGCGGATGTGGGTGCCCTTCCTTGACCCCATCACGTGGACGGCCTACGTCGTGCCCGGCCTGCGCGCCACGCTGTGGGCAGCCGCGGTGTCGGTGGTCACCTCGGGCCTCCTCGGGGTGCTCCTCGGTGTCGGACGCCTGGCCCACAACCGCTTCCTGTCGGCCGTCTCGGGCGTGTTCGTGGAGTTCTTCCGGTCAGTCCCCGTCTTGCTGATGATGATCTTCAGCTACTACTTGTTCATCTACAGCGGGGTGCTGACCGGACCTCGTGCTTCCCTGGCCGGCGTCGTGACCGGGCTGACGCTCTACAACGCCAGCGTCATCGCAGAACTGGTGCGCTCCGGGGTGCACGCACTGCCCCGGGGGCAGACCGAGGCCGGGCTCGCGATCGGGCTGACCCGGGGACAGACACTCCGGGCGATCCTGCTGCCGCAGGCCATTCGGGCGATGCTGCCCGCGCTGGTCAGCCAGCTCGTGGTCGTCCTCAAAGACACCGCCCTCGGCTACATCATCACCTACCCCGAACTCCTCCAGTCGGGGGAGCGGATCGCGGCCAACTACGGCAACCTGATCGTGTCCTACCTGGTGGTCGCCATCATCTTCGTGCTCATCAACTGGGGGCTCTCGGCGTTCGCGGAGCGGCTGGAGCGCTGGGTGGCGCAGCGACAGGCGGGGCAGGTGGTGGACAGGATGGCGCAGCCCCCGGCGGCCGGCCTCGGTGTCGTGGAGCAGGTGCCGGACCGGCGGCCCTGAGGCCTCAGTACCAGCCGTTGGCCCGCTTGAAGGACCAAGCCTTGCACGGGGTGCCGTAGCGTT
>JBKHWW010000169.1:0-3249 GCA_046566345.1 Actinomycetes bacterium
GGCAAGTACCACCCGCACGGCGACACCGCCATCTACGACACCCTGGTGCGCCTGGCGCAGAGCTGGGTGATGCGCCACAAGCTCGTCGACGGCCAGGGCAACTTCGGCTCGCCCGGCAACGACGGCGCCGCCGCCATGCGGTACACCGAGTGCAAGATGAACCCGCTGGCCATGGAGATGGTCCGCGACATCGACCAGAACACCGTCGACTTCCAGCCGAACTACGACAACAAGGACACCGAGCCGACGGTTCTGCCGGCGCGGTTCCCGAACCTGCTCGTCAACGGCTCCACCGGCATCGCGGTCGGCATGGCCACCAACATCCCGCCCCACAACCTCCGCGAGGTCAGCGCGGCGGTGCAGTGGATGCTGGCCCACCCCGAGGCGTCCAAGGAGGAGATCCTCGAGGCCTGTCTGAAGCACATCAAGGGGCCCGACTTCCCCAATGGCGCCTACATCGTCGGCCGCAAGGGCATCGAGGACGCCTACCGCACCGGCCGCGGCTTGGTCACCATGCGCGCCGTGATCGACATCGAAGAGGACTCCAAGGGCCGCACCTCGCTGGTGGTCACGCAGCTGCCGCACATGTGCAACCCCGACAACCTGGCGCTCAAGATCGCCGAGCTGGTGAATTCGGGACGCCTCACCGGCATCGCCGACATCCGCGACGACACCTCCGCCCGGACCGGACAGCGCTTGGTGATCGTGTTGAAGCGGGACGCCCAGCCGCGCGTGGTGATGAACAACCTGTGCAAGCACACGCCGCTGCAGGACACCTTCGGGTGCAACATGCTCGCCCTCGTCGACGAGGTGCCCCGGACGCTGCGGGTGGACCAGTTCCTCGGGTACTGGATCCGGCACCAGATCGAGGTGATCCGGCGGCGCACGCAGTACCGCCTCGACGACCTCGAGGCCAAGGCGCACCTGTTGCGCGGCCTGGTCAAGGCGCTCACCATGCTGGACGAGGTGATCGCGCTGATCCGGGCCAGCCGCACGGCCGACGTCGCGCGCGAGGGCCTCAAGCAGCTGCTCGACATCGACGACCTGCAGGCCAATCACATCCTCAACACCCAGTTGCGCCGGCTGGCCGCGATGGAGATCCAGGCGATCATCGACCAGCTGGCCGAGTACGAGCGGCAGATCGAAGACCTCAAGGACATCCTCGCCAAGCCCGAGCGACAGCGGCAGATCGTGTCGACCGAACTACAAGAGATCACCGACCGCTACGGCGAGGACCGCCGCACCCGGATCATCGCCGCCGACGGCGACATGTCCGATGAGGACTTCATCCCCGACGAGGACATGGTCGTCACCATCACCCACGGCGGCTACGTCAAGCGCACGCGCGCCGACCAGTACCGGCTGCAGAAGCGGGGTGGCAAGGGGGTCAAGGGCGCCGCGCTGCGGTCCGAAGACGAGGTGCAGCACCTGTTCACGGCGTCCAGCCACCACTGGCTGCTGTTCTTCACCAACTTCGGCCGCGTCTACCGCACCAAGGTGTGGCAGCTGCCCGAGGCGTCTCGTGACGCCAAGGGCGGGCACGTGGCTGGGCTGATGAGCTTCCTGCCCGAGGAACGGATCGCCAGCGTCCTGACGATCACCGCGTACGACGACAAGCCCTACCTCTTGCTGGCTACGAAGCGGGGGCTGGTCAAGAAGACCGAGCTGGCGGCGTACGACAGCGCCCGTCAGGCCGGGCTGATCGCCATCAACTTCCGCGAGGACGACGACGAGCTGATCGGCGCCGGGGTGTGCTCCGAGGAGGACGACGTGCTGCTGATCTCGCGGAAGGGGCAGGCGATCCGCTTCCAAGCCGACGACGCGCAGCTGCGGCCGATGGGGCGGGCCACCTCGGGCGTGACGGGCATGAAGTTCCGTCGCGACGACGAGCTGCTCAGCATGGCGGTGATCGACGCCGGCACGCCCGAGGACGACCGGTTCGTGTTCACGGTCACCGACGGGGGCTTCGCCAAGCGGACCGCGGTCAGCGAGTACCGGTTGCAGGGCCGCGGCGGCCTGGGCATCAAGGCGATGAAGCTCAACGAGGACCGTGGCTCGCTCGTGGGCGGCCTCGTGGTCGGCGACGACGCCGAAGTGATCGCCATCAAGCACTCCGGTCAGGTGATCCGCGCGTCCGTCGCCGACGTGCCGGTCAAGGGGCGGGACACGATGGGGGTGAAGTTCGTCGGGCTCGTCGGGGACGACAGCGTCACCGTGATCGCCCTCTACCCCGAGACGACGGACGAGGACGAACCAGGTACCGTTGAAGCGTCTCCCGCAACCGACGGCGGCGAGGACCTCGGCAAGGAGGACAGCGTTGACTGACACGCGGAGCGACCAGACCCTCAAGGGTCGCGGCATGACACTCGCCCCCGTCAAGGACGCCGCGCCGGAGGACACCCGCGTGCGCTCGAGCGTCCGGACGCGGCGGGCCCGGCTCCGCATCTCACGCGTCGACCCGTGGTCGGTGATGAAGACGTCGTTCCTGTTCTCGATCGCGTTGGGCATCATGACCTGGGTGGCGGTGTACGTGGTGTGGACGCTGATCGGGGCGTCGGGAATGATCGAAGCGGTCAACGGCGTGCTCACGATGTTGCTGTCCAGCGATCAGGACCAGACCGCCGTGCGGCTGGAGGACTTCGTCAACACCAACAAGGTGATGGGTGTGACCGCGCTCTTCGCCGTGGTCAACGTGGTGATCCTCACCGCCCTGGGCACGATCTTCGCCTTCTTGTACAACCTGTCTGCCAACATTCTGGGCGGTCTCGAGCTGACGCTCGCCGAAGACTGACATGACGGATCCGCCGGTCGAACCTGTCGAGACCCAGGCCGTCGGGCCGGTCGAGACCCGTTCCGAGGCGCTGCGGCCGTGGACGATTCCAAACGCGATCACGCTCGTGCGGCTGCTCCTGCTGGTTCCCGTGTGCTGGTTCGTGTGGACAGGGGAGAGCGGCTCGTGGCTGCCGGTCATCCTGCTCGCGATCTGGGCGTCCACCGACTGGGTCGACGGCGTCCTGGCGCGGGCGCTCGACCAGCGCTCGAAGCTGGGAGAGTGGCTCGACCCCTTCGCAGACCGGCTCGGCATCTGGGGTCTGGCCCTCACCCTGTCCATCACCGGTGTGATCGGCTGGTGGGTTCTCGGGGTGATCCTGCCGGTCGACCTGCTCGTGGCCGTGAGCACTGCTCGTGCCGCGCGGGCGGGCAAGCTGGGCGTCAGCTGGGTCGGTAAGGGTCGTACCGCAGTCCTGT
>JBKHWW010000170.1:0-5816 GCA_046566345.1 Actinomycetes bacterium
AACCTCTACCGGCGACGGCGAGCCATCGTTGTCCGCGCCCTGCGGGATCTGCCCGGGGTGCGCGTCCTGCCGATGGACGGAGGGCTCCATGCGGTGGTCGAGCACGGCCGCCCCGAGAGGGAGGTGACCGCGGCGCTCGAGGAGCGCGGGGTGCTGGTCAGCCCGCTGTCGGCGTACTGGTCCGGGACCAGCGGGCGCAACGGCCTGGTGTTCGGGTTCGGCGGCGTCGATGATCTCGGCCTGGCGCGCGGCCTGGCCGAGATCCGCAGCCTCCTGGCCCGCCCCCTCGGGCTGCAGGTGATTTCGCCTACGATCGAGATATGACCGGACGCCGCGGTGGCACTCCCGAGCGCCCCGCGCTGTTCTTCGAGGACGCCGCGGAGTGGCGCGCCTGGCTCGCCGAACACCATGCGACCGACACCGAGCTGTGGATGGGTCTCAATCGGGCTCACGTCACCCCGCGTGGCTTGACGTGGGCGGACGCCGTCTTGGAGGCCCTGTGCTTCGGGTGGATCGACTCAGTGATGCAGCGCATCGACGCCGACACCAACCGCCAGCGCTGGACGCCGCGGCGAAAAGGCAGCAACTGGAGCCTGGTGAACGTCGGCCACGCCGAGCGCCTGATAGCCGAGGGCCGGATGACTCCGGCGGGTCTGGCGGCCTTCGAGGCGCGTACCGGGGCACGGACCGGGATCTACAGCTTCGAACTGCCCGCCGAACCGGCGCTGACGCCTCAGCAGGAGGCAGCTCTAGCCGCCGTGCCCGCGGCCAAGGCGTGGTGGGACGCCGCACAGCCCGCCTACCGGCGCACCGCGGCGCACTGGATGAACTCCGCTAAACAGGTCGCCACCCGACAACGTCGCCTCGCCCAGCTGGTCGAGGATTCCGCCGCCGGACGCCTCGTGCCCCCGCTGCGGTACGGCGACGAGCCGGCCTGGGTGGTCCGGAACCGCAGCTCGCTGGGGCTGGGTTAGCGCCCGCGCCGCGCTCAGCCGCGGGGAGTGGGGTCGAAGGCGTCGGGGAGGCCGTCCGCGTCGGTGTCCGTGACCTCCTCGGCCGCGATGCCCCTGTAGCGACGGTTCCGCGGCACAAGGACCGCGGCGGCTAGCCCCGCCGCGAACACCGACGCCAGCAGGACGCCGATCTTCGCCGCGTCGTTGTAGTCGCTGCCCAGGCCGAAGCTCAGCTCGCCGATGAGGAGGGACACCGTGAAGCCGATGCCGGCCAGCGCGCCCACCCCCACCAGGTCGCCCCACCGCAGCGTGCTGTCGAGGGTGGCGCGGGTGAACCGGGTGAGCAGGTAGGTGGACAGCCCGATGCCCACCGGCTTGCCCACCACCAGGCCCACGATGATGCCGAGAGCGACTGGTGACGTGACCGCGTCGAACAGACCGGCCAACCCGCCGACCGCAACCCCCGCCGAGAAGAAGGCGAACACGGGGACCGCGAATCCGGTCGAGATCGGGCGGTACTTGTGCTCGAACGTCATGGCGAGACCCGGTCCGGGGCCGGCGGTGGGGTCCTTGCGCCGCACCGGGGTGAGGAATCCGAGAACCACCCCGGCGATGGTGGCGTGGATCCCCGCCTCGTGCAGGAGCGCCCAGGCGACGAAGGCGATCGGGAGCAGGATCACGAACGGGGCCCAGAGAGTCTCCGCGAACCACCGCGGCCAGCGCTGAACCAGGAATCCGTAGAGGGCCACCGGCACCAGGAACAACACCAGAGCGAGCCAGTTGACCTCATCGGTGTAGAAGAGGGCGATGATCGTGATGGCGATCAGGTCATCGACCACCGCGAGCGTCAGCAGGAAGATGCGCAGGGCGCTGGGCAGATGGGAACCGATGATCGCCAGCACGGCGACCGCGAAGGCGATGTCGGTGGCTGTCGGGATCGCCCACCCGCGCAGCGTCTCCGCCGAACCCAGGTTGATCACCACGTAGGTCAAGGCCGGAACCGCGACGCCGCCGAACGCGGCGACGACGGGCACCAGCGCGCGCTGGGGGTCGCGCAGATCGCCTGCGACAAATTCGTGCTTGAGCTCGAGCCCCACCAAGAAGAAGAAGATGGCCAGGAGCCCGTCGGCCGCCCAGGTGCCCAAGCTCAGCTGTAGATGCAACGACTCCACCCCCACTTCGAAGTCCCGAAGCGCGAAGTAGGAGTCGGCGGCCGGTGAGTTCGCCCAGATGAGGGCGACCAGCGCCGCCGCGATGAGCAGGAGGCCGCCCGTGGTCTCCTGGCGGAGGATCTTCCCAATGCGCAGATGTTCCGGGTAGCTGCCGCGGCTGAGGAGGCGGCGGAGCGGAGAAGGTGCGGTCACGGGGAGTTCCTTCGGGAAAGCGGGTCGACAGCGACGACGCCGACCAGACTTCCCGGCACACCTGTCGTCCAGCCTAGCAAGGCCGTCACCTGAGCGCGTGCCGGCGGAAAGGCTCAGGTGCCTTCCCGCCGGCACCGGTGCGTATCAGTCGCGAGGCAGCACGGTCAGCACGCGGGCCACGTGCTCACGGAACTCGGCCATGAAGCCCGTGAGAAGGGCCTTGGTGTCCTCGTTGGTCACGTCTCCTTCGGGGCTGATCGCCTCGGGATCGAACTTGATGTAGGCCTCCGGCGCGGTCATCTGCCGCGCGTTGCAGAAGGCCATCACCGCCCGCAGGCTCTGCTGGGCGACGGCTGTGCCGATGTTGCCGATGGAGGCGCCGATGATGGCAGTCGGCACATGGTCGAACGAGTTCTGGCCCCACGGGCGGGAGGCCCAGTCGATGGCGTTCTTAAGGGCGCCGGGGATCGAGCGGTTGTACTCCGGCGAGACGAACAACAGCGCCTGGACGCCGGCGATGGCGTCCTTGAGCGCCTTACCCTCGGGCGGGTAGTCGGCGTCGTAGTCGGGGGAGTACAGAGGCAGTTTGTCGATCGGGATCTCGGTGAACTCGAGGTCGTCGGGCGCAACCTTGATCAAGGCCTTGGCCAGCGCACGGTTGATCGACGTCGAAGACAGGCTTCCCACCAAGTAGCCAACGCGATAGGACATGCTGGTTCCCTTCATGCGCCGGCCGCCGATGGCCGGGATGCGGACTTACTGTAGCGACGCCGCATGCCCCCCGACAGGTGGACGAGCGCTCAGGTGACCGGGAGCCGTCTCGCCGGCAGATTGGAATATCTATTCTGCGTGTGGCATATTCATGCCATGAGCATCAAGGTTGCCGTCGCCGGTTGCACCGGCTATGCGGGGGGAGAGTTGCTGCGGCTCCTCCTCGCCCGCGACGATGTCGAGATCGGTGCCCTCACGGCGAAGGCGTCCGCGGGCTCGTCGCTGGCCATCCATCAGCAGCACCTGACCCCTCTCCATGACCGGATCGTGCTGGACACGACGCCGGAGAACCTCGCCGGCCACGACGTGGTGTTCTTGGCGCTGCCGCACGGCACCTCGGCCGAGCTGGCGGCCCGCCTCGACCCCGACGCGCTGGTGGTGGACGCGGGCGCCGACTTCCGCCTGGAGTCGCCGAGCGACTGGGAACGCTTCTACGACACGCCGCACGCCGGCACGTGGCCGTACGGGCTGCCCGAGCTCCCTGGCGCTCGTGCACAGCTCGCCGGCACCCGGCGGATCGCCGTGCCGGGGTGCTTCCCCACCTCCGTGACCCTGGCCCTGCAACCCGCGCTCCAGGCCGCGCTGGTCGACGGGCACGACGTCGTGGTCGTGGCGCCGACCGGCCCCTCCGGCGCGGGCAAGTCCTCCAAGCCGCACCTTCTCGGCTCCGAACTCATGGGGTCGGCGTCCGCATACGGGGTGGGCGGAGTCCACCGCCACGTGCCCGAGATGCTCCAGAATTTCCGGCGCCTGGGAGCTCCCGCGCCGACGGTTTCCTTCACCCCGGTCCTGGTGCCGATGTCGCGCGGCATCCTGGCCACCGTGTCCGCACCGCTGGCCGCGCCGACCACCGCCGCACGGGCGCGCGCGGTCTATGCGGAGGCGTGGGCGGAGGAGCCGTTCGTGCACTTGCTCCCCGAGGGGGTGTGGCCGCAGACGCAGTCGGTCTTGGGCAGCAACCACGTGCACATGCAGGTGGCGATCGACGCCGCGGCCGAGCGCCTGGTCGTCGTGGCGGCGCTCGACAACCTGACGAAGGGAACCGCGGGCGGCGCGATTCAGTCGATGAACATCGCCCTTGGCCTCCCCGAGACGGCAGGCCTGGCCGCCCTGGGGGTCGCGCCATGAGCGTCACCGCAGCCAGGCAGTTCACCGCGGCAGGCGTGAAAGCCGGCATCAAGGCGTCCGGCAACCCTGACCTCGCGCTGGTCCGCAATGACGGTCCGCGCCGGACCGCCGCCGGCGTGTTCACGAGCAATCGGTTCCAGGCGGCCCCCGTCGTCTGGTCCATTGACGTCCTGTCCGCCGGCGAGCTGGACGCGGTCGTGCTGAACTCCGGGGGCGCCAACGCGTGCACCGGCGCCGACGGGCTGGCCGACGCGCGGTTGATGGCAGAGGCGACCGCGTCCGCGCTGGGCACGGACGCGCGCAGGGTGGCTGTCTGCTCGACGGGGCTGATCGGCGTCCGGCTGCCCATGGGCGCGGTCACCGCTGGCATCGCCGCCGCGGCCGAGCAGGTGACCGAGGCCGGCGGCGCGGACGCCGCTCAGGCCATCATGACCACCGACACCGTCGCCAAACAGGCGGCCGTGACCTCCGAGCAAGGTTGGACCGTCGGCGGAATGGCCAAGGGCGCCGGCATGCTCGCTCCGGCGCTGGCCACCATGCTGGTCGTGATCACCACGGACGCCGATCTGTCCCCAAGCGATGCGGACGCCGCCCTGCGGGCTGCCACCCGGGTGACCTTCGACCGCACGGACTCCGACGGCTGCATGTCGACGAACGACACCGTGCTCCTGCTGGCCAACGGCGCGTCGGGCGTCACCCCTGGGCTCGACGCCTTCACCGAGGCGCTCACCACCGTGTGCGGCTCGCTGGCTCGCCAGCTGCTGGCGGACGCCGAGGGCGCCAGCCACGACATCGCCGTGACGGTTATCAACGCCGCCACCGAGGACGACGCCGTCGAGGTTGGCCGCTGCGTCACGCGCTCGAACTTGTTCAAGTGCGCCATCTTCGGCAACGACCCGAACTGGGGTCGCGTGCTGGCCTCGGCGGGCACGTCGCGGGCGGTGTTCGACCCCGACCGGGTGAGCGTCTCCTTCAATGGGGTGACCGTGTTCCGCTCGGGCGGGCTCGGTGAGGACCGCTCCCTGGTCGATCTGCGCCCCCGCGACGTAAGCGTCGAGATCGACCTCGCCGCCGGCGACGCGCGGGCGACCGTGTGGACCAACGACCTGACCTACGACTACGTCAAGGAGAACGCGGAGTACTCGTCATGACCACCCTGACAACCCTGACCACACGGACGGCCGCAGCGCAGACGGCCGCCTACGCCAAGGCCGCCACACTCATCGAGGCCCTGCCGTGGCTGACCAAGTACGCCGGCGCCACCATGGTGATCAAGTACGGCGGCAACGCGATGACCAGCGACGCCCTCAAGCGGGCGTTCGTGGAGGACGTCGTGTTCCTGCGACGCTGCGGCGTCCACCCCGTCGTCGTGCACGGCGGCGGCCCGCAGATCAACGCGATGCTGGGCAGGCTCGGGATCGCGAGCGAGTTCAAGGGCGGCCTCCGCGTCACCACCCCCGAGGCGATGGAGGTGGTCCGGATGGTGCTCGTCGGGCAGGTGGGACGCGAGCTCGTCGGACTGTTGAACGCGCACGGGCCCCTGGCCGTCGGCATGTCCGGAGAGGACGCGGGGCTGTTCACCGCCCAACGCCGCGGCACC
>JBKHWW010000171.1:0-18452 GCA_046566345.1 Actinomycetes bacterium
GCGCGCCTCGGTCCGCGAACGCCTGAGGCTGCCCGGGAGCGACTGGCTGTTCGCCAAGTTCTACGCGCCCTTCGACCAGCACAGCCGGCTCCTTGGCTCCGACCTGGCGGACCTCGTCGAGATGGCCGAGAACTCCGGCCTGGCGCGCCGCTGGTTCTTCCTGCGCTACTCCGATCCCGAGCCGCACCTGCGCGTCCGGTGGCAGGGCGAACCCGACCTGCTGCTGCGCCACCTCCTGCCCCAGGTGAGCGAGTTCGCCGCGCACCTGGTCGCCTCCGGCCGGATCAGCCGCCTGGTGCTGGACACCTACGACCGCGAGGTGGACCGCTACGGCGGGCTGGTCGGGCTCGACCTGTGCGAGAACGTCTTCCACGCCGACAGCGCTGCCGTGCGGCGCCTGCTCGGCCTGCACGGCCTCCAGCTGACCGACCTGGCGGTGGCGTCCACCGCGAGCCTGCTCGCCGGGCTCGGCCTGGACGCCGCACAGCGGATCACCTTCTACGAGGCGCAGACGGCCCTGGTCGAGGACCCGCAGGTGGGCCGCGCCGCCGGTGACGACTACCGCGCCCGGAAGAACACGCTGCGGACGCTGCTGGGTCCGACCCCTCCGCCGGGGCCGCTCAGCGACGCGCTGGCGGCGCTGCGGGCGTCCGTCGCGCCGTGGGGGGATGCCCTGCGGGAGGCCGAAGCCGCCGGCCGGCTGGACGGGTCGGTCACCGACCTCTGGCCGAGCCTGGCGCACATGCACCACAACCGGTTGGTCGGGCCGGGCGGCTCACCCAACGAAGCGCACCTGATGCATTTGCTCCTGCGGACCGAGAAGGGCCTGAGCCTCACCCGGTGACCGGGCCGCACTAGGGTGGTGCCGACCAACCAGGAAGGACACCCTCGCCATGCGCGTTCTCGTCACCGGCGGCGCCGGCTACATCGGCTCCCACACGGTCCTCGCCCTGCTCGAGGCGGGCCACGACGTGCTCGTGGTCGACGATCTGTCGAACAGCTCCGCCGAGTCGCTGCGCCGCGTGGCCGCGCTGGCGGGCCGGGAGCCGGGCTTCGTCGAGGCCAACGTCCGCGACGAGGCTGCGCTGGACCGGGCGTTCGCGGAGTTTCGTCCCGAGGCGGTGATCCATTTCGCCGGCTGGAAGGCCGTGGGCGAGTCGACCCAGATTCCGCTGACCTACTACACCGAGAACGTGGGCAGCACGCTGACGCTGCTGGCCGCCATGGCCAAGCACGGATGCCGCCGCATCGTGTTCTCGAGCTCGGCCACCGTCTACGGAGAGGTGACCGAGCCCCCCTTCACCGAGGACGCCGCGACCGCGGCCACGAATCCTTACGGACGCACCAAGCACATGATCGAGGAGATCCTGGCCGACGTCGCCGCCGCCGACCCCAGCCTGGCGGTCGGCGTCCTGCGCTACTTCAACCCGATCGGCGCCCACTCCTCGGGGCGGATCGGCGAGGACCCCAAGGGCATCCCCAACAACCTGCTCCCCTTCGTGGCACAGGTGGCGGCCGGACGCCGCGAGAAGCTGATGGTCTTCGGCAACGACTACGACTCCGTGGACGGCACCGGCGAGCGTGATTACATCCACGTCGTCGACCTCGCCGCGGGCCACCTCGCCGCCCTCGACCACCTCGTCGGCCGCGACGGCTACCACGTGTGGAACCTCGGCACCGGTCAGCCCACCACGGTCCTGCAGGTCGTCGCCGCGTTCGAGAAGGCGTCGGGCGTCGCGATCCCCTACGAGATCGTGGCCCGCCGCCCCGGCGACGTGGCCTCGTCGTACGCCGACCCGAGCAAGGCGCAGCAGCAGCTCGGCTGGCGCGCCGAGAAGTCCGTGGACGAGGCGTGCGCGGACACCTACCGCTGGCAGTCCGCGAACCCGAACGGCTTCGCCGACGCCTGACAGTCCGGACGCCGGGGGTGCCCCGCCCGGCGCGACCTCGTTCAGTCTTCGATGATCAGTTCCGGGTAGACCGGCTGCCACATCGTCTCGAACACCTGCTGGACCGGGTCGTGCAGCGGCACGGTCGCCACCCCGTCCGCCTGCGCGGCCTCCGCGACGGCGATCGCGACGGTCGCCGAGACCCGGCGCAGGTCGTTCACGTGCGGCAGCAGCGACTGGCCCGGGTCGCGGAGCGTCACCAGCGAAGCCACGGCGCGCGCGGCGGCAGCGATCATGCCGTCGGTCACCCGGGTCGCGCGGCAGACCGCCACGCCGAGCCCCAGCCCCGGGAACACGAACGCGTTGTTGGCCTGAGCGATCGTGTGGGTGACGTCGTTCAGCATCACCGCGGGGAACGGCGACCCGGTCGCGATCAGGGCGCGTCCCTCGGTCCAGTCGAGGAGGTTCGCGGGGGTCGCCTCTGCGAGCACGGTCGGGTTCGACAGCGGCATGATGATCGGACGGTCCGTATGCGAGGCCATGTCGCGGACGATGTCCTCGGTGAAGGAACCCGGCTGGCCCGACGTGCCAATCAGCACCGTGGGCCTCACATTGCGGACGACGTCGGCCAGAGCGATGCGCGCCGGGTGGTCCAGCGACCAGCCCGCGATGTCGGCCGACGAGCGGGCGTACGGCTGTTGGAAGTCGCGGACGCGGCCACCCTCGGTGACCAGCCCTTGGCTGGCCAGCGGCCAGAACCGGCCGCGGGCATCCTCGGGAGTGAGGCCCTCGGCGACGAGCAGGTCGACGAGCAGGTTCACGATCCCGATGCCCGCAGTGCCTGCCCCGTGGATGACGAAGCGCTGGTCGGCCAGCTGCTCCCCCTTGGCACGGACGCCTGACAGCACAGCCCCCACCACCACCGCAGCCGTGCCCTGAACGTCATCGTTGAACGTGCAGATCTCGTCGCGGTAGCGGTTGAGGATCCGGTGCGCGTTCGAGGCACCGAAATCTTCCCAGTGCACCATGGCGTGCGGGAACACGTTCCCGGCTGCCCGGACGAAGGCGTCCACGAAGGCGTCGTACCGCTCGCCACGGACGCGTGCGTGCCGCAGCCCGAGGTACAGGTCGTCGTTGAGCAGCTTGAGGTTGTCGGTGCCCACGTCCATGACGATCGGCACCATCCGGTTCGGGTCGACCCCGGCCGCCGCGGTGTAGAGGCTCTTCTTGCCGATGCAGATTTCGATGCCGCCCACGCCCTGATCGCCGATCCCGAGGATCCCCTCCGAATCGGTGACGATCAGCAGGTCGACGTCGTCGGGGCCCCGGCCCATGGCACGCAGGGAGGTTTCGATGCGCTCGGGGGCGTTGATGGACAGAAAGACGCCGTGCACCTGCTGGAACCACAGGCTGAACTCCTGGATCGCGTCGCCGATGGTGGGCGTGTACACGATCGGCATCACCTCTTCGAGGTGCTCGCTGAGCAGCCGGTAGAACAGCACGGTGTTGCGGTCGCGCAGGCCGCGGAGATAGACGAACTTCTCCAGGGGGTTCCCGGCGCGCAGAAACCGCGTGTATGCGCGGTGCAGTTGCCCCTCCAGCGGGGTGACGCGCTCCGGCAGCAGGCCCTCCAGGCCGAGCGCCGCCCGTTGCTCGCGGGTGAAGGCGGTGCCGCGGTTCAGGCGCGGGATCCGCAGCACTTCCTTGCCGCGGGCGTTCACCTTGACCCGGGTGCCGTGGTTGCCGGGAAGGACCTCGTAGGCGCGTTGCGACATAACGGCCAGATTACGGCACCAGCCCGCCGCCACCACCCCGAATCACCGGGGCAGAATCGTCACCGACCAACCCGACGGGCGGCCGTCGGAGTACGGCATCACGCCGTGGAACTGCCCTACGGAGGCGGCGAACACCAGCGGCAACCACGTGTAGTCGCCCTCCCACAAGGGCAGATCGAGCATGCTCGCGCGTGGGACCCAGTGCAGGGTGCCCTCCTCGTTCGCGGCCGGCGGTTCGCCGGCGAAGGCGTCGACGACGAACACGAACGCGAACCAGTCCTCACCGCCGTCGCCGAAGCCCGGCCAGCTCAGCGTCCCCCGCAGGCGGACGCCCGTGGCGTCGATCCCCGCCTCCTCGCGCAGTTCGCGCCGGACGCCGGCGACCACGTCTTCGCCGGGCTCCAGCTTGCCGCCCAGGCCGTTGAACTTGCCCAGGTGGGCGTCGGAATCGCGGAACGTGCGGTGCACCATCAGGACGTCGTCGCCGCGCACCACGTAGGCGAGGGTGGCGAGGATCGGGGTGTAGGGCATCGTCGAGGGCGGGCCGCTCAGTCGGCGCGCAGCGCGGTCGACGGCGGCTCGGGGACGGGCACCGGATGCTCGTCGGCCGCCTCCTCGCGCGCACGCTCAGCGCGGCTGGGCACCTGGGCCAGCAGGATGCCACCCATCATGAGGGCCGCCCCCAGGTAGCCGGCCGGCGTGAACCGCTCGCCGAGCAGCAGCGCACCGCCGACGGCCCCCCACATCGCCTCCAGGGACATGATCATCGCGGCGGTGGACGTCCGCGCGTGGCGCTGACCGACGACCTGGAGGGTGAACCCGATGCCGGTCGAGACCAGCCCGGCGAACGCGACCGCGCCCGCCGCTTCGACCAGGCCCCCGAAGGGCGCGGGCTGGACGACGAGGGCGACCGCCGTGGACACCACCGCCAGCACCAGGAACTGCGCGGCCGACAGCCGGATGGGGTCAACCAGCCGGGCCGAGCGGCCCACCCCGAGGATCTGAAAGGTCCAGAACAGCGTGCCCACCAGCACCAGCAGGTCGCCGGCGCCGATGCCGGTCCCCGTCCAGGTGAGGAGATACAGGCCCGGGACCGCGAGCGCGATTCCCAGCCACGTGAACAGGCCGGCCCGGTGACCGAACAGCATCCCGGCGATCGGCACCATGACCATGTACAGGCCGGTGACGAAGGCGGCGTTGCCGGCCGTGGTCTGCTCCACGCCCAGCTGTTGCAGCGTCTGGCCGCCGAAGAACATCAGACCGATGAAGGCGCCGGGGGCGGCGACCGACCGCCACGCCTGGAGCCGCTGGAACGGGCTCAGGCCGTCGCGACGGTCGAGGAACCAGATCAGCGGCATCAGCGCCGCGGCGCCGAGAAAGCCGCGGGCCGCGTTGAACGAGAAAGCGTCCATGTGTTCGGCCCCGAAGCGCTGGGCGGCGAACGCGAAGCCCCAGATCACCGAGCACAGCAACAGCAGCAGGTGGGCGCGCGTCCGCAGCGTCATGCCGCTCACACCAGGACCGTCGACACCGGCAGGCCGGGGTTCGCGCCGATGTCGAGCGAGCTGGGCCGGTGCCCCCGGCGGACTACCTCCGCCCCCAGTGCCGCCATCATGGCGCCGTTGTCGGTGCACAACCCCGGCCGCGGACGCCGCACTGTCACCCCGCGGGCGTCCGCGCGCTCCCCGAGCAGGGCACGCAAACGCGAGTTCGCGGCGACGCCGCCGCCGAGCAGGATCGTGTCGAGGCCGTAGTGGGCGCACATGTCCAACGCCTTGGCCGTGAGTACGTCCGCGACGGCCTCCTGAAACGACGCCGCCACGTCGTCCACGGGCACCGGACGCCCCGCCTGCCGCTCGGTCTCCACCCAGCGCGCCACCGCGGTCTTCAGCCCCGAGAACGAGAAGTCGAACCGGTGCTCGGCCCGGTCACGCTGGCCGGTCAGCCCGCGGGGGAAGGCGATCGCGGCCGGGTCCCCTGACGCCGCCGCCCGGTCGATCACCGGCCCGCCGGGGTAACCCATCCCGAGCAGGCGGGCGACCTTGTCGTAGGCCTCGCCGGCGGCGTCGTCGATGGTGGACCCGACCTCGGTGATGCGGGAGGTGACGTCGTCGACGAGCAGGAGCGAGGTGTGGCCGCCGGAGACCAGCAACGCCCCGAAGCGCTCCGGCAGCGGGCCGTGGTCGAGGAGGTCGACCGCCACGTGCCCCACCAGGTGGTTGAGCCCGTACAACGGCTTGTCCAGGGCGACGGCCAGGGCCTTGGCGGCGGACAACCCCACCACGAGTGCCCCCATCAGGCCTGGGCCGGCGGTGACGCACACTGCGTCCACCTCGTCCAGGTCGACGCCGGCGGTCGCGCACGCCCGGCGCAGCGTCGGCACCATCGCCTGCAGGTGCGCGCGGGAAGCGACCTCGGGGACCACCCCTCCGAAGCGGACGTGCTGCTCCACCGAGCTGGCCACCTCGTTGGCGAGCAGTTCGCGGCCCCGGACCAGCGCCACCCCGGTCTCGTCGCAGCTCGACTCGATGCCGATCACCAGCGGTTCCGTCATGACTCGTCCTCCTGGAGTGCCAGCGCCATCACGATCGCGTCGTGGCCGGCGCCGTAGTAGTTCGCGCGGCGCGCCAACGCGACGAAGCCCAGCCGTGCATAAAGCGCGCGCGCCGGCTCGTTGCCGGCGCCCACCTCGAGCATTACCTGGCGCGCACCGATCCGGCTGGCCCACTCCAGCCCCGCCAGCACCAGCCGGCGTCCGACACCCCGCTGGCGGCGGTCCGGGCGCACCACGATCCGGTTCAGGTCGGCGACCCCGCCGACGTGGCTGAACGCGGCCACGCCGAAGACCGCGCCGTCGGCGTCCCTCTCGACGAGCACGAGCCCTCGCTCGGACGCCAGCTCCTCGGCCCAGGCCTGCGCGCTCCAGCGGGGCTCGGCGAAGCTCTCCTCCAGGGCCAGGATCGCGGGGAGGTCCGGGTGCCGCGCCGACTCGACGCTCACCGGGTCCTCCGGATGCGCACGCGGGCCTGCGGCAGCGCCGACTTCACCGACGTGGGCACGTCGGCGTCCGGGCGGCGCAGGTAGAGCGGCTCCAGGCCGGCGTCGGGCAGGTCTGCCGCGGCGAGCCAAGCGGCGTCCAAGGCGGTGGGCCCGACGAGCCGGGACGGTGCGTCCTCGACGAGGACCAGGTGGGCGCCCGGCCCGGCCACTGGGAGCGCAGGGACGGCGTCCGGCGCGGACACCACAGGTCCGGCCAGGCGGCGCCCGGAGCGGTCGTAGCGCGCCCAGTACACCTCGCGGCGGCGCGCGTCGCTGACCGCGACGAACTCCTCGGGCGCGCCGTCGGACGCCCACGCCGCGGCCACGGCGTCCAGGCTGCACGCCCCGCGGACGCCGACGCCCAGCACCTCGGCCAACGTGGTGGCCGTCACGACGCCCACGCGCAGACCCGTGAAGGGGCCGGGGCCCACGCCCGCGACGAGCTGGTCGAGGTCGGCCAGCCGCACCCCCGCTTCGGTCAGCACGCGCCGGACGAGCGGCATCAGCTGCTCAGCGTGAGCGCGTCCGGAGTCGACGCGGCCGCTGGCCACGATCCTCCCGTCGACCGCCACCCCGGCGGCCACGACGGTCGAGGTGTCGACCGCGAGAATGGTCGTCATGCGTCCTCCTTGGCCGCGGTCGCGATCGCGTCGCGGCTCCATCGGGGCCCGATGGGGGTCAGGAACACCCAGCGTGTCTCGTCCGCAGGATCCATCCCGCGCCTGATGTCCACGTCGAGCCGATCGGACGCCAACCCCTCGGCGATGCCCGTGCCCCACTCGACCAGGGTGACGGCCTCGTCGAGGGACGCCTCGAGGTCCATGTCCTCCAGTTCGGCGAAGCTGCCGAGCCGGTAGGCGTCCACGTGCACGAAGGCGGGCCCGCCGACCGTCGAGGGGTGCACCCGCGACAGGACGAACGTCGGGGAGATGATCGGGCCGCTGACCTCGAGGCCGACGCCCAACCCCTGGGCCAGGGTGGTCTTGCCCGCGCCGAGGTCGCCGGACGCGATCACGAGGTCACCCGCCCGTAGCACGCGGGCGAGCCGGCGCCCCAGCGCGCGCATCGCGTCGGCGTCCGGCACCTCGGCGACCACCGGGATGGCGCGCTGCATCACGATGCAGTTGCGCTCCTCGCCGACCGGCACGAAACCGTGGCGCGCCCACCAGGCCTGCAGCTCGGGAAACTCGCGGCGCGCCAGCAACTGGACGCTCTCCTGACCCATCGCGGCCTGGTGCTCCAGGACGACGCCGACGAGGAAGGACGCCAGCCCCGCCCTGCGGTGCTCGGGCAGCACGCAAACCCGGCCCAGCCGCAGGTGGGTTCCCATCGGGGCCACCATGATCACGCCAGCCGGGGCGCCGTCGACGACCGCGACGTAGCCGCTCCCGTGCTCGAGCCGGTCGCGCACGGACGCGAGGTCGTCACGCAGCGCCTCGGGTTCCTCGCCGACCACCGGCCTGGCCCGGAACGCCCGATGAATGAGCGCGAGCAGAGCCTCGGCGTCCGCCGGCTGGGCCAGGCGCACGGCGAGGGCGCGGCCATCGGTCAGAGTGGCCGCGGCGAGCTCGCCGGCATCGGTGGTCATGGGGGCACCTTCGGATCGCGATGGGAGGTCGGGCACAAAACCCTGCCTATCTTACCGTCCCTCTCTCGCGACCCCTTTCCCCACCGTCCCCATCCTGAGCCGCCGTGCCCGCCCGTTCACCCGGCGTTCGCCGAGGCGCCATGCAACTCCTCAGACCCGGCCACTCGGCCTTGCTGCCATGGGTGCATGCGAGTCGCCATCATCACCGAGTCCTTCCTCCCCGAGGTCAACGGCGTGGTCAACTCCGTCCTGCGGGTGCTGGACCATCTCATCGACGAAGGCCACGACGTGATGCTGCTGGCGCCGGAGGCGCCTGGCGCGCCGACGCACTACCGCGGCGTCCCGGTCATGCAGATGGGCTCGGTAGCGATCCCGCACTTCATGCAGGTGCGGATCTGCACCACGCCGCGCATCTCGCTGGAGATGACGCTGGCCGACTTCGCGCCCGACGTCGTCCACCTGGCATCGCCCATCAACGTCGGGATGCGAGGCGCGCTGGCCGCCGCTGAGCTGGGCATCCCCAGCGTTGCGGTCTACCAGACCGATGTGCCGGGTTACGCCCGGCGCTACGGCATCCCTGCGCTCGAGGCGTACCTGTGGCAGCGTGTGAAGTGGACCCACACGGCGGCCACCCTCAATCTCGCCCCGAGTTCGGCGAGCGTGAATCAGCTACGCGGCCTCGGCGTCCGCAACCTGCGCCGGTGGGGGCGCGGCGTGGACGCCGACCTTTTCTCCCCGACGCGGCGAGACGAGGCGCTGCACGCCGCGTGGGCCCCTCAGGGCGAGCGCGTGGTGGGGTTCATGGGACGCCTCGCGCCCGAAAAGCAGGTGGCCGACCTGGAGGTGGTCGCCGACCTCCCCGAAACCCGGATCGTGGTCGTCGGCGACGGCCCCGACCGCGAGGCGCTGCAGCGCCGGCTGCCGGACGCCGTGTTCTGCGGCCAGTTGACCGGCGAGGCGCTGGCCCGCGCGGTCGCCACCTTCGACGTGTTCGTCACGCCGGGGGAACTGGAGACCTTCGGCCAGACCATCCAGGAGGCGATGGCGTCCGGGGTGCCGGTCGTGGCGCCCGCAGCGGGCGGCCCGGTCGACCTGGTCGACCGCAGCCGCACCGGGTGGCTGTACTCCCCTGGCGATCTCGCTGGCCTGCGCGACCACGTCCGGGACTTGGTCGGCGACGGCCACAAGCGCCGCGCGATGGGCCAGGCCGCCCGCGAGGCGACCGAGCCGCGCAGCTGGGCCGGCGTCTGCCGCCAGCTGGTCCGCTACTACACCGAGGCGATCGCGTTGCGCCGCGAGCAGATCCTGGCTGCGGGCGCCACGGGGCGCGCCCGCTCGGGGGCGCCGCTGCTGCGCGTCTAGCCTTCGCAGACCACCATCGCGACCGCGACCCCCGCGTCGTGGCTGATCGAGACGTGCAACCGGGAGGCGCCGACCTCCTCGACGCGCTCGGAGACGGTGCCGGTCACCACGAGCGAGGGGCGTCCGGTCTCGTCGCTGAGCACCTCGCAGTCGTGGAAGCGCAGCCCGGCGGGGGCGCCGAGGGCCTTGGCCAGCGCCTCCTTGGCGGCGAACCGCCCGGCGAGCGTCTGCTCGCTGCCGGACTGCTCCGCGAGGGTGAACACGCGGTCGGTGAAGCCCGGGCGTGAGCACGCCTGGCTGATCCGGTCGACAGAGCACACATCGACCCCGATCCCGATGATCATCGGGTCACTCCACGGTGACGGACTTGGCGAGGTTCCGCGGCTGGTCGACGTCGTGACCCTGCAGTGTCGCAACCTCGCAGGCGAAGATCTGCAGCGGCACGGTGGCCAGGAGCGGCTGGAGCAGCGTGGACGACTGCGGCAGCCAGATCACCTCGTCGGCGTACGGCTGCACCTCGGTGTCCCCCTCCTCGACCAGCACGATGGTGCGGGCACCGCGCGCCCGCACCTCCTGGATGTTGGAAATTACCTTGTCGTGGAGCTGGTCCCGGCCTTGGGGGGGCACGACCACGAAGACCGGAATGCCCTCCTCGACCAGCGCGATGGGGCCGTGCTTGAGTTCGCCGGCGGGGAACCCCTCCGCGTGCAGGTAGGCGATCTCCTTGAGCTTGAGCGCGCCCTCGAGGGCGACCGGGTAGCCGACGTGCCGACCCAGGAACAGCACCGAGCGCTGGTCCCTGAGCCGACGCGCCAGCGCGTGCACCTGCTCGGCGCCGTCGAGCACCCGCTGGATCTTGCCCGGCATCGTCTCTAGCTCAGACATCACCCCCGCGATCTCGTCGCCGAACTTGGTGCCGCGCACCTGCGCGAGGTACAGCCCCAACAGGTAGCAGGCTGCGACCTGGGTCAGGAAGCCCTTGGTCGAGGCGACGCCGATTTCGGGGCCTGCGTGCGTGTACAGCACAGCGTCCGACTCGCGAGGGATCGTCGACCCGTTGGTATTGCAGATGGCGATCACTTTCGCGCCCTGCTCGCGGGCGTGCCGAACCGCCATCAGCGTGTCGGCGGTCTCACCTGACTGGGAGATGGTGACCACCAGGGTGCGGCCGGTGATGATCGGGTCGCGGTAGCGGAACTCGGAGGCGATCTCGACCTCGCACGGCACCCGCGTCCAGTGCTCGATCGCGTACTTCGCCACCATCCCGGCGTAGTACGCGGTGCCGCAGGCGACGATCACAATCTTGTCGATGCTGCGCAACTCGTGCTCGGCGATGCGGATCTCGTCGAGGGTGAGCTGGTGGTCGGAGTCGAAACGGCCCAGGAGGGTGTCTGCGACGGCCTGCGGCTGCTCGTAGATCTCCTTGCGCATGAACCAGTCGTAGCCGCCCTTCTCGGCCGCCGACAGGTCCCAGTCGACGTGGTAGGGCTTGCCCTGGGTCTCGTTGCCCTGGAAGTCGGTGACGCGATAGCCGTCGGCGCTCACCTCCACCACTTCGTCCTGGCCCATCTCGACGGCCTCGCGCGTGTGCTCGATGAACGCCGACACGTCGGAGGCGACGAACATCTCGCCCTCCCCCACGCCCACCACCAGGGGGCTGTTGCGTCGGGCGGCGACGAGGAACCCGGGCGACTCGACGTCGAGTGCCACCAGCGTGAACGTGCCCTCCAGGCGCCGGACGACGGTGCGCATCGCCTCGGCCACCGTTGCGCCGGCGTCCACCTCGCGGCCGACCAGGTGGGCCGCAACTTCGGAGTCGGTCTCGGAGGCGAAGTGGACCCCGTCGGCCTCGAGTTCGGCGCGCAGCGAAGCGAAGTTCTCGATGATGCCGTTGTGGATCAGGGCCACCCGACCGCTGGCCGAGAGGTGCGGGTGCGCGTTGGCGTCGGTGGGTGCGCCGTGGGTGGCCCAGCGGGTGTGGCCGATGCCGGTGTTCGCGGCCGGAACGGGCGCCTGAAGCAGGGCCTCTTCGAGGTTGACCAGCTTGCCCGCCTTCTTTCGGGCGGCGATTCCCTCGTCGGTGACAAGGGCGATACCGGCAGAGTCATAACCCCGATATTCCATCCGACGCAGGGCGTCAACAAGGACCTTTTGCGCCGACTGGGGGCCGACATACCCGATAATTCCACACATGGCCCACAGCGTACCGCCGACCTCGTCGCCCCCGAGCACCTTGGTCGACGAGTACGGTCCCTACATCAAGGCGGACCGGCACGTCTGGGCCACGCTGGCCAACCAGATGCCGGTAGCCCTGTCCGAAGAGACGCTGCACCGCGTCCGGTCGAAGCTCGACACGATCGACATGGCCCAGGTGCGCGAGGTCTACCTGCCGCTGACCGAGCTGGTGCACCTCTACGTTCAGCACACCGGCCACCTCTACAGCAACACTCACGACTTCCTTGGTTTGGGGGAAGGGCGAACGCCGTTCGTAATCGGCGTCGCCGGCTCGGTGGCGGTGGGAAAGTCGACCACGTCGCGCCTGCTGCGCGAGCTGCTGGCCCAGCTGCCCGGCCACCCGCACGTCGATCTGATCACCACCGACGGCTTCCTCCACTCCAACGCCGAGCTGGAGCGGCGCGGCATCATGAACCGCAAGGGCTTCCCCGAGAGCTACGATCGGCACGCCCTGCTGCGCTTCGTGATGGAGGTCAAGTCGGGGGCGGTCGAGGCGTCCGCACCCGTCTACAGCCACCTGGTCTACGACATCCTCCCCGGCGAGCAGATCGTGGTGCGCCGGCCCGACATCCTGATCGTCGAGGGGCTGAACGTGCTCCAGCCCGCCCGGCAGCGGCCCGACGGCTCAATGACGCTGGCCGTCAGCGACTTCTTCGACTTCTCCGTCTACGTGGACGCCGACGAGGACGACCTGCGCTCGTGGTACTTGGAACGCTTCATGCGCCTGCGCGAGACTGCCTTTCAGGACCCCCGGTCGTACTTCACCCGGTTCGCCAGCATGGACGCTCAGGACGCCCGAAGCTACGCCGAGGAGGCCTGGGACACGATCAACGGCCCGAACCTGACCCAGAACATCCTGCCGACCCGTGGACGCGCGACCGCTATCCTCCGCAAGGACGCCCACCACGACATCGAATGGATCCGGATCCGGAAGGTCTAGCGGCGCCGCGCTTGGAGGCTGTTGGCCACGATCAGGGGGAGCCCGGTCAGGACCACCGCCGTGAAGACCCACCACGGGTCGGCGAAGAAGCTCGTCAGGCCACGCAGCAGCACGCTCACCCAGACGACCACCGAGCCCCAGGTCAGGGCCACCCAGTGCCCCAGCCGCCAGGTATGCGCCGCCTTGGCGAGGCCGCCCGGCATCATGCTGGCCACGGCCAGGGCGACCGCCAGGAGCACGGACACGACAGCGCCCGTCACGACTGACCCTGAGACGGCCCACGCCATCAGCATCAGCGCGAGGCCGACCATGAAGGTGCCGCGGAGAGAGGCGTCGTCGGGAGCCTGGTCCGCGGCGACCACCAGCGGCGTCCGCGCCCGCGCCGCGAGGAGCGCGAACGGGGCCGCGGCGCTCGCCGCCGCGATGACCGATAGCCACCACGGCAGGTCCCACTCGGGGGCGGCCGCGCTCAGCATCATCAGAGCCACGTAAGGGACCAGGGAAGCGACGCCGTGCGCGCTCCGCCAGGGCCGGACCAGCCCGCGCGTCATGCCCGACACCGCGCCGACGCCCAGGGCGGCAGCCCACGCGAAGAACGGCAGCAGGGCGGGGAACTGAGACTCGAACTTGAAAGCCGGCAGGGTTGAGACCACCGCACTGGTCAGGACGAAGGTCGCGGTCAGCACGGCCGCGCCGAGGGCGACGACCGTGGAGTCACTGGGGCGCCGCGTCAACGGCACTTCCGGACGGGTGGATTCGGCCAGGGACATGGGCGTGCCGCCTTCTGCGCGCGGGAACACGGGGGCCACTCCCCCCGTTGGGGTGATCCTAAGTGCCGCCGCCAGGGCCGACCGGACGCCACGCCGGACGCTCAGAGCGTCAGTCGCTCCTTGACCACGGCCGCGAGCCTCTCGGCGACCTCCGTGGCCTTGTCGGTGGTGGCCGCCTCGACCATCACTCGGACCAGCGGCTCGGTGCCTGAGGGGCGCAGCAGGACGCGTCCGCTGTCACCCAGCTCGCGCCCGGCCGCCGTCACCGCCGAGTTGACCTCGGGGTCGATGCCCGCGCGTGCCTTGTTCACGCCCTTGACGTTGACCATGACCTGCGGCAGTCGGGTCATCACGCTGGCCAGTTCGGCCAGCGGCCGTCCGGTCGCGACCACCTGGGCGGCCACGTGCAGCGCGGTCAGGACGCCGTCGCCGGTGGTCGCGAACTCGCTCATGATCACGTGCCCCGACTACTCGCCCCCGAGGGTGAACCCGTTGGCGTTCATCGACTCCAGCACGTAACGGTCGCCGACCTTGGTGGAGTCCACCCGGATGCCGTGCTCGCGCATGGCGTTCACGAAGCCGAGGTTGCTCATCACAGTGGCCACCACGGTGTCGGAATGCAGGGCCCCGGCCTGCTTCAGCGCGACGGCGAGGATCGCGAGGATCTGGTCGCCGTCGACGAGCCGGCCGTAGGCGTCCACGGCGAGGCAACGGTCGGCGTCGCCGTCGAACGCGAAGCCCAGGTCGGCCCCGTAGTGGACGACGGCGGCCTGCAGGCCCTCCATGTGGGTGGAGCCACAGTTCTCGTTGATGTTGAGGCCGGACGGCTCGGCATGGATGGTGACCACCTCGGCCCCCTGGGCCTCGAAGGCGGCGGGTGCCGTCATGAAGGCGGCACCGTTGGCGCAGTCGAGGACCACCTTGAGCCCGTGCAGGCTGGCACCCGTGCTCAGGGACGCCACCAGGTGCGCCACGTACGCCTCGACGGCCTCGGGGGCGTCGGTGACACGGCCGACGCGCTCGCCGGTCGGCCGCTCCCACTCCGCGTCGAGACGCGCCTCGATGAGGTCCTCAAGGTAGTCGTCGAGTTTCACGCCGCCTCGGGCGAAGAATTTGATCCCGTTGTCGGGCATAGGGTTGTGGCTGGCCGACAACATGACGCCCAGGTCGGCGTCCAGATGGTTGACGAGGTAGGCCGCGCCCGGGGTGGGAACGACGCCCAGCCGAACCACGTCGACGCCCGCCGAAGCCAGGCCCGCGACCACGGCGGCTTCGAGGAACTCGCCCGAGGCCCGGGGGTCGCGCGCCACGAGAGCCACCGGACGGTGGCCCTCGAAGAGCCCGGACTCGCCGAGCACGTGCGCTGCAGCCACCGAGAGCTCGAGCGCGAGCTCCGCGGTGAGGTCGACGTTGGCCTTGCCCCGGACCCCGTCGGTGCCGAAGAGCCGTGGCATGGGGGTCAGCGCTTGCTGTACTGGGGCGCCTTGCGCGCCTTCTTGAGGCCGGCCTTCTTGCGCTCCTTGACGCGGGCGTCACGCGTGAGCAGGCCCGCCTTCTTCAGGGCCGGGCGGCTGGCCTCGGCGTCCACCGCGTTCAGTGCCCGGGCGATCCCCAGGCGCAGCGCACCGGCCTGCCCGGTCACGCCGCCGCCGATGATCTTGGCGATGACGTCGTAGGAGCCCTCGACCGCGGCCGTGACGAACGGCTCGTTGATCGTCTGCTGGTGCAGCTTGTTCGGGAAGTACTCCTCGAGCGTGCGCCCGTTGATGCGGAACTGGCCGCTGCCGGGGGTCAGGCGCACGCGCGCGATGGCCTCCTTGCGGCGTCCGGTCGCGGCGCCGGGTGCGACCACGGCGGGGCGGACGCCGGGCGTCGCCGACGACGGCGTGGCCTCGGCGCGGTACGCGATCTCGCGGTCGGCTTCGTCGGTGAACGGCGCGATCTCGTCGAGGACTTCTTCGGCGGCGGTGGTGTCAGTCACGGTGCTTCCCTGTCGTGTCACTGGGCGATCTGGGTGATCTCGTAGGCCTGCGGCTGCTGCGCGGCGTGGGGATGCTCGGGGCCCGCGTAGACCTTGAGCTTCTTGATCATCTGGCGGCTCAACCGGTTCTTGGGCAGCATGCCCCAGACGGCGAGCTCGACAGCCTTGCGGGGGTCCTTGGCGAGCAGCTCGCCGTAGGGCACGGCCTTGAGGCCACCGGGACGCCCCGAGTGCCGGTAGGCCATCTTGGTCGTGGCCTTGTTCCCGGTCAGGGCGACCTTCGAGGCGTTGACGACCACGACGAAGTCGCCGGTGTCGACGTGCGGCGCGAAGGTGGCCTTGTGCTTTCCGCGCAGGAGCGTCGCTGCGGTCACCGCGAGGCGACCCAGAACGACGTCGGAGGCATCAATCACATGCCAGTTCCTGGTGATCTCACCAGGCTTGGGGCTGTACGTAGACACGGTCGTTGACCAATCTTCCATCGGAGAGCTGAACACATTGCCGGTGGCGCGGGTCGCCCGTGCGGGCGCACTCCAGCGCAACAGCTACTCACCTTACCGTCGGCGCTGGCGCCGGTCAAAACAGCCAGGGCACCCCTCTTCAGGCACCCGCGAGCTCGCGCCAAGAACCGCACGCCGGGGATCTTCAATGGCAAGGTAGGGGCCATGAGTTCAAAGGTGAACGCAGCACAGGTCCAGGTGAACAATCCGGACGATGTGCGCAACGTGGTGCTGATCGGCAACGCGGGGTCCGGCAAGACCTCGCTGTTCGAACAGCTGCTGCGGGCGCGCGTCGCCGGCTACAGGGGCGAGAAGGACGACGCCGAGCGTCTCTCCCAGCTCTACCTCGCGTCGCTCTCGACCGGCGACGTCTTCGTCAACCTTCTCGACGCACCCGGGCACCCCGACTTCGTCGGCGAACTGCGAGCCGGGATCCGCGCTGCCGACGCTGCGATCTTCGTCGTGAGTGCCGCCGACGGCGTCGACGGCGCCGCCCAGGCTTTGTGGGAGGAGTGCGCCGAGGCGAACCTGCCCCGCGTGATCGCCCTGGCCAAGATGGACGCCGCCCACTCCGACTTCGACGCGGTGGTCGACGAGCTGAAGGAGAAGTTCGGCGAGGGCGTCCTGCCCACCCACGTCCCAGTTGGTTCCGGGGCGGGTATCACCGGCACCGTCGGCGTCCTGTCACACCGGTTCCGCGACTACTCCGGCGGAGGCGAGCCCGTGCTCCACGAGGGTGACTCCGCGCACGAGGACCTCGTCGAGCCGCACCGCGGCCCTCTCATGGAGGGCCTCATCCAGGAGGCCGAGGACGACCAGCTGATGGAGTCCTGGCTCGAGGGCCAAGACCCCGGCCGCGACTACCTGCTCGACGACCTGATGAAAGCCACCGCCCGCGCGACGCTCTTCCCCGTCGTGCCCGTGGTCCAGAACAGCGGCGTGGGCACCGAAGAGCTGCTCAGCCTCATCGAGCACGGGTTCCCGACTCCCAGCCTGCACCCCAACCCCCCGATGACGCGGCTCAACGGCGAGGACGCCGGCGCGGCGCCCTCCGACCCGGCCGCCCCGCTGTGCGCCCAGGTGATCCGCACGACCACCGACCCCTTCGCCGGCCGGCTCTCGATGGTGCGCATCTTCTCGGGCACCCTGCGCACCGACGACGTCGTCCACGTCTCCGGCCATCGCTCCTTCTTCCTCACCAGCAGCGACGAGGCGCACCCCGATCACGACAACGAAGAGCGGATCGGACAGATCCAGCAGGCGGTCGGCACCGAACTCAAGCCGCGGCCCTCGGCCATCGCGGGCGAGATCGTGATGCTCCCCAAGCTGAGCACCGCAGAGACCGGCGACACCCTGTCCGCCCGGGACAATGTTGTCGTGGTCCCCAACTGGCGGATGCCCGAGGCCTTGCTGCCCCTGGCCATCAAGGCCGCGACCCGCAACGACGAGGACAAGCTATCCGGCGCCCTGCAGCGGCTCGCCGTCGAGGACACCACGGTCCGCCTCGCTCGCGGCGCCGGCGACCAGCTGGTGCTGTGGACGACGGGCCAGGCCCACGCCGACCTGCTGCTGAACCGGCTCACCGATCGCTACGGCGTCAACGTCTCCCAGGAGGAGGTGCGGATCGCCCTGCGGGAGACCTTCACCGGCAAGGCGACAGCGCTGGGCCGCCACGTCAAGCAGTCCGGCGGGCACGGTCAGTACGCTGTGGTCAACATGACGATCGAGCCCCTGGAGCGGGGAGGCGGCTTCGAGTTCGTGGACAAGGTCGTGGGCGGCGCGGTGCCCCGTCAGTTCATCCCTTCGGTCGAGAAGGGCGTCAAGTCGGCCCTCGACAAGGGCGTCGTCGCGGGCTATCCGATGGTGGATGTGCGGGTGACCCTCTTCGACGGCAAGGCCCACTCGGTCGACTCCTCCGACATGGCCTTCCAGATGGCGGCCGCGGCGGCGCTCAAGGAGGCGGCGTCCGATGCCCGCAACGTCGCGCTGCTGGAGCCGCTGGACGAGGTGAGCGTCACGGTCGCTGAGGAGTACATGGGCGCGGTGATGACCGACCTGTCCGGACGCCGGGGGCAAGTGCTGGGCACCGACACAGACGGCCGCAAAGTGACGATCCGGGCCCTGGTGCCCCAGCTCGAGCTCTCCCGCTACGCGATCGACCTGCGCGGCATCGCCCACGGCACCGGCAGCTTCCGCCGCGAGTTCCACTCCTACGAGGTGCTCCCCTCGACGCTGGCGGGCCAGTTCGCCGAGAGCAAGGCGTGACGACCCCGCTGCTGACCCTGCTCAGATCGTGAAGACGTCGGTCGCGCCGGGCGGGATCGCCGACGCGTCCACGATCTGCTTGCCGAACGGGAAGCAGGTCACGGGGAT
>JBKHWW010000172.1:0-13414 GCA_046566345.1 Actinomycetes bacterium
CAGACCACCCCGACCCGGCCATGGCGGTGCTGCGTGAAAGGTTTGCCCGCGGTGAGCTGGACGCCGCACAGTTCCGCGCTATGGCGGATGTTCTCGACCAGACCCCGGGCGCTGGGCGATGACCACGACGATCAGCGTCCGCCCCGGACGCCTCACGCGCCGCACCCGGCTCGAGCTCGCTTGGTTCGGACTCACCACCGTGCTCCTGCGCCGCCGCGACCCCGTCATCGGCTCGCTCATCGTGACCGACCGCTGCAACCTCGCCTGCCGGCATTGCGCCGTCGCGAACCTGCGCCGCACGGACTACCCGTTCGAGCAACTCCTCCGGGACCTGCGCCTGCTCTACGACCAAGGCGTGCGCATCCTGCTCCTCTACGGGGGTGAGCCGTTGCTGTGGCACGACGGCCCCAGGACGCTGCACGACGTGATCGCCGCTGCGCGCGCCATCGGGTTTCCCCTGGTCTCGGTCGTCACGAACGGAACGCGCGGCGTGGACCTGCCCGATGCGGACCTCGTCCTGGTCAGCTTCGACGGCACCCAGGAGCACCACGACGCCATCCGCGGGCGCAATCACGACCGGGTGCTGGCCAACATCGCCGCCGCGTCGAGCGACAACCTGTGCCTCTACATGGCGGTCAACGCGGTCAACGTCGATGACGTCGAGCATGTCGCCGAACTCGCGCTCGATCTGCCCAACGTGCGCGCGGTGTCCTACAACCTGCACACGCCCTACCCAGGCACCGAGGCGCTGAGCCTCACCCCGGAGCAGCGCCGCGACGTGTGCGATCGCATCGGGCGGCTGATCCGCGCCGGCTACCCGGTCCTCAACTTGGCCTCGGCCCTGCCACGCATCGCCGACTTCTCCGCCCCGCGCCCGTGCTCCCAGTGCGTTCTCGTCGAGGACAGGCGGCAGTGGACGTGCGGGCGGTGCAGCGAGATCCCGGGACTCTGCGACCAGTGCGGGTTCCTCTTCGCCGGGGAGCTGTCCCTGCTCTTCCGCGGGCAGCCCCGCGTCGTGCTCGAGGTGCTCCGGCGGTACCGGACCTTCCTGTGAGCTCTCGGACGCCGCGCCTCACCACCGTCGTTCCAGCAGGGCCGCGACCGCCCGCCACGCTCGTCGGCCGCGACTCGCCTCGGGCGTGGCCCACGCCGCGCGGCCGCCCTCATCGTCGTGCTCGGCGAGCATCTGCGCCCACAGTGGCTCGATGAGCTGGTAGGTGACCCAACGCTCCAGGTCGTGGTAGCGGTCGTACCCGCGCGGGGTGAGGGTACGGCACCCGTCGGGCGACTCACGGGTGAGGAGCCCGGCCCCGGAGGCGAGGGCGAGGGCGGTCCGGAGCCCCGCGGCGGCCACGACGTCCGACACCGTCCCCGGGTCGGAGGATAGGGCGGGAGCGCAGAGCCGTCCGGTGTAGGCCTGCCAGAACGCGTCGTAAGCCAGACCGAGGCCTGCTCCCAGGTGAAGGCGGCGGGCGACGGGCAGCCGACCGTCCTCGATGGCGCCGATGTAGGCCTCGACGCCGAAGTGGTTGACCAGAAAGTCGCGGCCGAGGAACGAGGAGGCGCCGGCACCGATCCCCAGGAAGCGACGCCGGGTGATCGAGGTGTAACTGGCAGAGCCCGCCCGGTTGAACGTCCAGACCGACCGCCGCTCGTAGCCGTGCTCCTCGGCGAGGCGCGTGGCCTCGGCGAGGACCTCGTGTTCGCGACGTCGGTCGTGCCCGGACCTGCCGAAGGGGGTGAAGCCGAACCGCATCAGGGGGTAGGTGGAGACCTGGTCGACCCCGAGGTCGAAACACTGGACGAGGTCGCGGAGGAACGTCCCCGCATGCGCGTCGTCGTACTCGACGTCGAGGATCAGGTCGGCGTCCACCAGCGCGAACCGACCGACGGACGCCCGCACGGCAGCGAGCGCTACACGCGCGTCGTGCGGACGCCGCAGGTGCCGCAGCACGTCGTCGGAGAACGACTGGACGCCGATGCTCACGGCGGTGAAACCCATGCCCGTCAGGTCGTCCAGGAGCTGGGGCGTGGCGTGGGTCGGAAGCACTTCGACCGCCCGTTCGCCGTTCACGGGAAGGGCGTGGACCACCTCGCGCAACAGGTCGGGCAGGAGCGTGGGCGTCCCGCCGCCGACGTAGAGCGAGGTGAAACCGTCCTGCCCTGCGGCGCCTGCCTCGAGGTAGCGCCTGATCTCCGTCAGCAGGGCCGCGGCGTAACGCCCGGTCTGACCCGCCCGGGGGACCACCTTGTTGTACGGGCAGAACGGGCAGATCTGAGCGCAGAACGGGACATGAACGTAGGCGCCAACGGGCCCGTCCGCGAGGCCGAGGACGCGCGCGGCGTCGTTCGGCTCGCCCCCGGCCGTGGCATGTCCAGCCGTGACACGCGGTGCTCCCCCTCGCCCCCGGCCAGGTCGCATGGACGCATCCTCGCAGACAACGTCGCGGACGCGACTCATCCGAGGTGGACCTCCACCTCCGAACCCGCCAGCACGGTGCCCGCCGGCAGGCGGAGGCCGGGGGCGCGGTAGCGGGCGGACAGTTCCTTTCCGACCTGCTCGCGACCGTCGATCAACACTTGCCGGACGCCGTGGCCAGCTCCCCCCACGCGGAACGTGACCTGGGTGTGTCCCTCTCCGGGGGTGGGGACACGCGCGACGAGACCGTCCATCGCGGGGTGCAGGACGGGGTCGACTTCGACGCCGGCGGCGCGGAACCGGATGCCGAGGATCCGTTCGGTGAGCAACTGCAGCGCGAGGCCGGGTCCGGAGGAGTACACCCGCCAGCCGCCCTCGAAGGGGGTGGTGGGGTCGAACAGCTCCGAGGCTCGTGCCACCGCGGCGTAGCGGTCGGGGAAGGCTGCATCGGCCGACGAGTAGTAGCACGTCGACTGGCGGGGGCGTGCCCCGCTGACCCGGGCCGACAGCCCCACCGGCACCACGCGCAGGAACTCCTGCCACGCGCGTTCGCCGTCGCCGAGGTGGGTGAGCGCCTCGACCCAGCGGAGGTGGGCGTGCGTGTACATCAGGCCGATCTCGCGACCCCAGAACGTCGCGGCCTCAGCACGTTTGAAGACGCGCAACTCGCCGCCGGCATAGGGTATGGGGCGGTCGAACAGGTAAATCCCGTGCGGACCCTGGAGGTGTGCGTCGATCATGGCGACGTGCCGCCTGGCCTGGTCAGGGTCGAGCAGTTCGGCGGCGATCGCATGGATGACCTGCAGGGAACCGTGGCGCAGCCCCGTCCGCGCGTCCCGGGGGTGGACCACCAACTCGGGCTGGCCGCGGTCCAGGATCGCGTAGCCGGCTAGCTCCCCCTCGACAAGCAGCTGCTCTTTCACGGCGTCCTCGGTCGAGTCGGCGATGTCCGCCAGGCGCGCAGCCAGGGAGCCTGCAGCGCCGGAACCCGAGCCCGAGCCGGAGCTCGAACCCGAACCCAGCAGGCCGTCCCGGAGCGTACGCAGGGACTCGATCTCGAGCACCGACGTCCACGCCGAGCACATCTGCTGGGCGAGCTCGGAGCGGGCCGGCTGGAGAGAGTCGTTCCAGTCGCCGTGTCCGTAGGCGGGCAGCCGAGGGTCGAGCGTCCGGCGGGACGCCACGCGCTCGACCGCGCGTGACAGGTGCTCGTGGAGGGGGAGCGGCGGCGAGAACGCGGTCTGTCCCACGAAGGGAACCGATTCGTCGAGGATCGAGGCGTCGCCGGTCAGCGAAAGGTAGTGGCCGAGCGCCAGCAGCGGCCAGTAGACGATGTCGCCGTGGCTGGACCGGTGACCCGGCGCGGCGCTGGACGGCAGGTAGTCGAACCACTGCGGCCAGTCACCGTCGTCCTGCTGGCCGGCGAACACCGCGAGCAGGGTCGCCCGCAGCGCGGTGTGCTCCCCGGACGCCACCAGCAGCCCCACCGGCCCCTGGCACACGTCGCGCGTCCCCCAGGCGCCCCCGGTGTACTGCTCGAGCCCGCGCGGCGCCTGGTAGTGCACCGAGGCGTCGTGGGCGAGCCAGTCAAGGAGGTGGTTGACCTCGGCGAGGCCGTCGACGTCCGAACTCAGCGCCGGGGTGCGCCAGGCGAACGCATCGCCCGCGGTCGCCGCCTGGCCGGGGAAGCCGATCTGAACCCCGACGCGTTCCACCGCATCGGTCAGCAGGCAGCGCCACCGGCCCCCGCGGGGTGTGCCGTCGGCGTACAGCGGGGCGTCGTCGACGAAGCCGCCCGCGTCACTCGCCAGCCGGACGCCCGCGTGGTCCTCCTCCACGGCCACCAGAACGCGGGCCGCGGGCGTACAGGCTACCTCCAGCCGGACGCCGTCGCCCGCCACCTGGGCCGTCACGTCGACCCGCGGTCCGTCACCGTCAGGCACGTAGTGCCACGAGCACGCGTGCTGGCCCTGCACCCACAGGCTCGGCCGGCCGAGCAGCCGCCAGCTGCCGCCGTGCCACACCGCAGCCCGGACGCCGCTGGCCTGGGTGAGGCCGAGGTAGCTGCGTCGCAGGGTGACCCCCGGGGCCCCCGAAGCGTGACCGCGTGTGAGTTGAGAGCAGAAGACGCCGTCCATCCAAACGGTGGACGCCACCACGTCGTCGGTTGCCACCGGCGAGGGCACCCAGTGCGCCACGTGCCCGTGGGGACGCAGCACGGCGCGCTCCTTGGCCAGGCCGACCACGTGGGTGTCGCCCACGAACGCCGACCAGACTGCCCCGTCAGGGCCCTCCTCGGTGAGCTCACGCGGTCCTGTCGCCACGGCGTCCACGTCGGCCCAGGTGGGGTCGCGGACCTCGAGGGTGTCCCTCGGGGCGAAGAGGGTGGGCACCGCCCGTGCGGCGGGCCCGGTGTCGTCGGACCCAGTCTCGCCGGGGA
This sequence comes from Actinomycetes bacterium, assembly GCA_046566345.1. Lineage (GTDB taxonomy): Bacteria > Actinomycetota > Actinomycetes > Propionibacteriales > Propionibacteriaceae > Propioniciclava. The sequence continues at coordinate 4,860 of JBKHWW010000172.1, forward strand.
CGGGGTCCGGGGCCGGTGACCACCCGCCGGCCCGGACGAAGGCGTCCACCACGGCGGCGTCGGAGGCCCCCGTGGCGGCCGGGTGCTCGGCGACGAACACACCCACGAAGCCACCGGACGCCTCCGCCGCCGGTTGGAGCGTCACCGCCGGCGCTTGGAGTGCCGCGAGGGTGTGCTCGTGTTGGAGCCGCTCGCTGGGCAGATCCGCGGCGAGGTCGAGCCCTCCCTGCGACCCGCGCAGCTGGAGGGCGTCGGTCGCCCACGCCGCCACGCCGGTGAGGCTGGCCAGGGCCAGCCAGGGGTTCCCCGTGTCGGGCATGTTCTGGCGGACGGCCAGCGCGGTGCCGCACCCGGTGTCGACGGGTGTCAGGTCGAGGTACTGGGAGACGTAGTACTCGTTGCGACGCAGGTCTTCCCACGATGTCAGGGCGACATCCTGGGTGAAGACGACGTCGAACTCAACCGGATGGGCGCTGGCGTTGCGCACCCGCCACTGCCAGCAGTAGCCGGATCCCACGGTCTCGAACCAGGCGATGTAGTCCAGGCCGGCCCACTGCCCGGCGGCCACCCCGCCGTCCACGATCGACCCGCTGGCCGGGCCCGTCAGGGGGTGCGCCCGGACGCCGCCCTCACGGGCACGCAGCCACAGCTGGCAGGGCCCCGCCTCCAACTCGGTGGCCGGGTAGAGCAACAGGCTGAGGTCGTGGGCGACGAGCTCCGCCAGCGCACCGGACGTGGTGAACCGGCTCGTGATGACCGACATGGTGTCTCCTCAAGCCAGCGCGATGCCGGCGCCGTGGTCGAACAGGGGATCGGCGGTATCGCCGGGCACGTCCTCGCGGGAGCGACGGACGGCGTCCATCGAGCGGGGCAGTTGGAAGGGCAGCCGTCCCTCGGGCGGGATGCGGCCGGTGAGGCAGTCCAGCCAGGCTGCGTCACTGGTGCCGAACGTGACGGTCAGGGCCGCGCTGAGCGCCACCAGCGGCGTCACGATGGCTGCCCGGTCCAGGTGCACGTCGAGGACGAGGGGGCAATGCCGCGCTATGCGGGCGAGGTGGACCGGCAGGCCCGGTGGGAATTCCAGGCTGCCCTGTCGGAACATCTTCTCCAGGAACAGGTCGTCCCGGGGCTCGAACGGGCACGCCAGGCGGACGAGCGCGATGTCGGCGTCCTCCGGCCTGGACACGACGGTGCCTACGGAGCCCGCGACGCCGGCGTCCATGCCCTCGACGTAAACCCGCAACCCAGGGCTCAGGGGGAGGACCCCGTCGTTGGCGAGCAGGACCGTGGAGCGCGCCTGGCTACGGTGCCCCTCGGCAACGTCCGCCGGCGTGCCGGTCAGGCCCACCGCAGCCTCGGCATCCACGTACGGGTCGTCGAAGAGTCCCAGCCGGAACTTCACCGCGAGCAGCCGCCGCGCCGACACGTCCAGGCGCGCCTCGTCGACGCGCCCCGACCGGACCAGGTCGAGCAGCACGTCGACGCACTCCTCGCCGCCGAACTGGTCCGCGCCCGCGCTCAGGATCTTCTCCATCCGGCCGTGCCGGTCGAGGTGCTCGACCCCCCACGCCCGCGCGGGCAGTACCTGGTCGCCCACCCAGTTGTCCGTGACCAGCTCCCAGTCCGTGAGGATGACCCCGTCGTAACCGAGTTCCTCCCGGAGAATGCCGGTCAGGACCTGCCGGTTGTAGCCGAACCCGACCTCCTCCAGCGGACGGCCGTTGCGGACCAGGCCGACCGGGCGTCCGTAGTACGGCATGATCGCGGCCGTGCCGGCAGCGACGGCGGCTCGGAAGGGGAGCAGGTGCTCCTCGAACCGCCCGCCCGGGTAGACCTGGTCGGCGCCGTAGGGGAAGTGCGCGTCTTCACCGCCGGCCTGCGGACCGCCCCCGGGGAAGTGCTTCGTCGTGGCCGCGACGCTGTCGGGCCCGAGTGCGTCACCCTGCAGTCCGGCGAGGTAGGCCGTAACCAAACGGGCCGCCAGGCCGGCGTCCTGGCCGAACGTCTCTTGCTGGCGACCCCAGCGGGGCTCGGTGGCCAGATCGGCGGTCGGGTGAAGCGCGGCCCGGACGCCGATGGCCCGGTAGTCGCGTCGCACCGTGTCGGCGAAGCGACGGACCAGGTCGGGGTCGGCCAGCGCGGCGAACCCCAGCCCGGAGGGCCAGTGGGAGAAGAACGGGGTGCTCCACATCGTGCCCGCGTTCGTTTCAACCCCGTGGCGGGGGTCGGTGGAAACCGTGACGGGGATCCCGTGCGGCGTCTCCTCCTCGGCCAGCCGTTGCAGCCGGTTGTGCCACATCGCCGCCTGCCGGGCGTCGGCGAGGTGGTGGACGTTGAAGTGGTTCAGATGCTTGGCGCACACCACCTCCTTCGTGGCCGACTTGGCGATGTGGCCCGGCCTGTCAAGGAGGGATCCGTCCGCGCCCGCCTCGATGACGGTGTGGAAGAGCAACCCCGCCTTCTCGGGCAGGGTCATCCTGCCGAGAAGGTCTGTGACCCGCGCCTGCGCCGGGAGGCGGGCGTCCTCGAACGGGTCCAGGACGCCGTTGCGGTTGAGATCCCGGTAGCGGGTGCCGTCCGGGGCCGTCGCTCGGCGTGGTTCCACCGTCACTCGGTTCGCTTCCACCGTCGCCTCGCCTCTACGGCCCGAACACTTCGGGCGCGATGACGGGCCGGACGTTCTCGGTGACCTCGCCCTCGCAGAAGTACCGCTGAAGGATGCGGTCACCCAGGACGTTGCCGAGGGCGCCCATGATCATGGCCTGGTCCAGCGAGAGGTAGCGCTTCGCGACCTGGCCGGACCGGACCGCGATCGCGTCGTAGAAGCCGCCGGGGCCGTAGGCGTGCGGCGGGTCAGTTTCCAGTCGTGCAAGCTCATGGGGTTGATCCTTACTTGATTCCGGTGGTGGCGATTCCCTCGATGAAGAGGCGCTGGAAGAGGAGGAAGAGCAGCAGGATGGGCGTCACGACGATGGTCGCGCCCGCCATCAACAGGCCGTAGTCGGTCTGGTTCTGGCCCGTGGAGACCAGGGCCAGGGCGACGGGGAGCGTGTAGGTCCGTTCGGTGGTCGCGACGACCAGGGGCCACAGGAAGTTGTTCCAGGAACCCAGGAAGGTGAGGATGCCCAGCGTCGCGAAGGCCGGGACGGCGAGGGGCAAGTAGATGCGGAAGAAGATCCCGACCTCGCCGACCCCGTCGATGCGCCCCGCCTCTTTGAGCTCGCCCGGGAGGCCCAAGAAGAACTGGCGCATGAGGAACACCCCGAAGGGCTGGACGAGGAACGGCAGGATCAGCGCCGGCAGCGTGTTGGCCAGCCCCATGTTCACGATGAGCACGAACTGGGGAATGAAGAGAACCAGGCCGGGCACCATCAACGTGCCCAGCACCGCGCCGAAGATGACGTTCTTGCCGGGGTACCTCAGGTGGGCGAGTGCGTAGCCCAACATGGAGCTGAAAAGCAGGTTTCCGACGGTCACGACGATGGCAACGATCGTGGAGTTGGTGAAGTAGCGCGAGAAGGCCAGGCGGTCGAACAACCGTTGGTAGTTGTCGAGCGTCCATACCTCGGGGAGCCAGGTCGGCGGGCTTTGCAGCAACTCGGCTTGTGTCTTGAAGCTGCCCAACACCATCCACACGAACGGCGTGATGACGAGGATCAGGAGCAGGGTCAAGACGACATAGAGCCACCAGCGTGGTCGTGGCGCGTTGAACATCAGTCACGCTCCCTCGTCACTCGGAACTGGACCAGCGTCACCAGGGCGATCACGACGAAGGTGATGTAGGCCATCGCGCTCGCCACGCCGTAGTTGCCGAACCCGAACTGTTGGTAGGTGTACATGGACGCCGAGATGGTGCTGTTCAAGGGACCTCCTCGGGTCATCACGAACGGCTCCTCGAAGAACTGCAGGTAGCCGATCGTGGTGGTCACCATCACGAACAGCAGCGTCGGACGCAGAGTGGGGACCGTGACGTTCACGAACCGCTGCCAGGCGTTGGCGCCATCGAGGGCGGCCGCTTCGTGGAGCTGCCAGGGCACCGACTGGAGGCCGGCGAGGAAGATGATCATGCCGGTGCCGAAGTTCCTCCACACCACCATCGCGATCAGCGAACCCAGGGCCGTGCGCTCGTCCCCCAGCCAGTTGGGGCCGTCCACCCCGAACCAGCCGAGCACGGTGTTGACCAGGCCGTTGTCGGGCTGCAGCAGGAAGCGCCAGACAACCGCCACCGCGACGATGCTGGTGACCACCGGGGTGTAGAAGCCCACGCGGTACACGGAACGCAACTTCGTGATGCCCTTGTCCAGCGCGACCGCGGCCGCCAGGGCCGCGGCGATGGTGAGCGGGACGCCGACCACCACGAAGATGCCGGTGTTGAGAGCTGACTTGAGGTAGATCGGGTCGGACAGGGCCTTGATGTAGTTGTCGAACCCCACCAGGTCCACCGCGAACGGCGTCCGGAGGTCGCGCGAGCGCGTGTCGGTGAAGCTCATGAACATCGACTGGATGATGGGCCACGCGGTGAAGACCGCGAAGAACAGGACGAAGGGAATGGACAGAAGCCACCCCGCCCGCGCCTCCGCCGCTCCCCGGCGAGGTCGCCGGGGAGCGGGGGAGGCGGTGTCCTTCGCCTTCGCCGGGGCGGAGACGGCAGCCATGGCTCAGCCCATGCCGATGGACGTCGCCTCGGCCTGTGCGGTCGCCAGCGCCTGCGCAGGGTCGGCCCCGCCGCGGGTCACTTGCTCGATCTGAGCGTCCAGCTTCGCGGCAACCTGTTCCCAGGTGGCGATTGAGGGGGGTGCCACAGCGGTCTCGAGCTGCTCACCGAACTTGGCCAGCCTGTCGTCGGACTTCAGCGCGTCGGCGTCCCAGGCCGCCTTGACCGACGGGAGGTCGGTGGTCAGGTCGTACCAGGCCACCTGCGTGTCCTCCTGGGTGAGGTAGTCGACGAGCTTCCACGCGGCGTCCCGGTTCTGGGTCGCCTTGAAGACAGCCAGGTTCGAGCCGCCGACGAACGAAACGGACTTCTCCTTCTCGGGCATGAGCATGACGTCGTACTTGTCGGCGAAGCCTTCACCGCCGGCCTTCTCGACGGCGGCCATCATCCACGGGCCTGAGACGAACATCGGCACCTTGCCGCTGACGAAGTCGGCCTCGGTGGTGCCCTCGACGGGAGCCTTGTTGGCCAACCCCTCGTTGAAGAAGCTTTGGTAGTAGGCCAACGCCTCGACGTTCTTGGCGTCGTCGAGGGTGAAGGCGCTGCCAGCAGCGTTCATGATCTCACCGCCGTTGGACCACATGAACGGCAGCACGGTCTGCCACGAACCGGTCTGACCCGGCTGCAGCGAGATGCCCCATTCGGCGCCCCCGCGCTCCTTCATGGCGCGCGCCATCTCCTTCAGGCCGTCCCAGTCGGTGGCCGGAGAGGTGATGCCCGCTTGCTGCGCCAGGTCGGTGCGGTAGTAGACCAGCCGGGTCTCCACGTACCACGGGACTGCGTAGCTGGTCCCGTCCACTTCGGTGGTCGCCTGGGCCCCCTCGTAGAACTTCGACGGGTCGATCATGTCCGGGGCGGGGTCGAGTGCGCCCGCCGACACGAACTCGCCCATCCACGTCGTGCCGACCTGGGCGACGTCAGGTGTCTCGTTCGCGGCGATGGCCGCCTTGAACTTGTCGTAGGCCGAGCTCCACGGGACGGCCGTCACGTTCACGGTGACCCCGGGGTTGTCAGCCTGGAACTTCTCCAGCAAGCCGGGCAGCGCCTCGCCTTCGGCTCCCATGGCCCACACGGTCAGCGTGCCCTGGGCGGGCCCCTCGGAGACCGGTGGTGCCGAGGCGCCAGCCTGTCCGGACGAGTCTGCTCGACCGCATCCGGCCAGGCCCGCGGCGGCTACCAGAATCGTGAGGGCTGCCACGGCCCCCTTTCGCAGTGTGTGCATCGCTCCTGCTCCTTTCATTTGACGTTCGGACATTGACGTTCGGACATTGACGTTCGGATCATTGGCTTTCGGATAGCGGGGCGCTCGAACCGTGCTGCGCGGCGTCGCTGCAGCACGATTCCCGGTACACGACATGGCTGTCGAACACCGTGGTCTGGGTGTGAGGGTCCTGGGAGGGATCGGGCCGACCGTCCGGAGCGGGAACGTGCGCCTGCGTCAGCTGCTCGTGCAGGCGGAGGGCCGCTGCGCGGCCGATGTCCTGGACGTGCTGGTTGACGGTGGTGAGGGCCGGGCTCACGTAACGTGCGGCGAAGATGTCGTCCCAGCCGGTCACCGCGACATCGTCGGGAACGCGCACGCCGCTGGTCTGGAGCCTGCGCATCAGCGCGAGGGCAACCAGGTCGTTGCCGCAGACGAGCGCGTCCGCCCTGAGCCCGCCTGCCAGGAGGCGTTCGGCCGCCTCGCGTCCGTCGTCCTCGTCGAGTTCGGCCTCGACCACGGGTGCGGGCTCGAGCCCGGCGGCGACATGCGCGTCCAGGTACCCGCGGTGGCGTTCGGCGACGTCAGAGGTCACGGCCGGAGTGCCCACGAACAGGATGCGGCGGCGTCCGGTGGCGAGCAGATGGTCCACGAGCCGCGCCGCGGTTCGCCGGCCCTGTGAGGCTACCGAGGGGACGCCATCCACCACACCGCGGGCGAGGGTGACCACGGCCCTGGATCCCGCCAGCTCGCGGACCAGGGCGTCGCCGGCTGCGCTCCGGGCGAGGAAGGCCAGTCCGTCGACACGCTCGGCGAGCGACCGCACGGTGGCTCGGACGTCGGCCCGGCTGTTGGCCAGGGTGAGGGAGACGCTGTACCCGAACTCGGCGGCGGCCAGCTCGAAGCCGACCAGGACGCCCGCGTAGTACTCGCCCGAGAGATGGGGCAGGACCAGGCCGAGGGACGGCTGTCGCTGTGTGGCGAGGCTGCTGGCGGCACCTGAAGGCACATAGTGCAGCTCTGCGACCGCCTGGAGCACCCGCTCGCGGGTGCGGTCCGACACGGCGGAGGTGCCGCGCATGACCCGGCTGACCGTGGCGATCGACACGCCGGCGCGCTGCGCCACGGCGTAGATCGTCACGGCTCCGCGTCTGACCGTCATGGGCTGACCTCCGTCCTCCAAACCAGTCTCGAACGGATCGGCGGCACATGCAAGCGCTTTCATGGTCACGATTTGAGCATTCTCCCTGGTCGCCGGAGCGTTTCCCTCTTCCCGCCGCACCCGGCGCGCGTCCCCCACAGCGATGGCTAGGCTGGCGAACGTGACGCTCCCCGTGTTTCCGACGCGCCCCGACATCCGCCTCATCGCGGCGGACATGGACGGCACCCTCCTGGACGACGACAAGGAGCTGCACGACCACTTCTGGCCGCTGGTCGACACGCTCTTCCAACGGGGCATCCTCTTCTGCCCCGCGAGTGGGCGGCAGTATCACACCCTCTATCGCCACTTCGGCGACGTCGCTGACGAGCTGGTCTATCTCGCAGAGAACGGCGCCTACGTGGTGCGTGGGCGCGAGGAGATCTCCTCGGACACGCTGCCGGATGACCTCGTCGACAGGCTGGTCCGCCGGCTGCGCGAGGTCGCCACCGGCATCGACCTCGGCGTGGTGGTCTGTGGGAAGAAGGCGGCCTACATCGAGCGGACGGACCCAGCCTTCCGCGCCGAAGTCGACCAGTACTACGCGTCGCTGGCGGTGGTCGACGATCTGCTGCGGCGACCCGACGACGGCGTCCTCAAGGTGGCGGTCTACGACTTCGGTTCCGCCGAGCAGGGGGTCGCCCCGGCTTTGGCTCCGTTCGCCGACGAGGCGCGCGTGGTGGTCTCCGGCGAGCACTGGGTCGACGTGATGAACCCCGGCACGAACAAGGGGGCCGGCATCCGCAGCATCCAGCGGGCGTTGGGGATCACGCCGGCCCAGACGATGGTCTTCGGTGACTTTCTCAACGACCTCGAGATGATGGACGCTGCCGAGTACTCCTTCGCCATGGACAACGCGCACCCGCTGCTGCGGGAACGGGCCAGGCACGTGGCCCCCCCGAACACCGAGAACGGCGTCGTGCGCACGATCTCCTCCGTCCTCGGGCTGCCCTGGACCAGTTGGTCGGCTCCGCCGACCTCGTAGCCGGGCCAGCTTGTCCAAGGTTTGTGCAACGTGTAGCCTCGGGTTCGCCTAGCCGAAGGGGGATGCCGTGGACCGTGCGCTGCAAGAGTTCCGCGCGTTCCTGACGGCCTCCTTGCTCACCCCCGTCGACGAGCGGCCGGCGGAGCAGGGCCGCGCGCTCGTCCGGCGACGGGGCGTGGTGGGAGCGACCGTCGCCCTCGGCGCCGTGGCCCTCGGTCTCGCGCTCACAGTGACCCCCGGCGACCCGGCGTTCTACGCGGCCACTCTCGGGGTGGCCGCGTTGTGGGTGATCGGCGCGCTGGCGTCCGGCCCGTTACGCCTCGGTAGGGGCCGCGCGCGGGCGGGTGGGGAGACCCGCGGCGTCCTGCAGGGCTTGATCCTGGGGCTCATCCTGCTGGTCGTCGTCCTCGCCGGCGCGGTCGTGGTGGCGTCGGTCCCGGTGCTGCGCGGCCCGGTC
>JBKHWW010000173.1:0-5206 GCA_046566345.1 Actinomycetes bacterium
GGGAACGGGCGGTACAGCCGCACCTGGACGACCCCGACCTTGCGGCCGAGACCGACGAGGTGGTCCGTGGCCTGGGTGACCGTCTCGGCGCCGGAACCCATCACCACCACCACGTGGTCGGCGTCCGGGTCACCGTGGTACTCCACCAGGCCGTAGCGCCGACCGGTGAGCCGGGCGAAGGCGTCCATCGCGTCGCGTACGGTCTCGGGCACCTTCGCGTAGAAGGGGTTGACTGTCTCGCGCGACTGGAAGTAGGTGTCGGGGTTCTGCGCGGTTCCGCGGATGTAGGGGTGCTCCGGCGAGAGGGCCCGGCGGCGGTGCGCGCGGATGAGGTCCTCGGGCACGAACGCGCGCAGGTCGTCGTCGGACAACATCTCCAGGGTGTTCAGCTCGTGACTGGTGCGGAACCCGTCGAAGAAGTGTAGGAACGGTACCCGACTGCGCAGGGTGGCCAGCTGGGCGATCGCGGCGAGGTCGTGGGCCTCCTGGACCGACGCGGAGCTGAGCAGCGCGAACCCCGTCTGGCGCACCGCCATCACGTCCTGGTGGTCACCGAAGATGGACAGCCCCTGCGCGGCCAGCGACCGCGCCGCGACGTGGAACACCGTCGAGGTCAGCTCGCCGGCGATCTTGTACATGTTCGGGATCATCAGGAGGAGGCCCTGGGACGCCGTGAACGTCGTGCTCATCGCCCCGCCCTGCAGGGCGCCGTGCAAGGCCCCGGCCGCACCCCCCTCCGACTGCATCTCGATGACGGTGGGCAGCGTGCCGAACACATTCGTGCGCCCCTGGGACGCCCACTCGTCGGCGAGCTCGGCCATCGTCGAGGACGGGGTGATCGGGTAGATGGAGCACAGCTCGTTGAGCCGGTAGGCAACGGACGCGGCGGCCTCGTTGCCGTCGATGATCGCTCGGGTCATGGGTGGGGTCTCTCTCAGCGCTCGGGGATCATCTCGATAGCGTGCACCGGGCACTGCTCGTAGCAGGTGCCGCAGCCGGTGCACCGGGTGTAGTCGAAGCGGTACCGCAGGCCCTTGCCGAGCTTGATGACGGCGTCCTCAGGGCAGGCGCCCAGGCAGCCGTCGCACTCGATGCAGTTGCCGCAGCTCAGGCAGCGCCACGCCTCAGTGCGCGCCTCCGGCTCGGTCAGGCCGCCCACGATCTCGTCGAACGCGGTGCGCTGGGCGACATCGAGCTCGGGCTGGGTGGTGCGTCGGTTGTCGCCCCAGTACCAGAGGTTCAACTTCTCGAAGGTGGCCAGGTCGTGCCTGGGCTTGTCGACCGCCGGCATGCTAGACAGCCAAAGATCGATCATCCGCGCCGCCTTCTTGCCGTGCCCCACGCCGACGGTGACGGTGCGCTCGGAGGGGACCGCGTCCCCGCCGGCGAAGATGCCCGGGACGTCGGTCATCAGCGTCTTGGGGTCGACCTGCACGACGTCGTCGTCGAAGGCCATGCCCGGGATCGATCGCAGGAAGCCCGAGTCGGCCTCCGGACCGAGGGCCAGGATCACCGTGTCGGCCTCAAGCGTCTCGTAGCGCCCGGTGCCGCGGGCCCTGCCGTTCTCGTCGAGTTCCATGATTTCCACCTGCATCCGGCCCTCGTCGACCTGGCTGATCGTGCGCAACCAGTTCATCTTGACGCCCTCCCGCACGGCCTCGTCGCGTTCGTGGGCGTTCGCCGGCATCTGCTCCTCGGTGCGGCGGTACACCACGATCGACTCCTCGGCGCCAAGCCGCCGGGCCACGCGGGCGGCGTCCATCGCGGTGTTACCGCCGCCGTAGACGGCCACGCGGCGCCCGATCCGGGGGCGCTCGCCGGAGGCCACCCCGCGCAGGAAGCTGACCGCGTCGACGATGCGGCCGGCGTCACGGGTCGGGATGTCCACGCGCTTGGACAGGTGGGCACCGATGGCCACGAAGACGGCGTCGAAGTTGCCGGCACGCTGCTCGGCGAGCAGGTCGACCACCCGGTGGTTCTGCACGAACCGGACGCCGAGGGTGCGGATCCGGTCGATCTCGGCGTCCAGCACGTCGCGGGGGAGGCGGTACTCGGGGATGCCGTAGCGCATCATGCCGCCGGGGACGTCCGAGGAGTCGTGCACCTCGACCTCGTGCCCGTGCATCGCCAGGTGGTAAGCCGCGCTGAGGCCCGAGGGGCCCGACCCGATCACCAGAACCCGGCGGCCGGAGCTGTGCCGCGGCTTGGTGAACTGCCAGCCCCGCTCGATGGCGAGGTCGCCGAGGTACCGCTCGACCGAGTGAATCGAGACCGAGCCGTCCAGCTCGATGCGGTTGCACGCCGTCTCGCACGGGTGGTAGCAGACACGCCCGTGGATGGCCGGGAAGGGGTTGTTGCGGGTCAGCTCGACCCAGGCGGCCTTGTCGTCGTTGGCCTTGACCAGCCGGAGCCACTCCTGGATGTTCTCGCCGGCAGGGCACGCGTTGTTGCAGGGCGGCAGCAGGTCGACGTACAGGGGCATGCGGACGCGGACCGGACCGACGCGCCCCGCCGAGGTGCCAAGATCGGGCAGGTGGGTCATGTCCCGGGTGACAGGCTGGTCCATCGCGCAAACCTCCGTTGGTCGGACGAGCGGGTTGACACCAACACTACCTCGCGTAGTAGACGATGGCGACCTGTGCCCTCGAGGGTTCGTTGCAACGCGCCGCTGGTTGCCTCGAGGGGCGAGGCCGATGGGCCGGGTTCACGCCTGGGGTTGGCAGGAGTTGCAGCAATCTCGTGGCAACCGGCGCTAATAGTCCCCATCGCCGGGCAGCGGAGACATAATCCTCGTGCCGGGCAAACAGGTGGTGAACGTTTCCGCCTGCGACCTCTGTCGGGGTACCAGACCGGCGGGGCCGCCGGTCCAACCTGTGTTCAAGGGAGAAAGGTTCAGGGACATGCCTGACAGCAACTACCGTCCGGAGGGCGACCCGATGGGTGGGTCGACCCAGGTTCCGGGCACTGATGACATGGCCGCCGTCACTCCCGTGGGTGTGACCATCGTGGACGGCAACGAAGACGACGACGAGAGGGACTTCGTCCCGCCGAAGGGGCGCTTCGGAGGCACGATCGCGCTCGGCATGTCGCAGTCGATCGACAACTCCGAGGGCGGGGTGTCGAAGACGTTCTTCCCGCAGATCATGAACGCCTTCGGCCTCGGCAACACCGAGTTGGGCCTGCTCAACGCGCTCGGCTCGGCCGCCCGCATGATCTTCGGCCCCCTGTGGGCGATCCTGGCCGACAAGTTCGGCCGGAAAGCAATCCTCTTTGTTGTCACCGGCCTATGGGGCCTGTGGACCATCGGCGCCGCCTTCTCGCAGAGCTGGACGATGCTGCTGATCATCTACAGCATCTCGCTGATCGGCACCGTGGCGTCCGAGCCGATCCTCAACGGGCTGCTCGGCTCGCTCTACAAGCGGTCGGAGCGAGGCAAGGCGTTCGGCACCGTGCGCGCCACGTCGGCCTCGCTCGGCTTCATCCTCACGCCGGCTCTGGGCCAGTTCGGTTCCAACCCCGACGGTTGGCGCTACGCGTTCATCACCATGGGCGTCTTGTCCGTGATCTCCGGGTTCGCGATTCTCATCTTCGTCCACGAACCGAAGAAGGTCGCCCCTGAGGAGGGCGAGGAGCTGAAGTCCGAGGCGGGCGTCTTCAAGTTCTCCGACGCTACAAAGCTGTTCAAGATCCCGACCCTGGCGCTGATGGCGCCGATGCTGCTGCTGGTCACGTCGCTGGTGCTGTTCGGCTTCATGTCCGTGGTCTGGGCCAAGAACCTCGGCTACGGCGTCACAAACGCGTCCTACCTCTACACCGTGTTCAGTATCGGCTCCACGATCTCGGCGCTGCTCGGCGGATTCGTGGCCGACCTCTTCGTGCGCCAGTTCGGGCACAAGGGACGCATCATTCTCTTCCAGATCTACGGCGTGCTGTTCGGGACGATCATCGCCCTGACCATGTACTTCGCGCACTGGTGGGACCCCGACGTCAGCCCGCTTCCCCAGGGCGTCAATGAGCCCACCAACAGCCCGAGCGTTCTTTACTACATCATGGTCTTCCTGATGGGCCTGGTGTTTTCGATCGGGTTCTCCGGCTGCGTGCTCCCCATGGTCTCCAGCGTCTGCCCCCGCCAGCTGTCGGCGACCTCGTTCGCGGTGCTCTTCTCGCTCATCCAGGGCGGCATCAACGTGATCTACAGCCTGGTGGTCGGCGCCGTCGCAGACGCCATCGGCGACCTGCAGCTCACCATCCTGATCGGCGTGTCGTTGCCGTACTTCATCAACTCGCTGTACTGGTTCGTTTTCTACAAGACCTACGAGAAGGATGTTCACCTGCAGGACAAGCGCACCAAGCTCATCGAACAGGGCAAGTTCTGAGTCACTTCCCACCCAGCCCGCGAGGGGCGGACGCCGCGGCGTCCGCCCCTCGCGCCGTATTCGTGCCGGGGCAGTCGCTGCCCGCGGGCCCGGGTGGTCGGCGGGCACCGAGGGGGGTCCCCGGTGTCCCGTAGCTCCTTCGGCAGGCTGACGGCGTGGGGTTATGAGACCAGGCCGACGGCGTGGGGTTATGAGACCAGGCCGCTGATCCCCGCGATGACGCCCCACACGATGAGGGCGGTCATGGCCAGTGAGAGCGCCACGAAGCCCACCACCATCGCGACGGCGAGACCGAGGTAACCGCGGGTGGTGTCGATGTTGACGTGCTTGTCCTCCCGGACGCACTGCTCGAGCAGCCGGTAGTTCTTGCGGTTGGCGCGGTGCATCACGTCGGCCGCGTCCCCCACCACGGGTAGGAACCCCAGGCCGGTGTCGATGAGCAGGTTCCAGCCCATCCGAGCCAGCACATGCAGGGGCACCCGCTGCCGGACGGCGTCCACCATGATCGCGCTGGACAGGCCCGTGCCGACCACATCACCGATGCCCGGAACCAGGCCCACCAGCGCGTCGAGCCCGATCCCGAAGTCGGTGCCGGGGATCTTGACGAGGTCATCGGTCACGCGAGCCAGGTTGCGGCTCATCGCGATGTCGGGGTACTGCGCCCGGCTGCCCGCCCGCGGGTCAGCGGCCTGTTCGGGACCGGCCTCCGGCGAGGGTGTGCTCATCCATCAACAGTAGCCACCGGGGGGCAAACCTGAGCTGTGGGGGCCGGTGCTGCGACGAAATAGGCGCTCGATTCTCGGCCCTCTGGTGAACGCCCTTGTCACAGC
>JBKHWW010000174.1:0-8151 GCA_046566345.1 Actinomycetes bacterium
GTCCGGGGCACGCGGCCGCATTCGTTGGGTTGAAAGGCATCATGGCGACTGATTACGACGCTCCTCGCAAGAACGACGAGGAGAACGAGGACAGCATCGAGGAGCTGAAGAGCCGCCGGAACGACAAGAACTCCGGCAAGGTCGACGAGGACGAAGTCGAGGCCGCCGAGTCGTTCGAACTGCCCGGCGCCGACCTGTCGCACGAAGAGCTGACGGTGCGGGTGCTGCCGCGACAGGCCGACGAGTTCACGTGCGCCAACTGCTTCCTGGTCAAGCAGCGCAGCCAGGTCGCCAAGGTGGTCGGCGACCGGATCTACTGCGTGGACTGCGCCTGAGCACTCCTCTCAGAAGCGAACGTGGACGTTCCTGATCGGGCTCGTCGCGCCCGTGAAGGCCTTCCAGCGGCTCGCCGCGAAGCGGTTGGTCAGGACCTGCGACAGGCCTAGGCCGACGGCCACGGACATCACCCAGGCGGCGGCTTTGGCCGTCGGCACGCTCGGGTCGTTGGGCTCCGGCGGCTCCTCGCCGGTCACGAACGCCCACGCGCCGTCGACGGCCTTCTTGGTCACCAGCGCCGCCAGCGCGCCGATCGCGGCCGAGTAGAGGTTCCAGACCAGCTTCTGCGAGATGTCCATGCTTCCCCTGTCTGCGCTGCGGCCCGGATGGCCGCGTCAGCCTCATCTTAAGGCGCGCGCGTCCGGGGCCGGGGCTGCGAGCGGCACGAACGCTCCCCGCGGGTAGGTTGGGGCGGTGGAGTATCGAGAACGCCTGACCGCCCCCGCTTGGTACTGGCTGGTCGGCATCGTCTTCGGCGCGACCACGGTGGCGGCGGTGGGCCTGTGGCTGGGTCCCTCCTACGCCGTGGCCGGCGGACTGGCCACCGTCGCCCTGGTCACGCTCGGCTTCGTCTGGATCGGGCGGACCGAGGTCGCCGTGGAGGGCGGCGGGCTCAGGGTGGGGGAGTCGCTACTGGAATGGGAGTGGGTCGGCGAGGTGGAGGCGCTGGACGCCGCCGCCACCCGGGCCCGCCTGGGTGTGGACGCCGACCCGCGGGCCCACGTCGTGCAACGCGCCTGGATCCCGGAGTCGGTGATGGTGACCCTGTCGGATCCCGCGGACCCGCACCAGTACTGGCTGGTGTCGTCGCGTCGGCCGGTGCATCTCGTCGAAGCGATCCGTCGTGCGCACTCCCGGGCGGACTCGTGACCCGGTCCCCGGGCGCCAGCGGCGCCGAGCCTGAAGCGCTGACCGTCTTGGTGCGCAGGCTGGACGCCGGCGTCCCACTGCCGCGGTACGCCCACCCCGGGGACGCCGGGGCGGACCTGGCCACCGCCGAGGACGTCGAGCTGGCGCCGGGGGAGCGCCAATTGGTCCGGACGGGCCTCGCGCTCGCCCTGCCCGCCGGCTGGGCGGCGTTCGTGCACCCCCGGTCCGGTCTGGCGGCCCGCGAGGGACTCACCATCGTCAACGCGCCCGGAACAATCGACGCCGGCTACCGCGGCGAAGTGCGGGTCTGCCTGCTCAACACCGACCTCCGCCGCAGGGTGATACTGCGCCGCGGCGACTTGATCGCGCAGCTAGTCTTCCAACGCGTCGGGCTGGCGAACCTCGTGGAGGCCGACGAGCTGCCAGTAAGCGAACGCGCGACCGGCGGGTACGGATCCACCGGCGGCATCGCCAGCTGGGTCGACGACACGGAGGGATGACACCAGTGATCTTTGGGCGCAAGGCGCGCGTTGCAGCCGACGAGGCCGAGATCGAGGCGATCGACGACCAGCCCACCGACGGACCAGACGAGGCCGACGCCGAGGACCAGGAGTACGCCGCCGCGGACGCGTTCGACCCGCGTGCCCAGGGTCCCTTCGATTCCGAGGAGGTCGACCTGGACGCCGACGAGGTCGAGCGGGTCACGTTCGGGCCGCTGGTGATCACGCCCTTCGAGGGCCTGAACCTGCAGCTGCACGGCGACTCCGAGACCGGCACCATCAAGGCAATCCTGGCCGCGTACGACAACTCCGGCCTGGAGTTGGCCCTGTTCGCCGCCCCGCGGACGGGGGGTCTCGCCAACGACCTCCGTGAAGAGACCATCGAGGAGGCGGGCCAGCAGGGCGGTCACGCCGAGGCTGCACCCGGCCCGTTCGGCACCGAGGTGCGCCGGGTCCTGCCCATGGAGGGCCCCGAGGGGGAGCAGCTCTTTCACGTGTCCCGGATCTGGCTCGTCGAGGGGCCTCGCTGGCTGCTGCGAGGCACCTTGATGGGCAGGGCGGCGATGGCCGAGGGCGAGCAGCCGCCAGCCGACGTCTTCGTCGAGTTCTTCCGCAACATCGTGGTGCTGCGCGACGACCAGCCGCGCGTCCCGGGTGAGCTGATCCACCTCGCCCTCCCCGATGCAGCAGCTCAGGGGTAAGTTGGGTCCATGTCCTGGTGGGATCGCTTGCGCGGCGCGCTGCGCTCCAACGAGGAACTGACTTTCGCGGATCGGCACAAGCTGGCCGAGGCCTCAGGCGCGGACACGGTGGCCGCCTGTGTCGACCGCACCCGCGTCACCCTGCGCGGCACCATCGACGTGCTCACCGTCCGGCCGCGGGGGGCCACGCCCTGGCTCGAGGCTGAGTTGTCCGACGGCACGGGTCGGGTGACCCTGATCTGGATGGGCAGGCGCGAGATTCCCGGGGTGGTGGCCGGCCGCGAGATGCTGGTCGAAGGTCGGATTTCGGTCGCCGACGGGCTGCGGCGCATCTACAACCCCCGCTACGAACTGCTCTGAGGGCTACAGGCCCTGGCCCTCGTCCTCGTCGAGGTCGGTGCGCTCCCGATGGACTCCGGGCGCCAGGTATTGGGCGAGCTCCAACTCGTACTCGGGCGAAACAATGAACAGCAACTCGTCAGCGCCCTCGAGCGCGGCGTCCTTCTGGGGCGCCGCCGCCTGACCGTCGCGGATGATGGCGACCAGGACCGCCTCCCCGGGGAAGCGCAGGTCGCTGAGTCGGCGTCCGATGCACGGGCTGTCCACGGGCAGGGTCATCTCGACCAAGTTCGTGCGGCCACCCCGGAAGCTGAACAGGCGCACCAGGTCACCGACGGTGACCGCCTCCTCCACCAGCGCGCACATCAGACGCGGCGTGGAGACGGCGACGTCCACCCCCCACACCTCGTCGAACATCCACTCGTTGGCGGGATGGTTCACGCGGGCGACGGTGCGGGGGACCGCGAACTCGGTCTTGGCCAGCAGGCTGTGCACGAGGTTCACCTTGTCGTCGCCCGTCGCCGCGATGGCCACGTCACACCGGTCGATGCGCGCCTCCTCGAGCGAGTCGACCTCGCAGGCGTCGGCCAGCAGCCACTCGGCGCCGGCGACGCTGTCGGGCTTGATGGCGTTGGGGTCGCGGTCGATGAGGAGGACCTTGTGGTCGTTGGCCAGCAGCTCGCGGGCGATGGAGCGGCCGACGTTGCCGGCCCCGGCGATGGCGACGCGCATGAGACGGCCTTTCAGTGCCTGACGGGTGGTTCGGAGAGCATCCCCTCGATGCGGGGGACGTCTTCGTTGGGCACGGCGACATAAAGGGTGTCACCGTCCTGGAGGAGCGCGTCGTCGTCGGGGACCAGACCCTGGCCGAAGCGGGTGAGGAACGGGATCTTGGCGCGCAAGGCGTTCTCGATCGCCTCGATCCGCTCACCCACCCAACCCTCGTGCGCGCCGACCTGGATGAGGCGGACGGCGCCGGACGGGTCGCGCCATTCCGGCTCGGAACCCTCGGGCAGCAGCCGGCGCAGCACCTGGTCGGACGCCCACCGCACCGTGGCCACCGACGGGATGCCGAGGCGCTCGTAGACCTCGGCGCGGCCCTGGTCGTAGATGCGCGCCACGACGTTGTCGCAGCCGTACGTCTCGCGCACCACCCGGGCAGCGAGAATGTTGGAGTTGTCGCCCGAGGAGACGGCCGCGAACCCGTCCGCCTCCTTGATGCCGGCGGCCACTAGCACCTTCTTGTCGAAGCCGATGCCCTTGACCGTGCGCCCGTGGAAGTCGGGACCGAGCCGGCGGAAGGCGTCGGCGTCCTGGTCGATCACGGCCACCGAATGGCCCCGTCGCTCGAGGGCCCGCGCGAGCGAAGACCCGACGCGACCGCACCCCATGATGACGATGTGCACCCGGAAAACACCTTCCTGGCGGGCTGCTGCCTCGGGGAGGCACCAGGCCACGGCACCCTGACGCGGCAGGTCTAGAGTGTAGCCCCGTGAACCTCACTGACGCCGTCAAGCGCCTGCTCGTCGGCCGGAAGCTGGCGAGCGCCCAGCTGGGTGAGACGCTGCTCCCCAAGCGCATCGCCCTGCCGGTGTTCGCCTCGGACGCCCTCTCGTCGGTGGCCTACGCGCCCGACGAGATCCTGCTCACCCTGAGCCTCGCCGGCGTCGCCGGGTTCGCGTTCTCGTGGCAGATCGCCCTGGGTGTCGCCCTGGTCATGTTCGTGGTCGTGATGTCGTACCGGCAGACGGTGCACGCCTACCCCTCCGGCGGCGGTGACTATGAAGTGGCCACGGTGAACCTGGGCCGCAACGCGGGCCTCACCGTGGCCAGTGCCCTGCTGGTCGACTACATCTTGACCGTCGCGGTGTCGGTCAGCTCGGGCGTCCAGAACGCCAAGGCGCTGTTCCCGGCGATCATCGGCCACGAGGGCACGGTGGCGGCCGTGCTCATCCTCGCCCTGATGGCGATCAACCTGCGCGGGGTTCGCGAGTCGGGCACCCTGTTCGCGATTCCCACCTACGGCTTCATGATCGCGGTGCTGGGCATGATCGGGTTCGGGCTGTTCCGCATCCTGGTGCAGGGGGAGCCGTTGGCCGCGCCGACGGCGGGCTACGGCGTGGTGGGCGACCCCTTCTACGAACAGCTGACCGGCTTCGCCCTGGTCGCCCTGCTGGCGCGGTCGTTCTCCTCGGGCTCGGCCGCCCTTACCGGGGTGGAGGCGATCAGCAACGGCGTTCCGGCGTTCCGCGAGCCGAAGAGCCGCAACGCCGCGACCACGCTCGCCCTCCTCGGCACCGTCGCGATCAGCATGCTCGGCGGGATCATCGCCCTGGCCAACCTGACCGGGGCGAAGATGGTCGACGAGCACGCGGGGGTCTACTTCACCGACGACGGTGTCCCGGTCACCGAGCACGGTCAGACGGTGATGGCCCAGTTGGCCTCCACCGTGTTCGACTCCTTCCCCATTGGCTTCGCGCTGGTCATCGTCATGACGATGGTCATCCTGTTCCTGGCCGCCAACACAGCTTTCAACGGCTTCCCGGTGCTGGGGTCGATCCTTGCCCGGGACGGGTACCTCCCCAAGGCGCTCTACACGCGCGGTGACCGGCTCGCCTACAGCAACGGCATTATCCTGCTCGCCCTCGCCGCGGTGGGCCTGGTCGTGGCCTTCAACGCCAGCGTCACGGCCCTGATCCAGCTCTACGTCGTCGGGGTGTTCGTTTCCTTCACGGTCAGCCAGCTGGGCATGCTCCGCCACTGGACCCGGCACCTGGCCACCGAGGCGGACGGGGCTGTCCGTGCCCGGATGCAGCGCTCCCGGGCGATTAACGGCGTGGGGCTGACGTTCACCGGAACGGTGCTGGTGATCGTCCTGGCCAGCAAGTTCCTCTACGGGGCCTGGCTGGCGATCCTCGCGATGGCCGGGCTGTTCTTCCTGATGCGCGGGATCGCCAGGCACTACGACCATGTCGCCGTGGAGACCGCGCTGGAGGAATCGGAGTCGCGCACCCTGCCCAGCCGGGTGCGCGCAGTGATTCTTGTGCTGGAGCTCAACAAGCCAACCATGCGTGCGGTCAGCTACGCGCGCGCCAGTCGTGCCAACACCATCGAGGCCGTCACCGTCGCCGCCGACCCCGATCGCGTCGCCCACATCCAGCAGGAGTGGACGGAGCTGGGCTCCGGCGTCCCGCTGAAGGTGATCGCCTCGCCCTACCGTGAGCTGGTGGCGCCGTTCCTGAGCTACGTCAAGGGGCTGCGCTCGGGCAACCCCCGGGACGTGGTGATGGTGTACATCCCCGAGCTCGTGGTGGGGCACTGGTGGGAGCGGCTGCTGCACAACCAGACGTCGCTGCTCATCAAGGCGCGGCTCGCCTTCATGCCGGGCGTCATCACTACCGCCGTGCCGTACCAGCTCGCCTCCTCGCGGTACGCCATCGAGCGCGCCGAACGCAGCGACACGGCGGCGTGGCGCCGCCCGGGCACGGGGACCGTGCACTCCGGAGCGCACCTTGACGACTGAGGACCCGTGGCGGGTCGGCGACCGCTTCGAGGGCGTCCGCGTGGGCGCCGTCGCCCACGGGGGGCACTGGGTGGCCCGCCACGAGGGCCGGGTGCTGTTCGTGCGACACGCGCTCGCAGGTGAGGTGGTCACCGTTGAGGTGACAGGGCTCGCGAAGCGGTACGCGTTCGCCGACGCGGTGGCCGTCGCCGATCCGAGTCCTCACCGCGTGACCGCTCCGTGCCCGGTGGCCCGCGCGTGCGGGGGGTGCGACTTCCAGCACGTCGAGGTGGGACACCAGCGCGAGCTGAAGCGACAGGTCGTCGCCGAGCAGCTGCGCCGGCTCGCCGGGCTCGATTGGGACGGAAGCGTCGAGGCCCTGGTCCCAGACTCCCTCGGCTGGCGCCGGCGGATGCGCTACCACCGCAGCCCCGACGGGTGGGGACTGCGGGCGAAAGGCTCCCATGAGGTGGTCGAGCTGCCTGAGCAGGGGTGCCTGATCGCGTCCCCGGCGTTGGCCCGGCCCGACGCCGCCGCCGGCGGGGAGGACACGTTGGTCGGCGCCGACGCGCTCGACGGACCCGTCTGGCTGCACCCAGGCGAGGATGTGGTCGTGCGCGAGCGCGCCGCCGCCCGCACCTGGGCGGTGCGCGCGGACGGCTTCTGGCAGGTGCACCCGCAGGCGGCCGACGTCTTGGCGGACGCCGTCCTCGGCGCCCTCGCCCCCGCGCCGGGCGAGCGCGCTCTGGACCTCTACTGTGGGGTCGGCCTGTTCAGCGGCGTGTTGGCGGACGCCGGCGTCACGGTCACCGGTGTCGAGGGATCCGCGGACGCGGTCGCGCTCGCGCGTGGGAACGTGCCGGGGGCCCGGTTCCACGCCGGCCCGGTCGACCTCGTGCTTCGCCGCCTGCGCGGACGCGTCGACCTGGTCGTGCTCGACCCGCCGCGGGTGGGGGCGGGCCGCGGCGTCCTGCACGAGGTGTGCCGCCGTCGCCCGCGCGCCATCGCGTACGTGGCCTGCGACCCCGCCGCACTGGCGCGCGACCTGGCCGTCGCGTCCGATGCCGGCTACCAGGCGGAGAGCGTCCGGGCGTTTGACCTGTTCCCGATGACGCACCACGTCGAGTGTGTGGCCCTCCTCGTGCCCCGGTAGAATGTGTGGCCGGAGGTAATGGATGAATCGCTATGTGGAGCCTCGCTGCCCCTTGCGGCCGGGTGACGCCTGTTCGCTGTGCACACCCGGAGCCGACGGCCCCCACAATTGCGGGCTTGTCTACCTCATGATGAACGACGAAGAGTTGCGCGCCCTCTACGCCGACCGGCGGAGGGCGACTCGTTCGGCCTGACGTCCCCCCCTGGCGTTTTGGATTAGCCTTCCCCTTGTGGCTCGGCATGAGGTAGTATCTCGATGTCGAGATAAGTTCTCTGTACAACGTCGAACAGGAGATGGCGCATGAGCGCGAACAGTTTCGGAGCCAAATCGACCCTCGAGTCGAGCGGCACGACCTACGAGATCTTCCGCGTTGACGCGGTCGAGGGGTCCCAGACCCTGCCGTACAGCCTCAAGGTGCTGCTGGAGAACCTGCTGCGCACCGAAGACGGCGCCAACATCACCGCCGACCACATCACAGCGCTGGGCGCGTGGGTCGCCGACTCCCAGCCGTCTCAGGAGATCCAGTTCACGCCCGCCCGCGTCATCATGCAGGACTTCACCGGCGTGCCGTGCGTCATCGACCTGGCCACCATGCGCGAGGCCGTCGCCGAACTGGGGGGCGACCCGGCCAAGGTCAACCCGCTGTCGCCGGCCGAGATGGTGATCGACCACTCTGTGATCGCCGACTTCTTCGGCACCAACAACGCCATGCAGCTCAACATGGAGGTCGAGTACGAGCGCAACCGCGAG
>JBKHWW010000175.1:0-2948 GCA_046566345.1 Actinomycetes bacterium
GTGGCCCAGTCGGGGACGAGTTGCTCGATGATGGCCGCCTCGATGGTGCCGCCCCGGCGTCGCAGCCGGAACACAACGCCCCCCTCGGCCGGATCGTTCTCGGACGCCAGCAGCACCCGGTAGCACAGTGGACCGAACTTGGTGCGCCACGCGAGGTGCTCGGGCGTCCGGTCGGTGCGGAACCCCTTGGTGGGCGCGTGCTCCAGCAACTTCTCGGCGACGCCGGTCTCAGCGAAGACCTCGGCGGCGTCGGCGCCGGCCGAGGTGGGCTCGGACCACAGGGCGGCCGGCACCCGCGAGTTCGCCATCCGCGGCAAGGACCTGGCCCCCGCGGGCAGGACGCCGACGGGCAGCCGGCGCGCCACGCTCCACCCCATCTTGAGGTAGCCGGGGCGGCTCTGGTCGTTGGGGGTGTTGAACACGATGCCGTCGCCGGCCAGGGTGAGATCGGCGACCCCGCGCAGCGTGAGCGTGCGGAAGATGCCCAGGCCCTGGTAGTCGGGGTGGGTGGCGGTGTCGACGGCACGCACCGCCGTCACCTTCTTACCCTCGTCGTTGACGAACCGCCAGCGCAGGAACGTCCGGTACCCCACCGCGCGGCCCTCGTGCAGGGCGACCCACGCCGGCGAGACTCCGAACGAGTTCTCCCGGTGCTTCCAGTGCAGGAACGCCTCGTAGTGCGGGTCGTCGGACTTCTTCAGCGCCGCCCGCAACATGGGGATGACCTCGGGGTCATCGGCCGTCGTTGCGGGGCGGATCTCGAGGTCTTGTGCCCGGACTTTGTGCATGGGTGCTCCTCAAGGCGTTGCTCTAGACTGCTGCCAGCCTAGGGCCACCCACCGACAACGCGGGGACTGCCCGCGAACGGAGGACGATGGAAGTGGCCCGAACCAAGGTGCTGTGGCTCGTCAAGGGCCTGGGCCCCGGCGGCGCCGAGCAGCTGCTCCTCCTGGCCGCGAAGGTCGCCGACCACGGGCGCTTCGACTACACCGTCGCCTACGTGCGGCCCGACAAGACCCACCTGGTGCCCGAGTTCGAGGCCGCGGGCATCACCCCGGTGCGGCTGGGCGCCGGATCCCGCTCGCGTCTGGGCTGGCTGGCCGACTTGCGCAAGGCCGTCGCGGACGCCGACGTGGTGCACGCTCACTCCCCCGTATTGGCGTCCCTGGCCCGCCTGTTGGCCCGGACGCTGCCGCGGCGCCGGCGTCCGGCCGTGGTGACCACCGAGCACAACGAATGGTCCAGCCACCGGGCGCCCACCCGCCTGCTCAACGGGCTGACCACGCCCCTGGACGACCACCACTGGGCGGTCTCGGAGCAGGTGCGCGACACCATGTGGCCGTCGCGGCGCCGCGGCTACCAGGTGCTGATCCACGGGATCGACACGACCGAGATCCCCGCGGACGCCGACGCACGCGCCCGGCTGCGGAGTGAGCTGAGCGTCGACGACGACGAGGTTCTCGTCCTCACCGTCGCGAACCTCCGGCGCAACAAGGACTACCCGAACCTGCTTGAGGCGGCCCGCCTCGCGGTGGACGCCGAGCCGCGGCTCCGGTTCGCGGCCGTCGGTCAAGGGCCGCTGGAAGCGGAGATCCGCGCCCTGCACAGCGAACTGGGGCTCGGTGAGGCGTTCCAGCTGCTCGGCTTCCGGCGCGACGTGCACGAGTTGATGGCCGCCGCCGACGTCTTCTGCCTGGGGTCGGCCCACGAGGGGCTGCCGGTGGCGGTCATGGAGGCCTTCGCCGCCGGTTTGCCCGTGGTTGCGACGTCAGTGGGTGGCCTGCCGCGGCAGGTCCGCGAGGGTCGGGAGGGCTTGCTCGTCCCGCCGTCGGACGCGCAGGCGCTGGCAGATGCGCTGGTGAAGGTGGCGCGCGACGACGACCTCCGCCGCTCGCTGGCGGAGGCGGCCCGCGAGCGGGCCGTGGACTACGACGTGCGGACGGCCGTCACCGAACAGGAGCGCGTCTACGCCGAGCTGGCGGCGCGCTGACGCAGCGCCCGCACGGGCGCGAAGACAGTCTTGGCTGCGCCAACCAACGAGCCGTAGAAGCGCTCGCCGCTGAGTGAGCCGGCGAGCTTCGCCGCGAAAAAGGCGTCGGGGTCGGTCCGACGCACGGGAATCCGCTTCCGGCGCATCAGGTCCGCGCCGGGCAGGTTGCGCCCCAGCTTTCCCGTGGAGGCGCTGCGGAAGCGCTCGCGGAGGGCGTCCTCCATCGCCGGGACCCAGATACCCCACGGGTAGGTGAAATGCCGGGGCCGGACGCCGAGGCGCGCGTAGATTGCCTCGCTGCAGGCGTCCAGCTCGGCCTCGGTGAGCACTTCTGGCCGAACGTGAGTGTGCGTGTGGTTGCCCACCGTGCAGAGCCCGGAGTCGACCATGCGGCGAAGGTGTTCCCAGGAGAGGCCTAGGCCGGGCTCACCCTTGGCGGTGGCGCCCTCCCACTGCATGGGCTGGCCCATGTAAGCCGTGGCGAGGTAGATCGTGAACGGCAGCTGGCGCTCGCGGAGCAGCGGCCAGGCGTGCTGGTACACGTCGGCGAACCCGTCGTCGAAGGTCAGCACGAAGCAGGGGCGCGCGTCGCCTGCCTCGAGGCGGTCCAGGGCCTCGTCGAGGGAGACGACGTCGTGGCCGGCGAGGAGATCGAGGTGCCGGGCGAAGGACTCGGCGGGCACGTCGAGTTCGTTGGCGGTTCCGCCGCCGACACGGTGGTAGATCAACAGGCTGGCCCCGGACGCCGGCGCGCCCGCCGGCAGCGCGGCCAGTGCACGCTTCAGCAGGCCTCGAACGCCGCGGGTGGGGTCGTACGGACGCCGTTCCCCTGACTCACCAGGCGTAGGCATACGACTGTTCCTTCCGCTGCGAGTGTCTGCGTTCCCTCTTGCTTAGCGGCTTGGGCAACGCGAGGAGGACCAGGAAAAACGGGATCATCAGCACCCGCTGGCGGGCG
>JBKHWW010000176.1:0-5321 GCA_046566345.1 Actinomycetes bacterium
CAGGTAGTTGCGGATGAGCGAGCTCGTGCCGGCCTGCCCTCCGATCGCGTCGCGTTCGACCACGAGGGTGGACAGCCCCTCCGAAGCACCGTAGACCGCGGCGGCTAGGCCGGATGGCCCGGCGCCGACGACCAAGAGGTCGACCTGGTCCGGGGCGCCCGCGAGCGAGGTGCGCAGGCCCCAGGCGTCCAGCACCTCGGCGTCGGTGGGGTCGACCAACGTGGCCCCCCCGAGGGCGGGCAGCCACAGCACCACCTCGCCGTCGCTCTCGGGGGCGGCCGCCGCCAGCACCTGCTTGCCGGGCTCGGAGGCCCGGTCCCGGAATGTGTAGGGGATCCGGTTGCGGTGCAGCAGGTCGCTGACCTCGAAGGCGCGGCCGGACCGCCCGTCGGCGACGACCACCACCTCGCGGCGCGTGCGCGGGTCGGCTCGTGACCAGTCCTGGACGATCTCGGCGATCGTCCGGTGGACGAGTTCGTCGCCCTCCGTCCAGGGTCGGAGCACGTAGGTGTGCAGGTCGCCGATTGCGGTTCCGCGCAGGATCATCTGCGCCACCTCAGGCAGCGACCAGTCGCCCCAGTCGATGAGCAGCACCGGCGGGCTTCGGGGTGGCGGGAGCGGGCGGAGGCGAGAAGGGCTCGCCTCTCGGCCTCGGGGAGCGCTTCGGCGAAGGCCACGAGGCCGACGGGCTCGCCGCGGGCGTCCGCACCCTCGAGCAGACGCAGGGCGTCGGACGCCGTGGGCTCGCCCCGGACGCGGTACGAGGCGCCGAAGCTGCGCGCGAGTTCGGTCTCGGTCCTGGCCAAGCGCGTGGGATCGGTTTCCACGGCCAACAGGAGAGGGCGGACGCCCCAGTCGCCGACGGTCATGTTCCAGCGTAGGCGCGACTCGTCAGACCCGGCCACCCCTCCGAGGAGGGAGCAACCCGCCGACGACTGGGGCAGATGACTCGCGCATGCGCCGTGCAGAGCGAGGGCGCCGAGGGAATGGCAGGGCGCTCCTCGTGGTTGGGGTGGGCATGACGACCACGCCCTCGCCGGGACCGGCAGCACCGAAGCATGGGGCGACCGCGGGCAAGGACATCGGGCACGGCACGGTCGGGTTCCGCTCCGAACGTGGACCGGTGCTGGCCGCTCTCATGCTCACCACGGGGTTGATCGCCATCGACGCGACCATCCTGGCGACCGCGGTTCCCTCGGTGGTGGCCGAACTCGGCGAGTTCAACCAGTTCCCGTGGCTGTTCTCGGTGTACCTGCTGGCCCAAGCGGTGTCGGTGCCGATCTACTCCAAACTGGCCGACACGATCGGGCGCAAACCCATCGTGCTGATTGGCATCGGGCTGTTCCTGCTCGGTTCCGTCCTCGCCGGGGTCGCCTGGAACATGACGGTGCTGATCGCCTGCCGCGTGGTCCAGGGCCTCGGGGCGGGCGCGGCCGCCCCGATGGCGATGACGATCATCGGGGACATCTACACGGTCGCCGAGCGCGCGCTGGTGCAGGGCTACATCGCCAGTGTGTGGGCGGTCGCCTCGGTGGTGGGGCCCGCGTTGGGGGGCGTGTTCTCCCAGTTCCTGTCCTGGCGCTGGATCTTCTTCGTCAACATCCCGCTGTGCCTGATCGCGGCGTGGGCGCTGGTCAGATCGTTCCACGAGCGCGTCGAACCTCGCCGGCACCGGATCGACATCGCGGGAGCGGCGTCCCTCACCGTGGGCCTCACCGCGGTGATCCTCGGCCTGCTCGAGGGCGGCAACGCCTGGGCGTGGGCGTCGCTGCCGAGCGTGCTCAGCTTCGCGGTCGGGGGCGTCGCGCTGGCGGCGTTCGTCGCGGTGGAGCGCCGGGCGGCCGAGCCGATTCTCGACCTCAGCCTTCTCCGGCGACCGCTCATCCTCACCACCACCCTCGTGTCGCTGGGGGTGGGCGCCCTGCTCATCGACATCACCAGCTTCGTCCCGCCCTACCTGCAAAACGCCCTCGGGGCGGTGCCCCTTGTCGCCGGCGCGGCCGTCGCCGCCTTGACCCTCGGCTGGCCGCTCGCCGCCTCCATGGCCGGGCGGGTCTACCTGCGCCACGGCTACCGGACAGCGGTTCTGTGGGGCAGCTCGATCGCGCTGGCTGGCGCCATCGGGTTGGCGCTCGTCGGGCCGACCCCGAACGTGGTGGCGGTGGCCGCGGTGTCGTTCGTGATCGGGTTCGGGCTGGGCTGGACGGCCGCACCGTCGCTGATCTCCGCGCAGGCGTCCGTCGAGTGGCATGAGAGGGGCGTGGTCACCGGAATCAACGTCTTCGCGCGCTCGGCTGGCAGCGCCGTCGGGGTGGCCGTCCTCGGCGCGATCGCTAATCACCTGATCGCCGCCGGGCAAGGCGAGCACGACTACGCCACCATCGTGGACGCCTCCACCTGGGTGTTCCGCGCCGTCGTCGTCGTGGCCGCGCTGACGCTCGTGGCCGGCCTGCGGATGCCACCCGGGGCGGTGGACGCCGCGGCCTTCTCCCCTGGGGGTGCCTCCTGAGGCGATGCGTCCTGGGGCGGTGCCGCTGGGGCCAGCTCCGCTCAGCGCCGCTGCAGGAGCGAGTTCGCGATGCGGGCCCGTGACTCGGGGGCCCCGCCCCAACCGGCGAGCTGGTCGAGCACGTCGAGGGTGGGCCGGGCGGAGTGGTAGGCCGCAGCGGCCTGACGCCCGCCTTGGGAAACCCAGCCGACCAGGGAGAACAGGACGCCGAACTCCTCGTCGTCCCAGCGCACCGGCTTTCCGCCGGCGGTCCGCAGCAGGGCCAACAGGCCGGCGTCCTTCTCGCTGTCGCGTCGTCCGGCCGGGAGGCGCCCCGCAATGTGCCTCAGCAGCGCGTGGGGGTCAGCGGCGCACTTCTTGCCGGCGGCGGTCACGGTGAGCCTGCCCCGGGACTTGCGCACGAGGCCGAGCGCGGTGGCACTCTCCCGGAGCGTCAGCACGGGTGCAGTCAGGTCCTCGCGGTTGCCCCGGCCGATCCAGACCTCGTCGAGGTCGAGTTCGGCGAACAGGGTCGCCACGATCCGTGGCGGGAGGTAGCCGGCCGCGGTGAGGGTGAGTCCATCCCCGACCGCCCGGAGCAAGGCCGTGTACCGCCGGGCGGCGGAGTCGGTCTCCTCATCGGTCAGGTCGACCCGCTGGGAGGTCGCCTGAGCGACCAGATGGGTCACGGGAGAAAGAAGCGAGCCCCCTGTCGCCAGTAGCAGCGCGGGGATGCCGTCGTGCCATGCGGCCAAGTCGGGCAGTGGATCGGCCGCCAGCCTCTCGTTCGTCTCATCGCGGTCGAAGGCGGCCGGGTCGAAGTCGGGTGGTAGCCAGTCCAGACGCTCGGCCATCCATTCGCGGTCGCCCTCGTGGACCTTCCCGCCCAGGGCGTCCAACACCTCGTGGTAGAGGTGAATGCCGCCCACGTCCTCCGGAGGACACGCTCGGCGTCCGTCGAGACAGTGGGCGACAGGGTCGCCGTCTCGCCACGGCTCGATCTTCTCGAGCTTGATGGTGTGCTCCCAGGAGTCGCCGAAGTCGTACTCGTAAAAGACCCGGTGGCCCGGTTCGGTGATGACCTCGTCGAGGCGAACGCCTTCCTCAGGGATGCCGTCGTCCTCGCCCTCCATCAGGTCGTAGCTGGTCAGGAACGGCACCATCTGGAAGTCCTTGCGGTCGGGGCCCGCCTTGAAGTGGTGCAGGTGCGAGTCGGTCCAACCCATGGCCACCTGAAGGACGCCGTGGACGTGATCGAGGGTCAGGTCGCTGGCCAGGCGAAGCCGGCGCCAGATGGGCGGCTTCGCGCCCTCCAGGTCGACCCTAACCGTGTATGCCACCCGCTCCGGACGCCGCGGCAGCAGGGTGGGCTGCGGGCGGGCCAGTCGCGCGTGGAGCATGTCATCGTGGGTCGCCATCCACTGTTGCAGCATCTCCAATGCGGCGTGCGGACCCCCTGCCTGATCCATGAGGGTTTGGGCCAGTTCGTCGGCGTCGCCGGTGTCCGACCCCCGGCGTCCGTTGGGGAAGGGGATGACGTTGTCGCTGTCGACCATGCTCTAACCCTAGGCGGTGGGGCTGGGTGCACGCCCGAGGACGCTGCGTCGCACGGCTTACCGCAGGTCGGGGCCCAAGGTGGCGCGTCGGATGACCGCCGCCAGGTGCTCGCGGTGGGTGAACGGCAGCAGGTGCGTGGCCATCGGGACGACGACGACATGGGGGTCGCGGCACGCGGCGGCGTAGGCGCGCAGGTCGACGCCGAGTTGGTCCAGGTGGCCGGTGACCAGGAACACCGGGCACGTCACGTCGCGGAGTTGGTGGCAGCCTGCTTCGCTCACCACACTGTGCCAGGCGTCGGGGGCGACGGCGTAGCCGGTGGCGTCCGGGATGGCGTCGCCGCGCAGACCCATGACCCGGAGCACCGCGTTGGCCAGAGCGGACATGCGATCGGGGCCGATGATCGGGAGCAACCCGGCGAAGCCGGTGTAGAGGCGGGTGAGAAGAGGGTGTCGGCTCGGGTCGGCGGTCGCCCCGACGAGGACCAGGGCCGTGAGCGAGTGTGGGTGACGTTGGGCCCAGGCGGTGGCCACGAATCCGCCGAGGCTGTGCCCCACGAGCACGATGGGTGTTCCGGGAGCGGCGTCCGCGACGGTCTCGTCGATGACGGCGAGCGCGGCTTCGGTGCTCCAGGGTTCCCCGGCCCGGACCCCGTGTCCCGGCAGGTCGACGGCCCGCACGTCGGCGTCCAGAAGCTCGGCGTAGCCAGCCCACGAGCGTGCGTTGAAGCGCGTACCGTGCAGCAGGACGACCAGCGGTGGGGGCACGCCAGCAACGGTACGCCGCGTCCAGGGCCACGAGCCGCCGTTACACCTCGCGCTCCGGCGAGCTGGCCGGTTGAATCGTCGGACGGTAACGGCGCACGAAGTAGTCGTGCGCCACTGCCCATGTGTCGCCCTCGTCGTCGGTCAGCACCCACATGCCGGGCATTACTGCCACGTCACCCTCGAGCGAGACGACCGACTCTGGGGACATCGCCCGGCGGGCCGACACCGAGCCCACACGGCGGTACGTACCCGGTGCCCCCGTGGGGGCGTAGAGCAGGGGGAACTTGTCACGGGCGACCCCGCGGCCCTGACCGAGGTCGTCGATCACCCAGTAGTCGCCGGCGTGGGATGTGAGGTGATCGCCTTCCGACGACGTCCACTCCCGTCGCGTGGCCAGTTCCATGGCGCGCACCGTACCGACACGCTCGTAACGCCCCGGTGCGGGCGCGATCCCCCAGATGCGCAGTCGCTCGATGATCCGCGTGGTCAGTTCGATGTTGAACTTATGC
>JBKHWW010000177.1:0-6771 GCA_046566345.1 Actinomycetes bacterium
GAGCGTCGTCTCACGAGGTCGGACGCCTTTTCGGCCGACGGCTGGCAGGAGAGCAGCTTCCAGCCAGTCGGGCGCGCGGACGCGGTCCAGGCGCTGGGCTCAAACGTGACCTGTCGGGCCTCCGGCCCCCGCGAGCTCGAATTCCGATTCGCCGAGAACCAGGGCACCCTTACATTCGAGGTCGCCCAGGCTATGTCCTCACCCTCTTCCGAGGAGAGCCTCGAGTGGGCGCTGGTCGTGGATGGCCGCCAAATTGAGACCAAAAGGATCGCCTTCAAGGAAACCGTGGAGTTCACGACGTCCCTGGCCGGGGTGGCTGTGGTCAAGCTGCAGGTGAAGAACCCCTCCCCCTGTTCCGGTCACGCGGTCGGCCTGGTCACCAGCGCCGTGATCGAGGGGTAGCCGTGGCTGACTGGGGCAGAGTAGGGGCGATTTCCGGAGTAGTCGGGGCGATCGCCGCCGTGCTGGCCCTGATTCCTCCGCTGCTCTCCGCGGCAGGACCGCCCGACACTAGCCCAGCTCCACCCACCGCTCCCCTCACCACCGGGGCGCCGCCCCCGCCGGCCACGCCGAGCGAGGGGGCGGTTATCACTTCCGTCGCGGCGAACTGCCGAGCCGAGGACGGACGGGAGGCTTCGTGCCTGGACAGTGGTTCGAGCCTTGTCGTCACAACCGACCGCTGCACTCCTGAGGACGCCGTGCGAACGCTGGGAATCGACCCGTCCCTCCGGCAGCTGGACCTTCGCGCCGGCGTCGTGGACGGCGAATGCCTACTCAGGCCGGGCAGCGTCGCGGGGCGAGCGGGGGCGTCCGCCGACGACATCCGGCGCCTTCCCGCGCCCGAGAGCGCGACCATCCTGAGCCTCTGTTTCGCGACCGGCTCCGGCCCAGAGGTCTCCTGCGCCTCGCCCCAC
Organism: Actinomycetes bacterium; assembly: GCA_046566345.1. Taxonomy (GTDB): domain Bacteria; phylum Actinomycetota; class Actinomycetes; order Propionibacteriales; family Propionibacteriaceae; genus Propioniciclava. Next base: position 915 of record JBKHWW010000177.1, read on the forward strand.
CTGATCGAGTATGTGGGGCCGTGGCTCGACGAGGCCCAGGAGACCGCAGAAGAGGCCTGCGACGACGCGGCCCGGCGCTACACGAACCGAACCTTCGACTCGCCAACCGAGAAGCTGGAGGTCGTGATTCTGACCGCCCCCGGGCAGTACCGCTGCGCAGTAGAAGCGCCCAGACAGCTCAGCTCCTCGCTCTGGCAGATCGGCGGCGCGCCTATCCGCTAGCAGCGCAGACAGCACTCAGCTACGGCGCCGACGGGACCCCGTGTCTAGCGCAGTCCGCCAGCGGAGGACCGTGGGCGGCCCGGCCTCGTTAGACGCAACAGGGGCCGGACGCGGTAGGGAATGACCTCGCGCAGGTAGACGCTCGTGGACGTGCGCAGGATCCCGGGGCACAGACGGATGTCTTCGGCCACCCGATAGAGGTCGTCGGGATCCTTGGCCACCACCCGGATGACAAGGTCGGTGTCGCCCGCAGGCGCGTGGCACTCGAGCACTTCGGGAATCTTCGCCAGCGCCGCGATCGCCTCGTCGAGCCGGTGCTGGTCGAGTTCGGCGGACACGCTGCCTGCCAAACCCCGTCCGAGCGCGGCGGGCGGAACGAGCGTGGACGCCAACCGCAGCAGCCCCTCGGTTCGGTAGCGCTCCAGACGCGCCTGGACAGTGCCTCGGGCGAGCCCCGTGTTCTGCGCCAACAGCAGCACGGTCATCCGAGGGTCCGCGTCGAGCTCCAAGAGAAGCAGCCGGTCGATTTCGTCGAGCTGGTACACCACGTCCTCCTGCGAATTGATCAACCAGGCCACCCGCTCGAGCGATTGTGTGATCAAGATGACCATACCAACCCTGCACGCTTGCGCACACTGCCGCCCCAGGGGTCAACTGATACACACGGCGCGAGCGCTCCACCCAGCGCGGACGCGACGGACCTCAGGAGCCGGCCCCACCACCGGCCGCGCTTCAGACCCCGGGGCACACCAGCACCTGGGGTCGGTCCGACACCGCAGGCGCCACCCTGCCTGGCCACCACGCAACACACGAATCGGGGCCCTCGCATCAGCGAGGGCCCCGAAACACGTGGCAAGCAACGGGCGCACGGCTCAGTGGCGGTGCGCGTCCTCCTGCTCCTCCTCGGGCTTCTCCACCACAAGGGTCTCAGTGGTGAGCAGCAGCGCGGCAATGGACGCCGCGTTCGCCAGGGCTGAACGCGTCACCTTGACCGGATCGATGACGCCGGCCTTGATCAGGTCGACGTACTCACCGGTCGCGGCGTTGTAGCCGTTGCCGTTGGACAGCTCCTTGACCTTGGCCACGATCACGTAGCCGGGCTCGCCGCCGTTCTCGGCGATCCAGCGGGTGGGCTCGACCAGGGCCTTCGCCACGATCTGGACGCCGACCCGCTCGTCACCCACACGACCCAGGCCGTCAGCGAGGACAGAAGCAGCGTGAACCAGGGCGGTGCCGCCGCCGGCGACGATCCCCTCCTCGATCGCCGCACGGGTTGCGCTCACGGCGTCCTCGATGCGGTGCTTCTTCTCCTTCATTTCGACCTCAGTGGCCGCGCCGACCTTGATCACGCAGACGCCGCCGGCCAGCTTCGCGACTCGCTCCTGGAGCTTCTCGCGATCCCAGTCCGAATCGGTACGAGCGATCTCGGCCCGCAGCTGCTCGACGCGACCCGCCACCGCGGACGCCTTACCGGCCCCGTCGACGATGGTGGTGTTGTCCTTGGTGACCAGGATGCGGCGCGCGCGCCCGAGAACGTCGAGCCCGACCTGGTCGAGCTTGAGCCCGACCTCGGAGGAGACGACGGTGCCACCGGTCAGGGTGGCGATGTCTTCGAGCATCGCCTTGCGGCGATCGCCGAAGGCAGGCGCCTTGACGGCCACCGACGTGAACGTGCCGCGGATCTTGTTCACCACGAGGGTGGACAGGGCCTCGCCGTCGACGTCCTCGGCCACGATGAACAGCGTGCCGGACACGCCGATGACCTTCTCCAGGATGGGCAGCAGGTCGTTCATCGAGCTGATCTTGCCCGAATTGATGAGGATGTAGGGATCCTCGAGGACGGCCTCCATGCGCTCGGGGTCGGTCACCATGTAGGGCGACAGGTAGCCCTTGTCGAACTGCATGCCCTCGGTGAACTCGAGCTCGGTGCCGAAGGTATTGGACTCGTCGACGGTGATGACGCCGTCCTTGCCCACCTTGTCGAACGCCTCGGCGATGAGGGCGCCGATCTCCTCGTCACGGGAGCTGATCGTGGCCACATTGGCCATGTCGGCCGTGGTCTCGACCTGCTTCGCGACCTTGGCCAGCTCGGCGGAGACGGCCTCGACGGCCGCCTCGATGCCGCGCGTGATCCCGATCGGGTTGGTCCCGGCGGCCACGGCGCGCAGGCCCTCGTGCACCAGCGCTTGGGCCAGCACCGTGGCGGTGGTGGTCCCGTCGCCGGCGACGTCGTTGGTCTTGGTGGCGACCTCCTTGGCGAGCTGGGCGCCGAGGTTCTCGTAGGGGTCGGTGAGCTCGACCTCCTTGGCGACGGTCACGCCGTCGTTGGTGATCGTCGGGGCGCCCCACTTCTTGTCGAGCACCACGTACCGGCCCTTCGGGCCGAGCGTCACCTTCACGGTGTTGGCGAGGGCGTCGACGCCACGCTCCAGTGAGCGTCGCGCCTCCTCGTCGAACTGAAGGATCTTGGACATCTACTACCGCTTCCTGTTGGTCGAGCCGAAGGTCACTTGGTGACGACGGCGAGGATGTCGCGGGCGTTCAGGAGCAGGTACTCCTGCCCGTCGTACTTGACCTCGGTGCCGCCGTACTTGCTGAAGATGACGACGTCGCCCTCGGCCACGTCGAGCGGGATGCGGTTGCCGTTGTCGTCCACGCGGCCGGGGCCGGTCGCGATGACCCTGCCCTCCTGCGGCTTCTCCTTGGCGGTGTCGGGAATGTACAAACCCGAGGCGGTGGTGGTCTCAGCCTCCAGGGGCTGGATGAGGATGCGATCCTCGAGCGGCTTGATCGTGACGGCCACGATGGTGCCCTTTCTGCGTGTGGGCCCACGAGGGGCCCGTTCGGTTCTTCGATTACGCCTGCCCCAGACGTCGTCGCGGGTGCCGCCAGGGACTGGCAGACTCGATGGTCGAGTGCCAACGCCGACTCTAGCCACGCGCTGGCACTCGTTCAACCCGAGTGCTAATCGCGGCGAGTCCCCGGACACGCAGCGTGTCAGGGTGACACCGCGGCGTCCGCGAACCGCCGTCGCGGTATTCTGCACCCGCCACCCGTCCCGCCCGACTGGTGCCCTCCTCCACTAAAGGGTGCGCATGAACCAGAACATCCCCTTGGCCGTGGCCCTGACGGTGGTCACCACCGTCCTGTTCGCCCTCGCGGCCACCGTCCAGCACCAGGTCGTGGGAGCACAGTCCGAGGACCCGGATCAGCAGGAATCCCTCAGCGGCGGCCAACTGTGGGCCCTGGTGAAGTCCCCGCGTTGGTGGCTGGGCATGGGCCTCAACGGCCTGGGCGCCGCTATCTCGGTCGTCGCGTTGTTGATGGCGCCGGTGACCGTCGTGCAGCCGCTGGCCATCCTCGCTGTGCCGTGGACCGTCCTGCTGGCCAGCCGGATCCACGGCCACCGCATCACTCCAGCACTGTGGAGTGCCGTGGTCCTCGCCGTCGGCGGAACCGTCTGGTTCGCCGTCATCGCCGTGCTCCACGCCGTGGAGAAGGACGTGTTCGACGACACCGGGCTCATCCTGGGCTCGCTGATCGTCTTTGCCGTCTCGGGGCTGCTGGCGCTCGCCGGCGCGCGGGGTCCCCGCGAGCTGCGGTGCTTCGCGTGGGCGTCCGCCGGCGCGGTGATCTTCGGCCTCGAATCCGGCCTGGTGAAAGCCGCCGGGGAGTTCGTGGCCGCGGGCACGTGGCGCGCGTCTGCCACCTTCTGGGCGGTGCTGGTGATGCTCGTAATTGGGGCGCTCGTCGCCACGGCCTTCATGCAGCAGGGCTACGCCAACGGCCCGGCTGAGACGGTCGTGGGCGCCATGAACGCGGTCGGACCGATCGCAGCCGTGCTGTTCGGCATCGCGGTTCTGGGCGAGGGCGCCAACATCACGCCCACGGCCGCGCTGATGATGATCGTTGCGTGCGTGATCGCGGTGGCGGGGGTCGTGCTCCTCTCGCGCTTCCACCCCACCTCCGTTTCGGCGCGGTGATCACGTGAACAACACCTTCGTCGGCCTGATCGCTGTCGTCGCGGGCCTCCTCTTCTGCTTCCGCGGCTTCCTGGCGCTTCGCACCCTCATTGCCCTCTGGGGCGGCTTCGTGGGCTTTGCGGTCGGCGTCGCCCTGACCGGTGCGCTGGCGTCCGGTTCGGTGCTCGGCTCCGGCCTGTCCTGGGTGGTGGCGCTGGTCGTCGCGATCCTCTTCGCCGGACTTGCCTACGCCTTCTACGCGATCGGGATCATCCTGACGGCAGGCTCCACCGGCTACCTGCTCGGCGTGGGGCTGGGTGCCGCTCTCGGCGTCGGTGGGTGGCCTTCGACGCTGTTCGGGCTTGCTGGCGCTGCGATCCTCGCCCTGCTGGCGCTGGCGACGAACTTGCCCAAGCTGCTCCTGGTGCTCTTCAGCGCCAGCGTGGGTGCCGGCGCAACGCTTGTCGGCGCGTTGATGTTGGCCGGCGTGGTCGACCTCGATCAGATGGCCGCCGAATCGTGGACGACGCTGATCCGAGAGCAGTGGTGGTGGGATCTGGCCTACCTGGCGCTGTTCGTCGCCGGGGCGATCTCGCAATGGCGGTTCGGAACGGCACACGACGTGCGTTCGGCCTACGGAAGGCCCACCTCAGGCGCCAGGCCGACCACCTGAGCGGGGTGTCACCGTCCCACGCGCTGGCAGACGATGGCCACCGCGCCCGCGCGGGTCGGAGCGAGAACCAACGTCGCCTCGCCCTTCCCCCGGGGCCTGAGCCGGCGGCGCAGTTCGGCGGGGTCGACGTCGAGGCCGCGTTTCTTGATCTCCAGCGTGCCGACCCCACGGTCGCGCACCCAGGCCCGGAGGATCTTCTCGTCGTAGGACATCACTTCGCGGACGGCGAACACCGTCGCGAACGGAGTCGGCATGTTCCACGGCGCGCTGAGGTAAGCGATGCCCTCGGCCAAGCGATGCGCTTTGACGAGGCCGGCGAACTCATCCACCAGCCCGGCGCGGACGACCGCACCGTCGGGTTCGTACAGGAACTCGCCCACCGGGCCCCCCTCGGCGGGAAGGCGCCCCGTGCCGACAAGCTCGACCCCGTCAACGACCGCGCGGCGCCGCCCAGGGAACGCCCCCGGCCCGGCCCACAGGCAACACTCGACCACCGTCCCCGCGTCAGAGACCCACTCGGCCTCGACCTCGTCGGGGATGAGCGCGTGCGGAACTCCAGGCCCTAGCTTCACGCACGCGACGCGCGTGCCGTCAAGCAGCGACTCCACGAAGGGCCAGCCGGGGCTGAGGTCCTCCACCCGCCACGTCCTGCCGGACGCCGTGCGCCGGGCCGGGTCTGCGAAGACGGCCACGCCGGGTGCCGCGAGTCGGGGCCAGAGCTCTTCCGCCTCCCCGACGATCACCTCGCGACCCAGATTCGCCGAGGCCAGGACGGCCGTGCCCTCGTCGCGCTCGACGGCCACGACGACGAGTCGGGCCTCGGCAAAGGCCAGCGCGTCGGCGCCGATCCCGCAGCCGAGGTCCACCACGACCCCCGCGTGGCCTTCTGACCGCGGGTTGACCATGGCCAGCGTGCGCGCCAGCCGAGCGGCCCGACGCGCGGCCACGCGAGGCCGTGTGGCCTGCTCCAGGCCGTCGGGCGTGAACCATAGGCGGTCGC